>DASXUI010000091.1:0-7778 GCA_036504955.1 Armatimonadota bacterium
AGCGGACCCATATCGCGAAGGTGGCCGGGCCACTGGTGTGGACGGTGAGAGTCGTCTGTCCGGAGAGCGGGAAACCGCTCTTCTGCTCCAGCGTCACCTGGCGTCCGCCCAGGCGGGTGGTGAAGCGCGAGGTCTCAAGGGTGTTCACAACGATCCTGTCGGTGCCGCCGGTCATGTAGGAGAGCTGGGGGATCAGAGCCATGCCGCGCGGCCCGCTGGAGACGCAGCAGCTTATGCCGGGGCCATAGGGCTTGGTACCTTCCAGCGCGGTGTAATAGCACCATTCCGCGCCACCTGGCCTCTGCGCGGCAGCCAGGTGGTTGTAGTAGGTGCGCTCCAGCTCGTTGGCGTACTTCGCGGCGCCGGTCAACCGAAGAAGCTGCGCGTTGAGCTGAAGCCACGTGACGGTGGCGCAGGTCTCTCCAACACTGGCGCTCGGGGTGTTGGGCAGGTCATAGCTGGCGTGGAAGTGCTCCCCGTAGCTCACAGTGCCGGTGAGGTACCGTTGGTGAGCCACGATGTCCTCCCAGGCGTTGAGCGCCGGGACCAGATACCGTCGCTCTCCCGTCGCCCGAGCGAGCTCGCAGAGCCCGACAAGGTTGGACATCATCTCGTAGGCCTTGCCGTTCGCCGTCTGCCCCACGGACCGATGCGCCGTCAGCGACTTCAGGATGGCCGGCCCGCCCGGCTCGTCCCAGGACCGCACGATGTACCGCGCGAACTCCAGGTAGCGCGGATCACCGGTTGTGCGGTAGAGCAGCACCATGGGCTCCAGAACGCTGGTGGCCGCCATCCCCATGTGGGTGCCGGCCGACAGGATGCTCTTCCTACCCGGCCCGAAGGTTCGGATCAGCAGATCGCCCATCTTCCGGCAGGCCGTCAGCGCGGGTGCCGCCCCTGTGTAGTGGTAGTAGGTCAGCAGACCAATCAGGTTGTACTTGTGGGACCACACGTCCCAGTCAGCGTCAGGGTACAGCCCGAATCGCTTCTCCGGCACGTAGGTCCCCAGGTACCCGTCAGGCTCCTGGGCCGCGACCAGTCGCGCCACCACGCGGTCCAGCTTGGCCTTCAGCGCGGGGTCACCCGTGTAGACCCAGGCCAGAGTCGCGGCGTGCAGCCACTTGCCGGCGTGCTCCCCGATCCACGGATGGCTCCCCGGCTTCTTCTCGAAGCCCACCAGAATCGGCTCCTCATCCACCTTCAGCAGCCGGGCCTTCTCGTTCGCCAGAACGCGCTTCCCGAGGTACCCCCCCAACCAGACCTGCGAAGGCGATGGCATCTTCAGCACATCCGGCATCCGATCCTGGGTGCGGTAAGGCGCCTCCTTCACCGCCAAAGCCGAAGAGCAGGGCAGAGCAAGCGTCAGGGCAAGCAGCAGCATCGAAGCTCTCATCGGTTGCATCCCCTCTTGGGCTATCACTACGGTAAGGCTCACGGCACCACGCCGAGAGGGGAGACGCCGCGCGTGAGCGCCTCGCTCGGACCAGCCTACGCGATCCAAGGCTCCAGCGATCCCGTCTCCGCGCCGCCCGGCTGCGTGGGGCTCAGCTTCGCTGCCGCTTGCGCGCGGTCCGTGCGGGCGCCGCGACGCCGGGCCGCAGGCCGAGGTGGAGGTCATCGAGGTAGAAGGCTGCGGCGATGTCGCCCTCGGCGCTGAAGCCGAACCACTGGAGCGCGCGGAACTCAGGGGAGCATCGAAGGGCCTGGCATCGTAGGGGCGCCTGGCCGGGCGAGGTCACGATCAGGTCGTAGAGGCCCTTCGCGCCGGAGCCCAGGGGGCAGGACAGCTCCACCTTCACCCACTGCCCCAGCGGCACGGAGCCCACCTTTCCGCCGCTCGCCCACAGACCCCCGTCCGGCCTCACCACGATGGAGGGCCCCACCTGATAGGGCTGCGAGGAGTCCCTCCACTCGTGGGCCACGGTAGCCCCGGGGTCCACGCGTAGCAGGAAGGATGCCGTCGCCACTCCCTCCTTGAACCCAGGGGTCCAGTAGAGGTGCGGGTTGTACCCCTGCTGCTGCCCTGGGCCATCGGCGAACCTCAGCGACTGACGCCCCTCCCCCGCGTGGAGGTCCGTGATCCGGACCGTGTAGGGGCTGCCGGCCTCCTCCCAGGTCGTGGCCCCGGCGACCTTCTGGCCCGGGCTGCCACTCTCGAAGCTCTCCGCCACCGGCTGCGGCGGCGGGGGCGGTGGATAGGCCCTCGGCAGCGCGACGCCTGGCCCCAGCGGGAGCTTGTTCCGGGGCCCTACCCCGGTGAGGTCCGGCGAGATGAAGCCGATGCGGTCCGCCGGAGAGCCGGGCAGCAGGCGGAAGTCCCCCTTGTCCGGGTCACGGAAGCGCGGGTCGGCGATGAGGGAGTGCTGGTCCTGCCCCTTCTTCTGCCACTCCTCCAGGCTCATGCCCGCGAAGCCAATGGGCTTCCCAGCCGCGTTCCAGTAAAGGTTGTTGTCCAGCCGGTAGTTGTTCCCACTCCAGTTGGAGCCCAGCAGGGGCCCCTCGCGCCAGTAGACGATGTTCCTCTCGAAGGTGAAGGAGAGGTGCTCCTCGGCACGCGTTCGCATGACCTGGGCCTCGGTCCCGAAGGCCCAGATGTTGTTGCGTACCAGGTTGTTCCTGCCGTAGTGCTGGTGGAAGGGGGCGCTCTTGGTCCTGTAAGCGACGTTGTTCTCGATCAGCAGGTCGGTGCTGCCCTCGTCGGGGTAGATGCCCCAGCCTCCGTAGCTGAAGGAGTCCACGTCGTGGATCAGGTTGTGGTGCAGCACCGTGCCGGGCGCCAGGCCCAGCGTGTAGATGCCCCCCATGTCGCTGAGGACACCCTGCCCCAGGTGGTGGATGTGGTTGTAGGCGAGGGTGTTGTGGTTGGAGACGCTGGGACCATAACCCCAGGACCATCCGCAGGAGATCCCCGTGTAGTAGAAGTCGTGGATGTCGTTGTGCTCCACGCGGTTGTAGGGCGAGTTGCCGATCCACACACCCACTCCCGCTGGATGCACGCGCCCGCCCTGCGCCATCAGGCAGTCAGTAACCACGTTGTGGGAGGTCAGCGCCTCCGTGTCCTCGGGCTTCGTGCTGCCGCTGATCTTCACGCCCCCGGCGCCCAGGTCCGTCAGAGCGCAGTTGCTGATGGTCCAGCGCTTGCACCCGTTGCCGAGGTCTACCGCGTAGGTGCCGATGTGGGTCACCTGGCAGCCGTCCAGCACGCAGTCCCGCGCGCCCTCGGCCCTGATGACGCCCGGCAGGTTCACTTCCGCCTGCGCGAAGGCGTTGCCCTCTCTGAGGCAGTTCCAGTTCGTGTGCGCGAAGGTGATCCCCTTGAACCGCAGGTTCGAGACCCACCGGCGCCCGGCGATGTCGCCCTTCAGCTCCACCAGGCGGTCCAGCCGTGGGGCGATCACCTCCGCGGTGCGCGGGCTCTCCCCGGCCTTGGGGATGTAGGTCAGCACCCCGGACTCCCGGTCCAGGTACCACTCCCCCGGCTCCGTCAACGCCTCGCGGACGTTCTCCACCAGGAACCGGTTGCCCTTAGGTAGGGATGAGTAGCCCTCCAGCCCATGCGTGTTGCCGATGAAGGAGACGGTGCTCTCCTTCTCGTCCACGGACTCGATGGGCAGCCGCGCCATGGTCCAAGTCTGGAAGCCAAGGACCTCCACGCGCTCCAGGTCATGCCAGGAGGCCTTGAGCTGGCCGGGAGTGAAGCGGAAGCGGTCGTAGCCCTGGCCCTGCGCGTGCGGTGACGGCGGCAGCGCGTCCGCGATGAAGTAGTAGCCCTGCTTGGGGAGTCGCGGGCGGTAGCGCCTGCCTCCGTTCACGAAGAGCTGAGAGAAGAGCCACTCGCCCTTGGCCGCCTTGGGCAGTGTCACCTGCCAGCGCCCCTGGGCATCCTTCTTCCATCCGGACACGCGCGTGCCGCCGCTGAGGACCGGCTTCTCCTGCCTATAGGCTTGGTAGACCACCGGAGCACCGGGGAGTCCGGAATCCTGCGGCAGGAAAACCAGTGGACGGGGGAGGTAGTAGGTCCCGCCCCTCAGCAGCACGCGCGCGCCGCGGCCCTGCTTCAGCGCCTGCCGGACAGCCGCTTGAGCCCGCTCCAATGTGGCAAAGGGGCCATCGCGGCCCGCCCTGGAGGCCTCGGACTTCAGGCCTGTCCAGCGGTCGTTCCCCTTGGGCGACACGTAGAAGCGCGCCAAATCAGCAGGTCGCGAGGCCGCCGCCGACACCGAAGCACCGCGGCAGAGCACCACCCCTAACACCAGCGCCAGACCGACGTTCCGTATGGCCATCTCCAGTCCCATTCCCCAGGCCTCCTTTGGATTCACGCGCCCCGCTTGCCGTCCCCAAGAAGCATGAAGCCCCGTACACACCACCCAGACCAGCGGTCTGGAACCACCTCGCCACCATGGCACCAAGAGGGGCTAGGGGACTGAGGGGGCTCAGGGTACTGAGGGGGGTGAAGGCTACACCCAAGCCGCCAGTCTGAGGCCCTTCCCCTAAGCCCCCTAGCCCCTCTTGGTGCCATGGTGGTGAGGCAGTTCCTTGCCGCTTACCAAGGGGAGGGCTCACCCTCCCTGCTCTCCGTCTACCCCCTCGGGAGGCAGCTTCCCTGCCCAGCCCACGACATCAACCTGCCTGAAGCACCGGTGCTCTACCCCGCACGGTGTCTGTTCGCTTGACATACAGCCATGGGCTGGTACACTGGCATCGCGATAGCTCGTTCCTACTATCGAGCGTATAGGCGGTTCCGCGCCTCCCTGCGACGGTGCGGCTGCCCGGCCTTCACCGCGGATGGAACCCTCAGTTGGCTCGGAGGCACAAGGAGGTGCACCCATGCCAGCCACAGCAGCCCTGCCCTGGACCTCGCGGCACCGCCCCCGGCGGCCCCTCCCCCAACCCGGAACCCTTACGCTTCTCGGTCTCCTCCTGGCGCTCCTCGCCGCCTGCCTGATCTTTGCGTCGCCCGCCCATGGAGGCCTGCCCGGCCCCGACGACAACGGGCTGGCGGACATGAATATCACCGATGACAGCGCCGCGATGACCTCCGACATCCACGCGCAGGCCGGCCAGCAGGTCACGCTGCGAGTCAACGTGGATGCCGATGCGGTGAACATCAAGCGGGCCTACTTTACGCTGGACTGCACCACCAAGACCCCCGGCGCTCCCGTGCTTACCGGGAAGTACAAGGGCGTCCAGATCTTTGCGGAGCTCGGAGCCCTCTTCAAGGGCGAGGGCCTCGGCGGCATCCCCTCCATGCAGTCCGTGGAGGCCACCGTGATGACCCTGGACATGATCACGGTGAAGGTCATGTATGGGAACCCCTTCCACCAGGCCAACGGCCCCGGCTGCCTGGTCAGCATCCCCCTCACCGTGCCGGAGGATGCGGCGGCCGGAGCGCGGTGGACCATCAAGTTCCGGATAGGCACGGTCGCCCTCGAGAACCTAGCGCCGATAGACGTGGGTACCCTCGGCTCCGCCACCCTGACGGTCGACACCCCGCTGCCCGAAGGCCCGCCTCCCGTGGGTGGCATGCCTGGGCCCGACGGTGACGGCAAGGTGGACATGAACATCACCAACACCTCGCAAGCCCTGGTAGGCGACATCAAGGCGCCCGCGGGGAGCGAGGTGATGCTGAGGGTGAACGTGGACCGCGATGCCTATGACGTGGGCATGGGCCAGTTCATTCTTCAGTGCAAGCCGAAGTCCCTGAAGTATCCCACGCTAACGGGTAAGCGCGTGGCGGACCCGGCCATGGCTCTGGAGGGCAAGCTGATCGCCGAGCCGGGAAGCATATTGCTCTCTGACCCGCAGGTGGAGGTCATGTCAGCGGAGGCTGTGGAGAGCTCACCCGGAACAATCGTGGTTACCGTCAGCTACTTCAGCACTCGCAAGAAGGCGAGCGGCCCCGGCAGCCTGCTCCTTCTTCCGGTGGTGGTCCCCAAGGACGCGCCCGCCGGCGCCCAGTGGACCATCTCCATCCAATCGAAGGACCTGGTGCTTGGGGGGCCGGCGAGCTTACCCATCGGCACCCTCTCCTCGGCCAGGCTGACGGTGGCGGACGGGACACCCGTGACTCCGCCGCCGGATGACGTGCCCGTTGCCGTCCAGCCCCCGGGGCCAGGGGGCCTGCCGGGCCCCAGCGGCGACGGCCTGGTGGACATGAACGTCACCGATACCTCAGCCGCTCTGGCGGCGGACCTCGTCGTGAGCCCGGGCGATGTGGTCCCTCTGAGGGTGAACGTCGACGGTGACGTCACCACAGTGAGCACCGTCCTCTTCTTCCTGGACTGCAACAGCAGACGCTCCGTCAACGCCCCCACCATCACCGCGATACCGGAAGGCAAGCAGGCCAAGATAAGCCTCGGCGACATCTTCCCGGCCAGCCTCGACCCCACCACCACCGGAGCCACCGCCGATGAGTCCTCGCCCGGGATCATCGGCATCAGCGTCTCGTCCTTCTTCTCCGGCTACGACGCCCACGGCCCCGGCGGCCTGGTCGTCGTGCCGGTTCAGATTCCGAAGGACGCCCCGGAGGGAGCCCAGTGGAACGTGTTCGTGCGCCAGGGCGCCGGCTCCGACAAGGTCGCCTTCACGGCCCACGAGATCGGCACCCTCACCCAGGCTCGTATGACCGTGGGCCAGTCCGGCGGGCCGGAGCCGCCGCCCGGCATCCCGGGCGACGAGGCGCTCTCCATCACCAGCGCCCAGGTTGCTCCCGGCCAGGCCATCACGCTGGATGTCTCCGCCTCCGCCGCCCTTAAGGACCTCGCGGGGCTCGACCTCGTGCTGAAGTGGCCGCCCCCTGCCGGCAGCCCAACCCTCACCTTCGGCAGCGCCGTGCCGGGGCCACTACTTGCCGAGGCGACGCCCATCTGCGTGCCGGGCTCCAACAGCGCCCAGGTCGCCCTGATGTCCGCGCAAGGCCGTGCCGGGCCCGGCGTCGCGCTTCGGGTGACTCTGAACGTCCCCCAGAACGCCAAGGATGGCGCCCAGTACACCATCGAGGCAACCGGCACCTACGTGGACAGCCTGGGCCACGAGACCGTAGCCAAGGTGACCTCCGGGGTGCTCACGGTGAAGGCCGCGGCCACTCCCGGCGGACCCAAGGGTGACGTGAACGGCGACGGCAAGGTGTCGGTCGGCGACGTGGTTCTGGCGCTGCGCGCGGTGGCGGGCCTTGCCCAACTCAGCGGCACGCAATCCGCTGCCGCCGACGTGAACAGTGATGGAAAGCTCTCCGTGGGCGACGTCGTCCTCCTACTGCGGGTGGTCGCGGGTCTCACCACGCTGGGCGCCTGACCCACGCCCCGGGCCTGGCAGGCCACTCCGGCCGTGGCCCGACAACACTGAAGGGAGCACCGAATGAAGGACCGTCCTGCCTCCCTACGCATCACGAAGGGCTCGCCACCGACAGCGGCGGCGCCTCCGCTGCCCGATCGCCTCCGGCCGTGGGCCACCGCCCTCGCGCTGTGCCAGTGCCTGTGGCTGCTCTGCGGAAGCTCCGCCGAGGCTGGCACGAACTGGGTGCTGACCTGGAAAAGCGCCCAACCCATGCAGGGTGGCGTCGGTACCAAGGTAACCATCGTCATCGGCATCTCCCCGGCCATCCCGGACCGCGACCTTCTCGGCACGATGGTGGCCTTCACCAGCCCCCAGGGCGGGATGGCTCTGAGCAAAGCAACCTACACGCCCAACGGCGAGCCCGCCTCGGAGATGACCTTTGTGACCAGTGTGCCCGCGACCGCCGCTAACGGGCCGCTCACGGTGGGCATCACCCCCTCGGA
>DASXUI010000092.1:0-30741 GCA_036504955.1 Armatimonadota bacterium
GGCACAGAGACACAGAGGGGCACAGAGAAGGGCTCAAAGGGGGAAGGGCGGGTCGTTGGGTCGTAGGGTCGTAGGGGAGGGGCCTCTGAGGGTGTTCTTGGGTCCCTTATGTCCCTTCTGTCCCTGAAGTCCCTTCAGCGAAGGGACGCAAGAGACCAAAGGGACGTAAGGGACCTAAGGTGACCCTCTGGGGCCCCTCCCCTACGACCCTACGACCCTACGACCCTACGACCCAACGACCCGCCCTTCCCCCTTTGAGCCCTTCTCTGTGCCCCTCTGTGTCTCTGTGCCTCTGTGGTAGGGCTGTTCCGGCCGCCGATCCCCGCCCAGGAGGGCTTCTAGGGCTGGCAGCAGGTGGCCGGCGCGTTTGAGGCGGATGATGAGGTCCCAGAGGGGCTCGCACTTCCTCCAGCCGCCGGCGTAGGCAAGGTGGCGGAGGCGGCCCGGCCAGTCGTCCTTCGCCCAGGCGCCGCTCAGGATGCTGCTCCAGCGGTAGAAGTCGTGGTAGGCTCGCCAGTAGCCGGACTCCAGCGCTTCCGGGCTCATTCGGGCGGGTTGGAAGACCGTGTGGCGGGTGTCGTAGAGGTCCCAGCGATGGTGGAGCATGCGGCCTTGCGCCTCCATCCGTTGGTAGAGGCCCGTGCCGGGGTAGGGTGTCAGGATGTGGAAGGTCGCCGTCTCGATGCCCTGGGCGACCGCCCATTCCACGGTGCGGGCGAAGACGGACTCGTCGTCCTGGTCCATGCCGAAGACGAAGCTGCCGTTCACCATCACGCCCAGGTCCCGCAGGCGGCGCATGGCCGCGTCGTAGTCGCGATGCAGGTTCTGGACTTTCTGATGCTCACGGAGGTTAGAGGCGCTGAGGGTCTCGAAGCCGACGAAGAGGCTGCGAAGGCCCGCCTCCACCGCCTGCTCCAGCAGCCCCGGCGCCAGCACCGACTGCACCGTTCCGGCCGCCTGCCACACGCGCCCCATGCCCCGCATCCCGTCGAAGAGCGCCTCCGCGAAGCGCCGGTGGCCGAAGAGGTGGTCGTCCAGGAAGTAGAGGTGCCGTCCCGGAAGCCGCTGGATCTCCGCCAGCGCGGCATCGACTGTCTGCGTGTAGAAGGACCTGCCGCCCTGGTAGAAGGCCTCCTTGTAGCAGAAGTCGCAGGTGTGAGGGCATCCTCTGGAGACGACCAGGGAGTTCGGCACCAGGTAGAGGCTGCGCTTGATGAGGTCCCGGCGGACGGGAGGCAGGCCCTCCAAAGTCCGGACCTTCGACACGTAGCGGGGCGCCGGGCGGCCGGCACGGAAGTCCTGTAGGAAAGCCGGCCAGGTATCCTCGCCGGGGCCCAGGAAGATGGTGTCCGCGTGCCCGGCGGCCTCCTCCGGCAGCGAGGTGGCGTGCAACCCACCGATGACCACGTAAGCGCCTCGACTCCGGTAGTGGACCGCTATCTGGTAGGCTCGGTAGGCGGAGGTGATGTAGGCCTGAAGCACCACCAGATCCGGCTCATCCTCCAGGTCCAGCGCCTCCACGTGCTCGTCCTGGAGGGTGACCTCGTCAGTCCCGTCCAGATAT
Source organism: Armatimonadota bacterium (assembly GCA_036504955.1). Classification (GTDB taxonomy): domain Bacteria; phylum Armatimonadota; class DTGP01; order DTGP01; family DASXUI01; genus DASXUI01. The sequence goes on from DASXUI010000092.1 coordinate 1,565, forward strand.
GCTGCGAGCGTCGCCAGCCCCAGGGGCGGGAAGAGCGAGTACTTGATGGGCCGGAAGAAGGGGCTCTTGGCCTCCGTCAGCGCGGGCAGGATCATCTTCACCTTCATGCGGGCCTCCTAGGAGTCGAGTCGCCGGACTAGCCCCCTGAAGGGCCCTCCGGCAGTACCCCGGGCCGGCAGCGCTTCCGCCGGCGTCCGGTGGCTCCACTCTACCGGCAGCGCACAGACCGCTTCGACCTCCTGAGGACCGGATCCAACGCACCTGAGTGCTTGGAGACGGCTGGCCGTCGTGGTATGGATGGGGGGGAGAGCCGGAGAGCGCCGGAGACGTTATCTCCGGCTGACGTAGAGACGCCCCTCCGGGGCTTAGGGCAGGCCGGCGGCAGCCACCGTAGACCGGAGCACCAACCGTCGGGAGCCCTGCGGGGGCGGTGAGATTGGGCCGGAAATGCAATCCCCGGGGCCTGGGCTGGCGGCAGGGGGACGTCACTACCAGAAGCCGTGCGGGAGCGGGTGATACACTAAGCCACCGGGAGGGCTGAGGGGGCTCAGGGGAAGGGCCTCAGAAGGTGGGATGGGGCCCGCGGACTGGGGCGTGGCCCCGGGACGCGCCGGGAATGCCATTCCCGGCGGAACCTGTACTGCCCCTGCGGGGCGCCAGGCAGCCCGTGGAGCCACCGGGTCGGGGTGGCGCAGACCTGCTCGAAGCCCCGGAGGGGCGTCTCTACGTCAGCCGGAGATGTCATCTCCGGCGCTCCGGCTTCACCGGGCGATTGCGGAGTCCACATGCTCAGAGTGCTGATAGTGGAGGACAACGAGAGGCTGCGGCCTGCTCTGCGGAGTGGGCTGGAGGCAACCGGCCGGATACGCGTGACCCAGGGCTGCGCCAGCGGCGAGGAGGCCCTGGAGCTCTGCCTGGCGGACCCGCCCGACGCGGTGCTGATGGACGTGCAGCTTGCCGGCCGGATGAACGGCATCGAAGCCGCCGTCGCCCTGCGACGGGAGCTGCCCAGGCTGCCGGTCGTCTTCTACTCCATTCAGGACGACGACGCCTACTACCGCGCCTTCCGCCGCGCGGGCATCCTGAGCCACTACGCCTACGTCCGCAAGTCCAACTACCTGCTGCCCCAGATGCTGCTGCCGCTCTTTACGGACGCGGTGGTTGGCAAGGGGTTCATCGACCCGGAGATTGAGTCTCGGGTGGAGGAGGTGGGGCGGAGGGACGAGGAGTCGCCCATGGCGCTGCTCGAGCCGAACGAGCAGACGGTGGCGCTGATGCTGGCGAAAGGCATGACCAACGAGCAGATTGCCTGCCAGATGGGGTTTCGAGACAAGCGGACCATCAGCCGGACCAACGGCATGATCTACGCCGCCTGGGGTCTGGCCCACTCCACCGTGGAGGAGAAGGTGGCCCGCACCCGCGCCGCGCTGGTGGTGAGGGAGGGGCGGCTGATCCAGTGGGACGAGGAGGGCAATCCGTGGGTGAAGGGCGCGCAGGGCCAGAGCGTTCCCTGGGAGTCTTGAGAACCCCTAGGCTTCCTTGCTTACGCGAAGCCCGTGGAGGCTCGCGCCATCCACGTCGCGGGAACGCCTGGTGCGCAATGCGGTTTGGCGCGCGGGCGCGAGTCGGGGTGGCCGGCTCGCGCGGGGGTGCTCTAGTGCCTCTCCAGGGCAAGGCGGTGGCGCGTTCCGAGCGGGAGGCGCGCGGCGAACGCAGTGCGTACCGCGGGGGGCAGCGCTAGGTGTCCGGCCTTCCCACCCTTGATGGCGCGGTGCTGGGAATCTCCCTGGCGAACGCGGTGCTGCTGCTGTGGCTGGGGCTCACCGTCGCCCTCAACGCCGAGCGGCGCGACCTGATGCTGTGGCTGGTGGTCGCCGGGCTGCTGGTCGGCGCGGCCTTCTTCTTGGGCCACGCGGCGGTCATCGGCACCGGCACGGCCCTCTGGTTCGCCAACCTGCGGCTGTGGTGGACCCTGGGCTGGATTCCGCTGCTGGCGCTGCCGTTGGCCTGGTACGTGGCAGTGCTGTGGTTCGCCGGGTGCTGGGAGGAGTCCGGCGCGCTGCTGCGCAAGCGGCACCGGCGATGGCTGACGGCAGTCGCCGGCGTCGGAGCGCTGCTGGGCCTGTGGGTGCCGACCGGTGACCGGTTCCAGGCGCTGGCGGGCCCACTGAGCGGCGCCCTGCCGTTGGGTTTGGGCACGCTGCTCCTCCCCCTGGTCTACCCCGCCTACCTGCTGCTGTGCCAGGGGCTCTCGCTGGACGCCCTGGCCCGCCTCAGCCCCTCCTCCCGGCTGATGGGTGACCTCGCGCGCCGCCGGGCCCGACCCTGGCTGGTGGCCACCACGCTCTTCCTGCTTGCCGTAAGCCTTCTGGTGGCCGGCGGCATGGCGTGGCTGCTGCTGCACGTGATGGGCCGAGACGCCGGGCGCATGAGCCAGCAGGGCGCCGTGATGCTGACCCAGCTCGACCTGGTGACCGCAGGCCTCATCCTGGCCGCCAACTTCTGTCTGGGGCAAGGCATCGTCTCCTACGAGGTCTTCACCGGCAAGACGCTCCCTCGCAGGGGGCTCCGACGGCAGTGGCAAGCCGCGCTCCTGTGGGCTGTCGGCTCGGGTACAGCCGTGGGGTGGACCCTAGCCGCCAACCTGCCGCCCACGACGGTCCTGCTGCCGGGGGCGCTGGTGGTGGTGCTGCTCCACGCGCTCTCCGGCTGGCGCAGCTTCGAGGAGCGGGAGCAGACGCTTCGGTGGCTGCGCCCAGGGCTGCCCGCGGGAGAGGCGCCACCGGACGCCCCAGATGAGCTGGAAGCGGTCGCTGCCCTCGGCCTTCTCTGCGGGGAGCTCCTGGGCGCGCGGCTGGGGTACCTCATCCCCTTGGGGCCCCTGGCTCCCCTGCTGTCTCCCGGCTTCCCCTACCCGCCGGGGCTCCCGGCCCCAACCGTCGAAGACGTCGAGGCGCTGAGGAACGAGGGGGCCGAATGCCTCGCCGTCACGCCGGGGAGCCACGGGGGAGCCGCCTGGGCGCTGCCGCTCTGGGGCCCCAAGGGGCTGCTGGGAGCGCTGCTGCTGGGTGAGAAGCGGGATGGCGGCCTGTACGGGCACGAGGAGGTGGAGGCAGCCAGGGCCGCGGCGGAGCGGCTGCTGGACCAGGCTGCCGCGGCGGAGATCTCCCGGCGGCTGATGGAGCTTCAGCGGCAGCGCCTGGCGGAGACCCAGATCCTGGACCAGCGCGCCCGTCGCGCCCTGCACGACGACGTTCTTCCCAGGCTTCACGCGGCGCTCATCGCCGTCAGCGGCGGCACCTCCACGCCGGAGGAGGCCGTCCGCTCCCTCACGGAGGCGCACCGCCAGGTCTCCGCGCTGCTTCGGGAGCTCCCCTCGGCCGGCATGCCGGAGCTAGCCTCGCAGGGCCTGCTGAAGGCCCTCCGCGCCCTGGTGGCGGACCTGGACCGCGCCTTCGATGAGGTGCTCTGGGAGGTGTCCGAGGAGGCGGAGCGCCTCTGCACGGAGCTGCCGCCCCCCGCTGCGGAGGTCCTCTACTGCGCTGCCCGCGAGGCCGTCCGCAACGCCGCCCGCCACGCTCGCGGCGCGGACCCCGACCGCCGCCTCACCCTCCGCGTCTCCCTCCGCCGCCAGGATGGTCTGGAGCTCACCCTCGCGGACGACGGCGTCGGCACCCGCACTTCCCCCGCCCCGGGCGGCGCCGGCCAGGGCCTGGCCCTCCACACCACGCTGATGGCAGTCCTCGGCGGCACCCTCTCCCTGGAAAGCATCTCCCACCAGGGCACCACCGTCCGCCTCCACCTACCGATGGAGGGTGTGGGGTAGGTGCGAGACCCACCGCTCCGCGCGGAGGCGCCGTGGTGAGGATGGGTTCGGAGGGGTCGCCGACGATTCGCGCGCCGAAGCCCGGTGGCGCCGATCGCCCGGGCCCGGTGGGTCCACACGCCCAAGCCCGGTGGGCGTGAGTAGCCCACCCGGTGAAGGAGTGGGTCCAGAGGGATGAATTGGTGGTACCGATCGCCCACCCCGTGAAGGGGTGGGTTCAGAAGGACCGATCGGTGGTGCCGATCGCCCACCCCGTGAAGGGGTGGGCTGGTCTTGGCGCTCCGCGCGGAGCTGCCGCCGGACACCGTCGCAGCACGCTACCGTTCATCAGTGGCGACGCGGCGGCCCAACCCGTGAAGGGTGGGTTCAGAAGGACCGATCGGTGCCACCGATCGGTCCTTCTGGACCCACCCCATCATATGATGGGCGACTGGCGCCACCGGGCGTGGGCGTCTGGGACTGCTGGACCCGGGCGATCGGGACCGCCTACTGGTCCCTCTGGACCCACCCCCTCACGGGATGGGCGATTGGCGCCACCGGGCTTGGGCGTGTGGACGCACCGGGCCCGGGCGATCGGTGCCACCGATCGGTCCTTCTGGACCCACCCCTTCACGGGATGGGCGGTTGGCACCACCGGGCTTCGGTGTGTTGACCTACCGGGCCCCGCCGCCTGGGGCCGCCGCGTTCGGACTCACCGCGCTCTCGGGCGATCCGCACTTGGGCCTGCGCGCGTGAGGCCCTTCACCTCGTCTATGCACTCCGTGACGCCCCGCAAGGCAGTCCCCCGCGCCACCCGGGCCCTCAGCATGGCATAACGCCATGGGCTCGCTCAACCGGATAGTGCCGCTGGTCGATAAGCTGGCAGAGGGGCAGGCTTCCCCAGAGGCCAGATCGCGGGTGCCGCCTCGCCCCCAACACCTTCCCGCAAGCTTTGGTCTGAAGGGGCTCGCTCAGGGCGCCGCCGAGAGAGCGGCGGATCACAGGCCTCGGCAAGGCCTCGCGGCCCGCGCCCCCTGGTTCAGACTCCCGAAAGGCCTGCGCTGAGCGTGGGCCCTCCCAGGACGGAGGATTCCGAATGCCTGCTCCATACGCTGGTCCCCGCCGAGGGTGGCTGGGCCGTGACTCCCTGGGCGCACTGCTGGCGCTGGTGCTGCTGGCGTTCTGCCTGTGCCCGGCCCGCGCGGCCGCCCCTCTCATCCGCCAGTGGACCGCCGTGACGCACAAGGGCGCCATCTGGGCCTTCCGCAACACCGGCTCCGCCATCGAGTACACCTGCTACACGCCGGACAGCACCGGCAAACCCGTCCAAACGGCGGAGTCCGTGGGCAATCATGGGTGGCAGACGCTGCCCATCGCCTACGCCGGCACCGCCGCCTTCCCGGTTCAGGCGGTCTCCGATGACCTTCAGTACCTGTACCTCTTCCGGCAGTCCACCGGCGGCAAGATCCTGATGGACAAGCTGGTGACCAAGGCAGACGGCACCGTCGCCCCAGCCCTAGAGGTCCGCAACAACGGTACCGAGGAGGCGCCGGACTGGGACTTCCGCGACAAGAGCGGTAACCTGTACTACACGAGAACCCAGGAGCTGAGCTCCGTTCAGGTGGCCGACGGCTGCTTCGCCGTGGTGAGGACCCCCGCTGTCATTCAGAATGAGTTCCGCTGGAACATCCTTGCGCTCCCCTCCGGCAAGGCCAGCACGAGCCTGGCGATCCACTCCTACCGAGTGGGCACCAACGGCATGTGCGACACTAACGCCACCACGGTCGTCACTGGCGCTTCCGCCGGGGCCGTAACCTCCTCCACCTTCGAGGGATACGTTACAGAGACAGTGCCGCTGAGCAGCTTCCAGGCCACCACGTCCCTGTCGCGCCCCGGCGCCATCAGCTACGCCACCAAGGAGACGGTGAACGGCAAGGTGGTGAAGACCGGACTGAAGGTGATGGTGGGCTTCGCGGGCCAGGATGAGCACCTGCGGATCGGCCACCTCCGGGTGCTTGCGTCGGGCGTCGTCACCTCCGTCGGGATGACGGCGGCATCGATCACCCTGCCGGGACTTGAGACGCACCATCCCGAGGTGGTAGTAGACGGACCCAACCTGCTGGAGAGCGGCGACGGCACGGTGCGCGCCAGGGTCCTCTCCACGGAGGACAAGAGCTGGGGCTTCTACGACTCCGTTTACACCTACGACCCGCTGACTCAGGAGTGGACGCACCGCAACGGCGCTGAGTGGGACACCAGCTTCGGCGCCAGCCCCATGGTTGAAGCGGAGCTTGCGACGGTCTCCGGCGCTCCACCGGCCACCACGGGGACCATCCGGCGGCTCTCCATCCCGCCCATCGGCGAGCGGCTGGATGATGAGGCTTCCGAGGACCAGCGCTTCGAGTGGCGGTTCAGCCGGGTTGTGGGCAGCCTGAAGGCCATCTACGTGGGCGAGGCGCTGATCAACGAGAGCATCATCGGCTACGTCGAGGGTCCGCCGCCGGTTCCCGCCGCCAACTTCCTGCCCGATAAGGACTACGCCAACACCAGCTACGCCAACTTCAGCACCACCTCCAGCAGCGGCAACAACTGGAGCTACAACCGGGACCGCGGCATCAACGCCAACACCTCCGGCTCCGGCCTGGGCGTCGCGTGGGACGTGTCCATGAAGTACGGGTGGCTGGACGGCAGCACCATGGGGACCACGGAGTCCCTCACCCGAGACGTGACGGCGGGCCTGCAGGGCCAGGTGGACCCCGGCACCCATCTCTTCCAACCCCTGAACTACGGGACGGCGGTGGTGGAGGGCGCCCGGGTGGACGTCTACGGCCTGAGCCTGTCCAGTGGCACTGGCGGCATCATCGCCTACACGATGGTGCCGAAGGAGCTCTCCAACGGCGGCAAGGCGCGGCGGATCCTCCCCTTCAGGATCGACCCCAACTACCTGCGGGTGGGCGACCTGGAGTCCTACAAGAAGACCGACGTGGTCACCATAGAGAACCAGATCGACCGGCGGCAGAAGGAGATCGAGGCCTACTATCAGGCGTATAACGCCAATGCCTTTGCCAGCATGCCCCCGGCGGAGCGGGTGACCCACCGCAACCTGATCAACAACTACTCTTGGGACGCGCGCATCGGCTCCTACAAGGAGTCTCGGGAGCGGTCCTACGCCCAGTCCTCCTCTCTGGGCGGCGCCATCGACACCACCGCGATGTTCGGCGTCGGCTTCAACGTGAGCGTTGGGCTCCTGGTGCAGCAGGGCTCGGACTGCAAGATCCTGGCGGGAGGCCACGCGGCCGTCACGCTGACCAAGGGGCAGACCGACTCCGACTCCATCTCCGTGGACCTGAACATGATGCCCGAGAGCGCCGACGTGCTGACGACCAGCGGCGCCTACAAGTACCCCGGCCAGAAGGTGGCGGCCTACACCTACAGCGCCTACCTGCTGGAGTCCGATGTCAGCCACTTCAACGAGTTCTTCTCTCGGGCCATCGACAAACGCTGGCTGATCGAGGATACCAGCGACGCCGCGTCGCGCCTGAGGCAGATCATCGGCCGGAACAACCCGGCGTGGCGGCTCACCTACCGTGTCCTCCAGACCGACTACAGCGGCGCGGCGGCGCCCGGTGCCCCGGTCCTCAGCGGCACGCCTCCTCCTCCCGTCAACGACGACAGCGAGAAGCTGCCCGACACTGTACCGGACTACGTCCAGGCCGTCCTTGGCCGGCCGGGGTATCCCGGTTCGGTGGTGACCGGCACGCTGGAGGACCTGCGGAAGGCGACCCTCGGCACCACCGTGATCCTGAACCCTCAGGGCGAGGTGCTGAAGGGCGACGTGAACGGCGACGGACTCGTCTCCATCTCGGACGTGATGCTCCTGCTCCGGGCTCTAGTCGGGCTCGGGGAGCTTGACGCCGTTCAGATCGCCGCGGCCGACGCGGATGGCGACGGCCGCATCCTGGCCAACGACATCACGCGGATCCTCTGGTACGCCTACCACGCTCCTACGGCGCGATAGCGTCGGCCGGGGACTCCTTCACCGATGCGGGCCGGGCATCCAACAAGCTGCAATGTGGGATGCCCGGCCCGCTCTCTTTGGGGGCATATGCCGGTCTGAGGTGCTGCAGCCGGCTAGCCTGCACCCTTCACCAGACCGGGGAGGAGCCTGCTTAGTGCATGACGCGCATTTACCTCGTGCCCGAACCCGCACGATGCGCGAGGCGCTCACGGGTCGCGCAGGGCGCGGGCTTCCACCCGATCTCTTTGTAACGCAGACAAAGCAGGCCAGGAGTTGGCTAGCCGGCTTACGCTTGCGAGCCCTGTGCCGTAGGGGGTGTCATGGGGCTTTGAGCGCTCGCGAGGGCCACTGGTTCACGGCTCTACCACTGGTGGGCAGCCGGCGCGGAGGTGACGAACTGCCAGTGGATGGTAGCAGCCTGCTGGAGGAGATCCCTTCGCTTGGGCCAAGGATGAACTTGGGGGACGGAACCCTGACCCACCTGTGGTTCGTTACACAACTGCCGGCACACACGTGCGACGAACGGCAGCAGTCACCGGAAAGCCCGTGACCCACCACTAGTCTTTGGGGACCTCGCGTTGCTGCGGGTAATGGAGGAACAGAGATGGCTGGCCCGATATCCCGTTACGATCAGAAGATAGCCCGGGAGTTGAAGGAGCTTGAGGAGAGGGACTCCCTGCACCGCGAGGCCACCGCCCTCCTGGAGTCCAAGCTTGGCGCCGACGCTGAGCCTCTGGTCCGCTACCTGAACCTGCTGCACGCGCAGCTCAGGAACCTCGAGAAGCAGATCGAGCCCCCGGTCTAGCCCCCCTCCTGGCCAAGCCCCGGCGACTCGGCCAGGGACCGGGATGGGGGCGCCCGCAGGGTCGCGCCGCACTGAAGTACGCCGCTGCGGGTACCACAAGCCCACCTTCGTGGGCTAGGTCGGTGCTAGGTTCACCGCCGTGGATAAGCCCCGCGGGGGGGCGCAAGCCTGAACCCTAGGGGAGCTACCCAAGCCCACGAAGGTGGGCTTGCAGTCCCCGCAGCGGGGTACTTCAGTGCGGCACGGAGGGGCTCGGCCGGCCGCTTCATGTCGCCAACGCCAGCCTTCAGTCCGGCCCGACGGCCGTTGGCCGGTTCGGGGCTGCAGGGAGGCGCACGACTGAGGGGTGCTGTTCGGCCGCACTGGCGACCGGTCACAGGCCTCGCATCCGCCCTACTCCCCCGGGATGCCTGCCCCCACGCTAGCTCCCTGCTCCCTCACGCTTGAGCTCCGCCCAGTGGCTGATGGCGTTGCCCAGCCTGCGGCCCGGCGCGCCGCCCTGCTGGGCGTCCTGGTGGTGGACTGCCAGCACGGCGCCGCTTAGGCTATTGCCACGAAGCGTCAGGTCCAGGTGCAGGCGGCAACTCCACCGGCGGACGTCCTCGGTCCTCAGGTCCCCCACCATCACGCCCGTCAGTTGTCCGCCCTCCCAGGTCGCCTCGTTCACCAGGGCGGGCAGGTCCTCGCCGATGCGCGCGTGGAGATCGCCGTCCGGCTTCACGCGGAGGCTGAAGGGGAGGTCCCCGTCGTAGGTGTGCACGATGCCCTTCCACTCACCGACGGCCTCGGCAGGGGGCGGCGCGGCCTGTGTCGGACCCTCCTTGCTGGCCGTCTGGGCTGCCTCAGCCTGTTCCCGCTCCCGCCGCTCGGCGTAGTCCGGCAGAAGGACGGCCAGCATCTCGGCGGCCGCTTCGAAGGGGAGGTCGGTGCAGGCGTTGCAGAGCGCCACCACCGCGATCCGCTCGGAGGGGACCAGCTTCAGAATGGTGTTCACGCCCCCCATGCCTCCGCCGTGATAGACCACCGGGTAGCCGCACTCATCCGCCTTCACGTACCAGCCGACGCCGTAGCCGAAGGGCTCCTGTTCGGCCGGCACGAGCCGCCGCATCTCCTCCAGGGACTCCGGCGAGAGGAGCGCGGCCTGCTCGGGAAGCCGATTCCCAAGGTGAAACATCCCGAACCTCAGGAGGTCGTGGGCGCTGCTGTAGACGGCGGAGCCGCCCGGATGGTCGAACTCGTAGAAGGGGTACGCGATGCCGTCGGCGCCGTAGCGCTCCGCGGCGTAGGGCTCCAGGCCCAGCCCAATATCTACCGAGGTGTGGGTCAGCCCCAGGGGTAGGAAGACGTCCTCCCGCATTAAGTCCGCGTAGGGCTTGCCGGAGTGCCGGCTGATGAGGGTGTCCAGCAGGCCGTAGCCCAGGTTGCAGTAAACGCGCCGCTGCCCCGGAGGGTGCACGATGTGGCCGTAGCGTCGGACCGTCTCCTCCATGGAGGGCGGGCGGTGAGGCTCGTCGGCGTAGAAGAACTGGCAGTGGGTGTGCAGCCCGGCGCTGTGGCTGGCGATGCGGCGCACCGTGGCATCCTTCGCGTCCCCGACCCAGGCTCGCAGCTTGGCCTCGCCCAGGTAGTCATCGATGGGGGCGTCGAGATCGACCTTGCCGCGCTCCTTCAGCAGCATCACGCCCGTGGCGGTGATTGGCTTGGAGATGGACGCCAGGGAGTAGAGGGTGTGAGGCGTAGCCGGGATCCGCCTCTCCCGGCTCGCCCATCCCCAGGCCGCCTCCCACAGCACCTCGCCATCCCTCGCCACCGCCACTGCAAGAGACGGCAGCGCGCTGGAGGCCAGTCGTTCCCGAACCATCGCCTCGACCTGGGAGAAAGCGTGCGTGCCCATCAGGTCCTCCTTCTGGGAGCTCAGAGCCTAGCGCATTACCCCGCTCCGGCTTGGGGGCGCGGGGCATGACGGCGCGGATGTGGGGGCGAGGCCGAACTGGCTCATCGCGGAAGGCGAAGGCTGGCCAGCCCCACGAACAGGGCGCCCGCACGCGGAGTGGGGCGCCCTGACGGAGCTTACCTATGGGTATGACGCGAGGCGGCCCGTGCCCTGCATGGATTGCGGCCTCCACACAGGGCGCGAGCCTGGCAGTCGGTGCCGTGGGTGAGGCTACTCGCAGTTGACGCCTGTGACGGGGACCTCGGGGTCCACCAGCGCCCGAAGTATCCTGACGACCTCACCGATCCTGATGGCTCCGTTGCCGTCCAGGTCCACCGCCGTCATCTGGTCGGGAGTCGGCTGCTGAAGCCCCAGCACGAATCGCAGCGCCACCACTACGTCGCCCACGTCAATGGTACCGTCTCCGCTCGCATCCCCACAGGACCGGAGCTCGGTAACGGTCAGACTGCCGTTTTGGGCTCCCAGAACCACCGGGCTGCCGCTCGAATCGACCGCCTTGGTGATGGAGAGGCTGATGGGGTAGAGGGTACCGGGCGCGGCCTCAGGGGGCACAACCACCGGCACGGACAGCAGGAGGCCGTCGCCCGGGGAGGGCTGGGCGGACGCGATGGCGATGGAGATCTGGTTCCCGGTCGCCTTCGCGGCGATGGATGGGCTCTGAAGGAACCCGCCGGCGGTCACGCGCGTGTCGTCCACCTCGAGGTCTGGGGCCCCAGCCGGCGTGTCGAGCGTCAGAACAAGCTGGGCCCCGGAAACAGCCGGCAGTCCCTTGGCGCGAACACGGAGCCAACCTGACCGGCCGGTGGGGATGAGTGTCTCGTCCACGTCCAGCGACGCGGTAGTGGTGGCACCCAGGGAGTAGTGGAGCACCATCGCGTCGTTCTCTCCCACTGCATTCGCGCCGGTGGCGAAGCTTCGGCTCTCGCCCACCACGTACAGGCTGCTGCCGGAAACGGCCACCTTCTGCGCGGCGTCATTCTGAGCACCGCCGAAGTAGGTGCTGGAGAGCACGGTTCCGGAGGCAGCGTCGAGCTCCAGCAGGAAGGCGTCATAGCCCCCGGCGCCAAAGCTGGACGTCTGGCCCACGGCATAGACCCGGTCTCCAGCCACGGTCATGCCGCCCAGATAGTCAGTCCCGCTGCCGCCCCAGACCGTCGTCCACAGCGCCGTGCCCTCCGTGTCATAGCGGCGGATGAAGACGTCGAGCCCGCCGTAAGGTCCAGTGCTCTCGGCGCCCCCCTGGTAGATGGCCCCAGGGCCAGTCGCTACCGCAAGTGCGGGCGTCTCTGGGCTCCCTGACTGGAAGGACCGCGTCCACACCACCTGGCCGGCTGGGTTGAGCTTCCAAAGGCGCGCCTCTGAGGACACCCCGATGGTCGCCTGGACGCCGGACACGTAGATGCCGCCGTCCAACAGGGCGAGGCCCGTGCAGTCGCTGTTCCTGCCATCGGCCGTGTCTCCGAGGGTCGCCTTCCACAGCTCTTCACCCGAGGCGCCGTACTTCGCCACCACGGCGGTGTTGTTGTTGCCGCCGGCCTGGGCTCTTCCGGAGACGTAGATCACGTCCGCGCCCCCCTCCTGGGTCGCGGCCGCACGCCCTAGGGACTCGTTGCCCGAGTAGGACTGGAAGTCAGGCGCGGCAACCCAGTTGGCTCCGCCGACACCGCCGCCGGTTGCCCCCGTCAGGGGGAACGCGACAAGGACGCCCTGGGGCTCCTTGTCCCCAACGCCATCAGTTGTCTGGGAGTAGCTGGTGCCCGAGCAGTAGAGAGCCGTGGCGGTCACCGAGATGCCGAGGAAATCCTCAAGCGTCGTTGGGAAGGCGCCCGGCCAGGAGACCGACCACGTGGGCGAGTCCGCCGGAACCGAAGGCAGCCGAATCATGAGCGAGCGGAGGGCCGTGGTATCCACCCCCGTCAGGGTGATTCCGTCGCCCGAGAGCGCGATGTCTGTACCGCGCTGGTCTCCACTTAGGCCGCTGAACCATGTGCCCAGAAGCGCTGGGGGCTCCGCGCCCGCGAGGTTGGGGTACGTGGCGGCGAGGCCAGCCGCCAAGAGGACTGCGAGAGCAACCACCTTCATCGGGTAATCCTCCTGAGCTTCTCACGCGGCAGCGTCATACAGGCACTCGCTGGTCATTCCCTGCTCAGCGTCGCTCGGTGCGCTAACCCGCCCATGGCACCAGGCGCTTGCGGTTCTTGCGAGGCGCGAGCTTCCGCAAGCTCCCGCGAGCAGCACGGGCTGAGCCACTGGGTTGGTAGACGAGTCACGCCGGGCGCTGCCGGTCTCTGCGAAGGGGGTGCTTCTCTAGGGCCGTCGAGCAGGACGGACGCAGCGGAGGCGCTGAGCGTGCCTAGCGGTGCCCGGTGTGGTCTCAAACCACCTACCGCCCCATGGCTCAGTGGAAGCACCTGCCGTACTGGCACTAGCTATACGAGTCGAGCGGCCACCACTTCAAAGGGAAGCCCAACCCGCTGGCGGACTTCCAGCAGCGCCGTCGGCCCGGGCTCACGGGCCGGCCCCCAGGCCACACGGGAGCGTATGCTTGGGGCGGGATATGGTAAACCTGCATGGCTGGGGGAAGGGAGAGAGGCTGGTAGGGCAGAAGAGGACAAGACAAGCGGTCCTACTGTACGACCGGCTGCCAGGAGGCCCTGTCCACAGACCCCGGTCCGACCCGCAGGCGCGCCGCCTGGAGCCAACTCCAGCCGGCTCACACGCCTCGATGCGTCGGGCCCCGTCTCGCTGGCAAGGGCGCACCGAGGCGTCCGCGGCACCCGGTCACGCCCCACTCCTTCACTTCGTTCAGCCAGCGCCGCTCAGTGGCGGCTTGCGCTGCCGCCCCCTACGGAGCGGCAGGCAGAGCGTTGGCGAGCCGACCACTCCCGGGGCACGAGGTAGCCAATGAGCCACGCCGACGAGCCCAAAGGGCTCTTGGAGATGGTGGAGAGGGCCCAAGGCGGCGATGATGAGGCCATCGACGCCCTACCCCGAGTGCTGCGCCCTCTCATCTTGAGGCACTGCCTCAGGGTCTTGGGAGACGCGGAATCAGCGGAGGACGCCACGCAGGAGACCCTGATCCGGCTGCTCTCTCGCCTGCACCGAATCGATCTAGGGAAGAACCTTCTGGCCTACGTCCGGGCTACCACGGTCAACCTGTGCATCGACCGTCTGCGCAGCACCCGGGAGAAGGCCACGCTCAGCGAGGAGAGTATTCCGGAGCCAGTAGACTGCCGGGACGGACCCGAGGAGATCCTGCTTGCGGCAGAGAGGGACGCCTACGTGCAGGGATGCATCTCCATGGCACTTGGGTGTCTGAGTGAGGAGGAGCTTGCGCTGATCACGCTATGCTACTTCAGGAAGCTGAGCTGGAGTGAGCTCCGTGACCGTTGGCCGGAGTCGCCGGCACCTCCGGGCTGGCTTACGTCGCAGACCAACACCTCCAACCACAAGCGGAAGGCTCTGGAGAAGCTAAGAAGGTGCCTGTCATCCATGCTGCCTCCCCCCTGATGGATACCCGGCGTGTCGCCCTGTCAGCCCAGCCGCGCGGGATAGCCCAGGGTATGGCAGCGAAGATCCATCTTGGCGAGCCACGTGTGCAGTCTGAGCTTGCGTCACTGGCGGGAGCGCGTCGAAGCCCGCGGCATGGACGACGCGCAAGCGCCTCATGCACTATGTGGGTTAGGAGTGTGGCAACGCTGAGGGCCCTGCGTGGGAACGCCGGCCGCACGCGGGGCGCTTCTGATGAATACGCGGTGCCTTTGCGGAACCAGGAGTTCACCTATGTATGGAGTGCATCGGCGCCGCGCCACGGCCACCCGGTGGAGTAGACCGGACGCGAGCAGCGCGGCAGACGCCACACAAAGCGTCTGAAGCCGCACCTCGAAGACAGGAGTACCGCGGGCCACCTTACGACCGCACAAAGGAGGGGGGCCAACTGCCAAGTGGATTCGCTGGAGCGCCCCCATGCCTCGTTCCCCAAGTGAAAGCGAACTGACCAAGCTGTTGGAGGAGCACCCCGGAGCTATCGACGCGGGGAAGGTGCCCGGAGACCGTGCTCAGGGGCATCTGGGCTACGCCCTCCTTCGGCGTATGGCCCTCCACCAGACTGAGCCCGAGCGTTACCCCAGTGCCGAGGCGAGCCAGGACACCCTTGGCCACCTTGGCACCTGCGCCACCTGCCAGGCCATACTCAGGGGCTTCCGCGTGGAGTTCCGCGAGCTTCAGCGGGCAGGCGAACTGGAGCAGGTGCCCGTTTCGGAAGTCCAGAGCTCCTCAGCCACAACCCTCCCCAGATCCGACGCCTAGCCTGCACTACCCACCAGAGCGCGTGGAAGCCCGCGCCATCGTCGGCGCGCAAGCGCCTTGTGCGTTAGAGGGGCTAGGTTCGGCCATCGTCGCTCCTGCGTCGTCCTGCTCGCGTCGATGGGACGGTAGGGCAGAGGCGGCGTGACCCTGAACTCCTACTATGGGGCATCATCCGGCGGCCTGCCGCACGCCACGCCGCATCGCGCGTCTCCCGTGGGAGTGGACGCCAGCTTGCCTGATTCCCCTCTGCTCTTAGGACCACCCTGTTGAAGGAGCTGACCAATATGGATGGAGTTCTGGCCGCCGCCTTCTTGGTGGCTCTTGGCGCGGCGCTGCCGTTGAGCGCGGCGTCTCTGGGGTCCCCCTTCAGGGATGCCGTGGCGGTCTGGCGGATGGGGGGGCCTGAGGATCCCGCCGGGGAGAGCGGCGCCCTAGCCTCCGCGGGGGCGGTCCGGCTTGGAACGGAACTGCGGGGCGAGGAGCTGAGGGCCTCTCTGAAGCACGGGGGCAGCGAGGGGGCAGCGGAGTTCGGGGGGGGGCTACCTACAGTCCGGCGCCAGCCTGGGGGCGGCTACCACCGCCTTCACGCTCCTCGCCCGGGTCCAGATCCCTCGCGACGCCTCGGCCGCGGCGCTGGTCTCGCAGCCCGGTCTCTACCGCCTTCTGACGGCGGACACGGGCTCGGGCCCGGAGTTGGCCTTCGAGCTTCGCTGCCAGGGGCTCAAGGAGCCCGCGCGCCTGACCGTCCCCCTCGCCCTGGTAGGCCCTGGGGAGTGGCACGGCATCCTCTGCCGATACGACGGCGCCAAGGTCCAGCTCCTTGTTGACGGCGTGTGGCTGGACGAGGGCTTCACCGTGGGCGCCCTGCCCCCGTCGGAGCCCAAGACGCTTCTCGGCGCTGAGAGCGTGGACGGCGCGATCCGGTCCGGATTCCGCGGCCGGATGGGGCAGGTTGCCCTGTGGGACCGCGCGCTGTCCAACGCCGAGGTAGAAGCCCTCAGCGGCGGCCGTCGGGAGGTGGCGCGGTACCGGAAGCAGTACCTTGGGGACCTGGGGTCGATGCAGTACTGGCGGCCGGGCCGCCACTTCTACGTGGGCGACTGCCTGCCCTTCTATCACGGGGGCGTCTTCCACTTCGCCTACCTGCTAGACCGCGGGCACCATACCAGCAAGGGAGGCTTGGGAGCCCACCAGTGGGTGCAGACCACTTCGACGGACCTGGTCCACTGGCAGGACGAGCCGATGATGATCCCGGTCACCGACCAGCGGGAGGGATCCATCTGTACCGGCTCCGTCTACCCTCACGAAGGCACTTACTACGCCTTCTACGCCACCCGGCTGGGCGACTGGAGCGAGCACCTGAGCCTGGCCGTCAGTCCCGATGGCATCCACTACACCAAGACGCAGCCCACCCTCATCCTGTCGCCGGGACCGGAGCTCCGCAAGGACTTCCGGGATCCCCACGTCTTCCGCGACCCCGGCACCGGCCTGTTCCACCTGCTGATCGCGGCGGTGCTGCAGGCGGACGGCAAGGGTCTCCTCGCCCACTACACCTCCAGCGACCTCAAGCAGTGGAAGGAGGAGGCGCCCTTCCTCGCCGGCCTGCCCCTCGTGCCGGAGTGTCCGGACTACTTCGAGTGGAAGGGCTGGTACTACCTGGTGTTCAGCCAGGCGGGAGTGGCGCACTACCGGATCTCGCGCTCCCCTCTGGGCCCCTGGACCGCGCCGGAGGTGGACGTCTTCGACGGCGACCAGATCCGCGTGCTGAAGACGGCGGGCTTCACCGGGAACCGCCGCCTGGGCGCGGCCTTCCTGCCCGTGAGCCCCGACCGGTACGCCGGCCACGCGGTGTTCCGGGAGCTGATCCAGCACGAGGACGGCTCCCTGGGCTCCCACTTCCCCGAGGAGATGCTCCCCAAGACCGGCAAGCGGGTGGCCCTGTCGCCCATGACCCTGACGAACGCGCGGGCGGAGAAGGGCGGACTGCTCCGGATCGGCGGGGCGGACACATCGGGCTCGGCCCTGCTGGACGGCCTGCCCCACAACGCGCGGCTTCGCCTGACCCTGGAGCCGGCGGCCGGCATCCGCGAGTATGGGCTCCGGCTGGGGGCCTCGGCCACGGGCCAGGGAGGCGCGGAGGTCCGGTTCTCCCCCTCGGCGCGCCAGGTCCGGCTGGCGGGCGGCCCCTCCCTCTCGGCGGTCGACGGGCTGGACCGGAAGCCGACGCTGGATATCATCCTCAAGGACGACATCCTGGACCTCTGCGTGGACGGCCGGCGGACCCTGATCAGCCGTATCCCAGCCGCGAGGGGCGAGCAGATTGGCCTCTTCAGCGAGGGCGGAGCACTGTCGGCAAGCGGCATTGACCTCCGGCCGCTGAAGTAACCGCCGCACGGGTGGTGGCGCCTCGGGATCGCGCCGCACTAGAGGCTAGCACTAATATCCCCATCCTACTGGTCCCACCCCACGGATGCCCGCGCGGTTGGCCGGCGCCTGACCCGAAGTGGTGGGACAGCCTGGGTTCCACGGTTCGATCGGTGGCACCGATCGCCCACCCGATAAACGGGTGGGCTGGTTGGGCGCTCCGCGCGGAGCTGCCGCCGGACACCGTCGCAGCACGTTACCGCCCATCGGCGGAGCCGCGGCGTCTTAGCCCATGGCCCCCCCGAGGCACCTCCGCGCGAAGCACCCAAGTCAGCCCACCGCCTCATGGGGTAGGGGGCTGGCCCCACGGGCTCGGACGTGTGGACCCATCGTCTCCGGGGCACCTGTGCGCGGAGCGCCCCACCAGCCCACCCGTTCATCGGGTGGGTGATCGGTGCCGCCGATCGAACCTTCTGGACCCACTCCCCGCGGCGACACCGGTGCCATCATGCCCGGATCCTCTGCCACACAGCGTCAGCCTGGGGACCTCCAGCCGCCCGACGCCCCGCCTGCCTGGTCAGCTCCCAGCCCCTGTGCTCTCGCCGGACCCCTCCACGAGAACCCGCAGGCGGATGTCCCGGAAGGCAGCGCTAGTCTGGTAGGTGGAGAGGCCCAGGGGGGTGGCGAGGCGGATATCGCCGCCGCGCAGGCTGATGCGCCTTCCTTTGATATCTTGGTCCACAACCTGCTCATCATTGAGCCAGGCCTGTAGGCGGTCCGGTGTAACGCGCAGCCGTACGCGGAACCAGCGATCCGGTGCGAAGCCCACGTAGCGGGTGGAGTTGTTCTCGGAGGCGTCGTGACCGTCAATGCTGGAGATGCCGACCACGCCCCCGCCCCAGCCGCCGAGGATCAGGCTGGCGAAGGAGTCGCCGACGGGGAAGGTGAGCCCACAGGCGAAGTCGGTTCCCTGGATCTTGAGGAACTGGAGAGAGACCTCGTAGTTGGTCTTGGGCACTTCCCGGGTCCAGTTGACCCCGCTCAGCGCGGCCCCCTGGTCCACCACGATCGCGCCAGGCCCGCCTCGGAAGGAGCTCTCCACCCGAACGTCGCCCGCGCCGGCGAAGCCTGTAGGACTCCATCCACCGAGCGACTTCCCGTCGAACAGGACCTTCCATCCTTCGCCCTGGGAGTGAGAAGTGGTGGAGCCGGGCATCGGCCTCACCACGGCCGTGGCGCCTGGGAAGGCGGCCAGCAGCCTCTCCCGGGCCTCGGGGCCCAGAACAGCCAGGACGCGTGCGAGGGGTGCGGCGGTCAGTCCGTTGGGGGCTGTCACCGTAGCCTGGTATCGGGGAGCCGGGGGCTGCGCGCCGGAGGGGACGGCGCCCGCTCCAGCGCGGGAGCCACCGTTCGCCCCGGCGGTGGAGACCGCGAGGTGAGCGTAGCGTGTACGGGTCTGCCCCCCATCCGGCCCTTGTCCCGCGAGCCGCAGGGTCCAGCCCTCCAGCCCGGGCGGCGGACCGGATACGACGGCATCGGAGCCCAACTGAACCAGGGCGCGGGAGATGCCCTGGCGCGCCAGTACGCGCTGGGCCTCATCGGCCGCATACCCCCCGGCGATCCCATGCAGGTTCAGCGGGGCCGCCGCGCGCTGAAGCCGCACGGTTCGGGCGCCCGGGTCGATCGTCAAACCCCTCCAACCAGCCAGCTCGGCCGTGCCCGGTGTCTGGGCAGCGCTGGACACCCGGCCGTCCCTTGTCGCGGAGCCCTTGAGGGGCGCCGGAATGAGGGCGCCCCCGCTCTTCCCCGCCACCTCGCGGGCGCGCCGCAGCACCCGCAGCAGGTCGGCGGAGACGCGCGCCGGTGGTCCGCCCGCACTGGCGCTGAGGCGTGAGAGCTCGGTGCCCCGGCCGTTCCCCAGCACCTTATCCAGCGCGGTAAGCCGGGCGTAGGCCCCCGCGGCGGCGCGGTCGGCGGCCTGCCGGCTGGGAGCGTAGACCACGATGCGCGCCTCAACCCCCAGGTGACGCTGGGTGAAGGTGAAGGGTCCCCGCTCGTCGGTCGAGGGCGCCGCCCCGGCGGAGGCCGCCGCCAGACCCAGGAGCACCAGGCATCCCACAAGAGCGAGCGTGAGGCCCGGCCGAGGCCGGCATGGCCCTTTGGCTACCGCGTGCGAGCCCCTGACGGCATCCGCATCCGTCCCTAGTTGTCTGGTCTCAGCGCCCATAGTCCCCTCTCTGGTTCGGCTCCCGAAGGGGCCCGCGCTCCGTGACAGGAAGGCCTGGCGCGCCTCCAGGCCCGGCGCGGCCCCACGCCGGGCGTGACAAGGCCGGGCCTCGCGTGCCAGGTGGTTCAGCGGATCAGGCCATCCGGACAAGGAGCGCCTCGATGCGGGCGATGCAGGCTTCCTCACGCTCCTGGGCTTCGGCAAGGAGCGTCACCTTGGTCTCCGCAGCCACCGCTTTGTCGGCGCACCGCTCGAGCAGGGCCGCGAGGGCGGCGTAGCCATCGCCAAGCTCCTGGGCGTCCTCTGGCGAGGGCAGCACAGGGGCGACCTCCCGGAAGTAGTCCGCGGCGCGGGCGCGGCACTCCGACCAGACGGTGCCGTTCCACCAGGCGCCGTGGCTCGCTCCGTGACCGTCGAGAACGGCCTGCTTCCAGTTCGCGTACGCCTCCGGACCCATGCCGTAGTGGCCGCCCGAGTGGGCCTTTGGGTTGCGCCAGAGGTCCACCGCGTACCGAAGGCTGTCCGCCACCGCCATCGCCAGATCCGCCGGCTCCGCGCGATGGAGCACGTGGAAGTCCATGTGGATCTCGGTTCCCAGCTCCGACCAGGTGGCGAAGGTGAGGTGCCTGGGCGGGAAGTCGGTGCAGGGCCAGGGCTGGGCGGTGAGGAAGCCCGTGTCATCGCAGCCCGTGATGAGCTGGTTCTCCATGTTGGTCAGGGAGCAGGGCGTGCCGGACGCCAGGGCCTCGCGCAGCCTCCCCTCCGCCGCCGAGCGTTCCTCCGCGGAGCTTTCGGCGTGGAAGAAGCCCAGGCATTCCACGCGGAGGCCGACGTTCGCCAGCAGCGCGTCCACCGGCCGGCGGTCCCAGCAGTAGGGCCCGCTGGGGCAGAGCTGCCGGTGGATGTTCAGCACGAAGGCGTGCCCGCTGGCGCCGTACAGGACCGCGTCGGAGACGGGGATGCCGTAGTAGTCCAGTGCTCCCCGCATCGCGCCCATCATCGTGGTGTTGAACGGGGCTTGCTTCAGGTTACTGAGTTGCATGGCTTCCCTTCCTCATCAGAGGCTTCCGCCGGCTGTTGGCCGGGGCATGCTGCCGGCCATCTCCCTCCCGTTGGAGGCTGCCGCTTCTCGCTGCCGAGCTGTGAGCCATGGCAGCCCCCAGGGAATGGGTCAGTCAACTACCAGGATGCTGTGGATCTCCAGGCTCGGCAGGGCCACCCGTATCTCACCGTCCTGGTACTCGAAGGGAAGGGACCGGCCCTCGGGCTCCAGACGGACGCGCGAGGGTTTGGGCTGCTCGCGCAGGACGACCCGCAGCGGGCCCACGGGCGGGATGGCGTCGAGGATTGGCTCGGTGGCATGGGGCCCGGCGGTGTTCACCAGGCTGACGGTCAGCTTGCCCCGCACGCGGCTCACCATCACGTCCACGTCGTGGGAGCCGGTCACCTCCACCATCGGTTTCGGGAAGAGCTGGCGGGCCAGCCCCTCCAGGAAGGCGCGGGCGCCCTCGGGCCGGCCGCTCAGGTAGCCCTGGCTGAAGCTGAAGTAGGTCGCGGCGACCTTCCCCTTCCCCAACTCCTGCACGGAAGCGGCGGGGGTGGAGGAGTCACCCGCCTGAAGCGCCCCGACCGGGGCGGCCCCCGCTGGCAGCCTCACCGCCTGGAAGACGCCGGGCATGAGGGTCTTCGCCCCGCCCTCCGACAGCGTGACGGGCTGGGACTGGAGGTCGCCCTGAGGCGTGTACCCCAGCTCCGCCTGGAAGAGCCCCGCCGTCCTGGGGCCCACCAGCAGCAGGTTCCCGCCCCGGCGGACGTAGGCGAGCAGGGCCTTCCTGAAGGCCGGTTCGAGGTAGTCGCACTCCGGCACCACGACAAGCGGGTACTTCGCCAGGTGGCCGCGCAGGTTGTGCTCGCTCAGCAGGTCCACGGAGAGCTGGCTCCGCAGCAAGGCCTGCAGAGGGCCCTGCAGCTTCGTCAGGTCCCTTGGGAAGAGGCTGTTCATCTCCCGGTAGTGCTCGGCGGTGGAGTAGAGGAGGGCGACCTGAGGCACGGACTTGGCGCCCTGGCACGCGGCCTGGCGGGCCCGGCAGAAGCGAGCGACCTCCGCCATCACCGGCACCTCGTCCAGCTTCACGGAGCCGTCGCGCCGCTGGGTGAAGTAGGCCTGGAAGCCGCCGCCCTGCGAGATCACCTCCGCCGCCTCGCGCTGAAGCTGTACGGCCGTCTTGCGGTTGCCGCCGCCCTTCCCCGGCTCCGTGGTGAAGCTCCAGGCCATCAGGTCCCAGGGCTTCCCCTGGCCGGCGATGTAGCGGGCCGAGGCGCGGGCGGCGTTCACGGCATCCTGCGGCGAGAGGTCGCCGGAGATCCAGTCCACCGGCGCGCAGACCTTCTCAGGCATGTGGTCGGTGAAGGCCCAGTTGCTGCAGAGCTGCATCTTCGGGTTGGTTCTTCTGACCTCCGCGATGTAGTGGCGCAGGTAGCTCCGGAAGTCGTCCCGGTTGAAGTCCAGGAACTCCGTCCAGTGCGGGTCCCCGGGCTTCCGAGGGACCTCCTGGATGCCGGTCGCCTCGCGGAAGGCCTTGAGCGCCGCCTCCCCGTAGTCCGGCTGAGAGGCCCAGCACTCGCCGTCCACCCAGGCGCCATCCACGCCGTAGACGCCGGATAGCTCTCGAAGCTGGGGGACCAGCAGTTCGTCGGCGTAGGGGCTGTAGAAGGAGGTGGCGTTGCCGTTCCGGCTGCCGTCCGCGTTCACCACCGCCCAATCCGGATGCTTGCGGATCGCCTCGGAGTCCCAAACGCCGGAGTAGTGCATGTAGAGCGACACGCCGTGCTCCGCGGTCACCTCGCGCCACAGGCGGAGCGGGTCCCCCACGAAGCCCGGGGCCTGGTTGCCCACCTTCGTGGGGTAGCTGGAGAGTCCCGGGTGGCCCTTGCAGTCCGTCTGGATGTAGTCGGGGTGCACCTGGTCGATGATCGACTCGATCATCTCTCGGGTGGTGTTCTTGCCAATCTCGGTGCAATCCGGGCCGGCGTGGAAGTCGTAGTGGATCCCCAGGAAGCTGCGCGACCGGGGCAGGCGCTTCGGCGTCTTGGCTGAGGCCTTGGGCGACGACTGGCCACCGAGCGCCGCCTTCACGGCGCGCGCCTCGGCCACCTGAGCGGGCGCCAGGGAGCCGATGGGGCCCGCCTTCGGGTCGTAGTTGGGGCCCATGTCCAGCGTGACAACCCCGCCGCGCGAGGTGACCGCGCGGGCCCAATCGGCCCACTGCTGGCCGGTGAAGCGGGTGTCCCGCTGGGCCCAGCTGGAGCCCACGTAGGTTAGCGCGTGCCACTGCGAGCCGTCGAGAAATCGCGACTCCGGCACGTGCGAGAGCGGCTCGTTCAGCTCGCCCGCCGTGTAGTCCTCGGCCCGCGTGTGCCGGACCAGCATCACCCCCGGATTGAAGGTAACAAGAGCGCGCGGGTTGCCATGCTTCGCGGCCTTCGAGTAGACCTGAGCGATGGCCTCGTTGAAGTGGATGCCGTCGTAGGCGCCGTCGAACCACCAGCCGGCCACCTTGGCCCCGTACCGGTCCGACCACTCCTGGATGACCCGAGACCATTTCGCCGCGAAGGTCAGGTCAATGGGTCGGTCCCAAGGGCTCTGAGACAGCCCGAAGGCCGCCTGTGCCTTGGGGTCCTGGTTCGGGGTCTGGCAGGGCAGGTAGAGCATCAGGCGGATGCCCTTGGGCTTCAGGGCCTTGTAGAGGTCCAGCGGCAGGTCTCGCGTGGAGCAGCGTTCGCCGGGACGGTAGCCGGTGATCTCGTCGTAGACGCGGTTCGGCGCGTTGAAGTAGCCGGAGTTCTGGCCCAGGGTGAACACGAAGTAGCGCGCGCCGATCTCCTGGAGCTGTTGGGCCAGGGCGTTCACATCGAAGTCCTTGACCTGCGCCAGCCCGGCGGCATCGCCCGGCAGGAAGTGCATGAACGCCCCGTACCGGGCCTCGCGGAACCAGTCGGTACTTGGGCGGCCCGCCTCCGCGCCGGCCCCACCGCAGGCCATCAAAGAGCACGCGATCCCCAGACCCAACAGAACCAAGCTGACAAACGATGGCATCCCATGGCCTCCACTCTCGGTGCGCCGCACCCACTCTGACTGGGCCGCCCGTGCTCAGGCCCGCTCTCGACTACGGTGCCGCCCCGCTCGTGTCCTCGTCTCAACCCCAACCCGATGCCTGACCGCAGGCCTAGTGTCGGCCTGCGCCTGGTGTGTAAGCGTGGGCTCACTAGGTCGAGGACATGAAACCACCGCCTAGTTGCCTTCGGCCGAGCGTTCCTTCGGGACGCGTGGAGGGGACCACCGCTAGGGGTCGACAGGAGGTCTCCGGATCTCCCAAGGCAGGGCTTGGGCACCGAGGAGCAGCCTGGGGCGTCCCCGAGCGACTCTCGGCCTTGCGCGGGGGTCCGGTAGGTCTGAGATATGATGCTCCTAGTCGCGAAGGTAGGGCACGCACAGCTCAGCGTAGGACCGCTGAACTACAGTGCGCCAAGCCAGATGGGCTTGAGCCCCCAGAGTGGCGAACAGAAGGCTAGGGTTGGCGTATCTGAGGCGGTCGGCCGCGCCCGACCGCGCCGCACTGAAGTACGCCGCTCCGGGGAACCCAAGCCCACCTTCGTGGGCTAGGTGGGTGCTCGGCTCGCCGCGGTGGACCCGGCCCCATTGGGTGACAGGATCTCCACCCCTCACCAGGCATAACCCAAGCCCACGAAGGTGGGCTTGCAGTACCCGCAGCGGCGTTCTTCAGTGCGGCGCGGATGGGCGCGGCCGACCGCCTCAGATACGCCAGCGCTAATCTCCAGCGCGGTGCTCCGCCACGCGCCTCAGTTGGGCCGCTTGCGCCCTCGTCTACCCCTTGCGTAGAGGCCCCCCGAATCCTCTGACCGAACTTCCGGGGGGCCACTGGCTCGCCGGGGCGACGGGCTCGTGCCTGCTGGCCCACAAGCCCCGCTAGCAACTAAGGTGACGATTGCAGGGCTGTGGCCTCCTGCCGTCGTAGGTTGTCACTGGGAGCAGTGTGTGGCAGGGATCGTCAGGCGGAGGGAGTTGGCATGGGCGCAGAGGTGGGTGGCAAAGGGGCCAGACGCGGCCCTCGCTTCGCCTTCGGGGTGCTTGTCGCCCTGTTGGGGGTCGGGTCGCTTGTGCCCGCTAGGGCGGCTGACTGGCCTCAGTGGCGGGGTCCGGCGCGCACGGGACTCTCCCAGGAGACGGGCCTGCTGAAGGCCTGGCCGGAGGGGGGGCCTAAGCTGGTGTGGAAGGCTAACGGAATCGGCGGAGGCTACACCGCTCCCTCGATCGCCGGGGGCCGGATCTACGGTATGGGCTACATCGGCGAGGATGAGGTCGTCTGGGCCCTAGACGCCGCCACCGGCAAGCCGGTCTGGAAGACCCCCATCGCCAAGGCGAACCACGACGTGGGCTACAACGAGGGCTCGCGCAGCACTCCCACGGTGGACGGAGCCTACATCTACCTTGTGGGCGTCAGCGGCGACCTCGTCTGCCTGGACCGGGCGCGCGGCGCGATCAAGTGGCGGAAGAGCCTGGTGAAGGAGTTCGGCGGCGCCATCCCGGGATGGGGCTACACCGAGTCGCCCCTCATCGACGGCGCCAAAGTAATCGCGACCCCCGGCGGCAAGGACGCCACCCTGGTGGCGCTGGACAAGCTCACCGGCAACCTGATTTGGAAGTCCCAGGTGCCCGAGGGCGACCCGGCTCACTACTCGTCCTGCATTCAGATGACCTTTGGGGGCGTGAAGCAGTACGTTCAGTTTCTAAAGGGCGGCGTGGTCGGAGTGGCCGCGGCCGACGGCAAGTTCCTGTGGCGCTACAACCACCCGGCCAACGGCACCGCCAACATCTCGACGCCCATCTACCGTGACGGCACCGTGTTCGCCGCGTCCTCCTACAACACGGGCGGCGGCCTGGCGAAGCTGACCCCCAGCGCGGGCGGCTTCACGGCTCAGGAAGTCTACTTCACCCGCCAGATGAAGAACCACCACGGCGGCATGGTGCTGGTCGGCGACTACCTCTACGGTTTCGACGAGAACACGCTCACCTGTATCAAGTTCGCCACCGGCGATATCGCGTGGACCGACCGCAGCGTGGGCAAGGGCTCTCTCACCTACGTCGACGGCCACCTCATCGCCCGCAGCGAGCGCGGACCGGTGGCGCTCATAGAGGTGAACCCCCAGAAGTACGTGGAGATCAGCCGCTTCGAGCAGCCGGAACGCAGCGCCGCGAACGCGTGGCCCCACCCGGTGGTCGCCAACGGCCGCCTCTACCTGCGCGACCAGGATCTGCTCCTCTGCTACGACGTGAAGGGCGACGCCAAACCCGTCCAAAGCGCGGCTAAGTGAGCTGACGCATAGAGCCCCACCACCAAGAGTCGTGCGCTTGCGCACGTTACACCAAGACACCAAGAGAACCTAGGCTTGGTTCTTCTCTGTGCCCTCTGTGTCTCTGTGGTGAGGTCTTCTTTGCCCCTCTTGGTGTCTTGGTGGTGAAGCAGTTTGTGGCCGATCACTAAGTAAGGAAGGTACGCCTGTGCGTTTCCTCGGTGTGGCAGCTCTTAGGCGTTCGGCGGTCACGGCTCTGCTGGCCGCGGCCGGTCTCTCGGCCCTGGCGGGAAGCAGCAGCGCCGCCGATTGGCCCCAGTGGCGCGGTCCGGCTCGGAGCGGCATCTCCTCGGAGTCGGCCTGGACCTCCCGCTTCCCCAGGAGTGGTCCGCGGCGGGTGTGGTCGGCGCAGTTGGGCGAGGGCTACTCGAACGTCGCCGTGCGGGGCGAACGCCTCTACACGATGGGCAACAGGGGGGGCAAGGACACCGTCTTCTGCCTGAACACGCGCAACGGCAAGGTGGTCTGGTCCCAGAGCTACCCCTGCCCCCCCGGCGACTACACCGGGCCGCGAATCACCCCGACGCTCGATGGCGCGGTGGTCTACACCCTCAGTCGGCAGGGCCAGCTCTTCTGCTTCAACGCCGCCTCCGGCAAGGTGCTGTGGGGCAAGGACCTGCGGGCCCTCACCGGAGCGAAGGAGCCCACCTGGGGCTACTCCGGCTCGCCGCTGGTGTACGGCAACCTGCTGATCCTCAACGTGGGCGCCACGGGCGCCGCCGTCGACAAGCGCAGCGGCAAGGTGGTCTGGAAGAGCGGCCCCGGACCGGCGGGCTACTCCTCGCCCATGCCCTTCACCCTGGGCGGCAAGCGCGGCATCGTCCTCTTCTCCGCGACGGAGGTGGTGGCGGTGGATCCGGCTAAGGGGCGTCCCCTGTGGCGCTACCCCTGGCGGACCCAGTACGACGTGAACGCGGCGGACCCAATCGTCTCGGGAGATACCGTGTTCATCTCGTCCAACTACAACCACGGAGGAGCGCTGCTCCGCGTCGCGGGCTCGCGGGTAACGCCCGTGTGGCAGAACCGGAACATGCGCAACTTCTTCGGCACCTGCCTCCTGATCGGCGGCTACCTGTACGGCAACGACGACAACACCGTGCGGTGCCTGGACCTCCGCAGCGGCACGGAGCGATGGCAGCTCCGCGGCGTGGGCAAGGGGGGCCTCATCGCGGCCGCGGGGAAGCTGCTCATCCTCACCGAGCGCGGCGAGCTGGTGATCGCGACCGCCAAGCCGGACCGCTACACGGAGCTGGCCCGGGCGAAGGTGCTGGACGGCACGAACTGGAACCACCCCACGCTTGCCAACGGCTTCGTCTACTGTCGGAACCACGAGGGCCTGTTGGTGTGCCTGGACCTGCGCGGCAAGTAGGGCTGGGTCGCAGGGTCCGCGCCGCACGGAAGGTTGGCGTTGGCAGACTTGAAGCGGTCGGCCGAGCTCGTCCGCGCCGCACTGAAGTACGCCGCTCCGGGGAACCCAAGCCCACCTTCGTGGGCTAGGTGGGTGCTCGGCTCGCTGCTGTGGGCCCGGCCCCTTTGGGGGGACAGGATCTCCAGCCCTCACCGGGCACAACCCCAGCCCCCGGAGAGGGGCTTGTGGTACCCTCAGCGGCGTACTTCAGTGCGGCGCGACGGTGGACCAAACGCCGGCCCGACGGTGTAGGCAACAGACTGCCAAGCAGATTGCTGACGCTAACCTTCAGTGCAGCGCAGACGAGCTCGGCCGACCGTCTCAGGTTCGCCAACGCCGACCTTCACCGCGGCGACGCGACGGCCCCTGTGGCCACCCTTGCCTCCCCGGCGCCTCGGTGGCGCCCTTCTCCGAACACCCCGGTGTGCCCTATGAGTGCAGTAGCTGTCCGCTCCACCCTGCTCCTCGCTCTGCTGCCGGCCGTTGTGGCGGCTCCCGTCCAAGCCGCCGACTGGCCCACCTGGGGCCATGACGCGTCGCGGAACATGGTCTCCGAGGAGACAGGCCTGCCGGACAGCTTCGTGCCGGGCACCTTCAAGGGGGATAGCGATGAGATCGACCTCAGCACCACCAAGAACGTGCGGTGGGTGGCCAAGCTAGGTTCGCAGTCCTACGGAAACCCCACCGTGGCGGGCGGCCGTGTCTTCGTGGGGACCAACAACGAGGTGCCGCGCGACCCCAAGCACAAGGGCGACCGGGGCGTGATGATGTGCCTGGACGAGAAGACGGGAAAGCTCCTGTGGCAGCTCGTCGTTCCCAAACTGGGAACCGGGCCGGCCAGCGATTGGGAGCTTCTGGGCATCTGCTCTCCCCCCACGGTGGAGGGCGACAGGGTCTACCTCGTTACCAACCGCTGCGAGGTGGTGTGCCTGGACGTGAACGGCCTGGCGAACGGCAACGACGGGCCCTTCGTCGATGAGGCGCAGTACATGGCCGGCCCGGGTAAGCCGCCGATTCAGCCGGGCCCCACGGACGCGGACATCCTCTGGCGCTTCGACATGCGCCAGGAGCTGGGGGTGCAGCCCCACAACATCACCAGCAGCTCCATCCTGATCGCCGGCAATGCCCTGGCGGTGAACACCTCCAACGGCGTGAACGTGAACCACACGGCGGTCACCAACCCCAAGGCGCCGGAGCTCATCCTGCTGGACAAGGCGACCGGCAAGCTCCTGGGGCGCGAGGCCTCCGGCATCTCAGCGAGGGCCTTCCACGGAAGCTGGTCCTCACCCGCGCTGGCGAAGGTCGGTGACCAGTCCACTATCGTGCTTGGGGGCCCGGACGGCTTCTGCTACGGCTTTGACACTCAGCCCGTGACCCCCGCAGCCGGCCCGCCGACGCTCAAGGAGCTGTGGCGCTGCGACTGCAATCCACCCTCCTACCGAACCAAGGGCGGCAAGCCGTTGAAGTACAAGACCCCGGAGGGCCCGAGCGAGGTGATCGCCACGCCGGTCGTCTCCGGAGGTCGGATCTACGCGACCATCGGGCAGGATCCGGAGTACGGCGACGGCGCGGGCGCCCTGGTCTGCATCAACCCGTCCGGCGCGGGGAACATCAGTAGGCAGGGCTTAGTCTGGAGCTACACCAAGATCTCCCGGTCGCTCTCCACGCCGTCCGTGGCGGACGGCCTCGTCTACGTGGGCGACTACAAGGGCATGGTTCACTGCATCGATGCCGCGACCGGCAAGCCCCTTTGGGTGTACGACACGAAGAGCCGCATCTGGGGGTCAACCCTGGTGGCGGACGGCAAGGCCTACCTGGGCACCGAGGACGGGGACCTCATCATCCTGCAGGCCGGC
>DASXUI010000093.1:0-11317 GCA_036504955.1 Armatimonadota bacterium
CAAAGCTAGGTCTGGCGTAGGCCACCTACGAGGCTGAGGCCCTAACACCACCTCACCCCTTCACCTACTCACCCCCTCGGTCTCTTCTCTGTGCCCTCTGTGTCTCTGTGGTGAGGGCTTGGCGAGGATGACGTCCATGCATCAGCGCATCGTGGGGTTGGAGACTGAGTTCGGGTGCTTCGTTCGGGACCGGCACGCCGGCACGCCGGAGAAGGTCGTGGAGGCCGTCAAGGACCACGCCTTCTACCAGAAGAAGCTCGGTCTCATCGACCTCCACGCTCGCAACTACGCCTTCGAGCCCGCCCGGGCCGGCGGCTTCCTGGTGAACGGGGGGCGGCTCTACGTGGACGCCGTCGGCAGCCACGAGGAGTACGCCACCGCCGAGTGCGTGGACCTGCATGACTTGGTTGCTCATGACCGCGCGGGCCATCGCATCCTCACCGGGCTGCTGGACGACATGGGCCTCTCCGACTCGGTGAGCTTCCACAACAACAGCGTGGACCACTTCGCCGGCCACACCTTCGGCTGCCATGAGAACTACCTGGTGGACTTGGAGATGGACGGCTTCATGGAGTCGCTCTCGCTCCTGATGCCCTTCCTGGTCACCCGGCAGATCTTCGCCGGCGTGGGGCGTGTGGGCGGCCACCGCATCAACCACAACGACCTGCGCAACAGCGTGATGACGCTGGGCGAGCACGAAGTGGACTACATCTGGGTCTCAAATGTGTACGGCGTGGAGATCGATCGCTCCGTGGACTACCAGCTTTCCCAACGGGCAGACCACATCCTGCGTGCCGTCTCCTCCCGGGTCCGCTTCAACCGCGCCATCATCAATCCCAAGTGGGAGACCTACTACACCTTCAACAACCTACACCGCCTGCACGTGCTCTACGGTGAGGCCAACATGAGCGAGTACGCCACCTTCCTGAAGGTGGGCACCACCTCCGCCGTGCTGGAGCTCATTGAGAGCAAGCGTATCCCGGAGTCACTTCGGCTTCGAGACCCCGTGGCCGCCCTCAAGAGCATCTCGCGTGACCCCTCATATCGCTGGCAGGTCCGCCTTCAGGACGGCAAGACCATGGGCGCCATCGACCTCCAGCGGATCTACCTCAGCGCCGCCAAGAAGCACCTCTCACGGAAGGACCGCCAGACCGACGAGGTCCTGGCTGAGTGGGAGCGGGTGCTGGACGCACTGGAGCGTGACCCCATGGAGCTAGCCGACTGCCTGGACTGGGTAGCCAAGAAGCAGCTCTTCGAGGAGTACCGAAGCTCGGAGGGCGTCTCCTGGCAAGACGACATGATGCAGAGCCTGGACATGGAGTACCACAACATTAACCCCGACCAGGGGCTGTTCTACGGACTTCAGGATGCGGGCGCCATCCGCCGTATCACCACCGATGAGCAGATCGAAGAGGCCACCCGGATGCCACCGGGCAACACCCGCGCGCGCGGCCGCTCCCAGGCCATTCGGCGCCTCCTCAGCTCCGGGGTCAGGCCTTACATGCTGGACTGGGACGGCATTCACGTGGGTAAAGACCGCCATCTGCCCCTCTCCAACCCCTTCAAGACCTACCAGGGCGAGGTCTCCGCGCTGTTGGGAAGCTAGAGGCCTTCGCTAACCGGAGCTAACAGGTAGCCTCCAGAGAACTGGCCGTCAGCCACTTAGGGTATGGGTGCCCACGGCCGAATAGCACTCTGGAGGAAGACGCATGATGGTACGGGTGGCCCTGGTCGCCGCTGCGCTCTTTGCGCTCCTGGGCGGTGTCTCGGCTCTCCGGACGAGCGCCCGGGTGAAGCCGCGGGTGGGGTGGCTGTTTGGTGCGGTTGTGCAAATCCTGACAGGGCTATTCGCCGGGCTGGGCGCGGGCGCGGCTCCGGAACCCGCGCTTCCCCTCGCCCTTGCGCTTCTCTCCTGCTCCCTCCTCCTGGCCGTCGGCACCACTACCACCGCCCGGTGCCTCTCCCTCATCGGCGGTCTTCGCGACCAGCTCGCCGAGACCGACCGCGAGCGGTCCTTGCTGCGTGCCCTTGTGGATTCCGTTCCGGACCACATCTACGCCAAAGACACCGATAGCCGCTTCACCGCCGTGAACCGGCAGGTCACCGCCTCCTTCAACAAGGATGACCCGCGGGACGTCCTCGGCCTGACAGACAAGGACCTGTTCCCTGATGATCCGGACTCCGTCGAGGACTTCGCGGAGGAGCAGCGGATCATGGCCTCGGGGCAGGGCATCGTCAACGAGGAACGCTGCTACGTCCAGACTGACGGCTCAGCCTATTGGCTCTCCACCACCAAGCTGCCTCTTCGGGACCAGACCGGCAAGGTCGTGGGGCTGGTGGGGATCAACCGGGACATCAGTCCCACCAAGCGCACCCAGGCCGAGCTTGCGGAGCAGCACAACCTCCTGCGGTGCCTCGTGGACAGCATTCCCGAGAGCATCTATGTCAAGGACCTGGAAGGGCGATTCAGCCTGGTGAACGCCGCCGTCATGGAGGAGCTCGGCAAGACGACGGAGGAGCTGATCGGGCGGACCGATCTGGATATCATGGGCAGACACCTGGCCGAGCAGTTCGCCGAAGGAGAGAGGCCCCTCCTCCGCGGGGGTACGGAGGTCTTCCGCCAAGAGCTGTATATGCTCACCGCGACGGGGCACCGCTGGCTCCGCATCACCAAGGTCCCGCTTCGCAATACCCGTGGCGAGACCATCGGCCTGGTGGGCCTGAACCAGGACATCACCCACGAGAGGGAGTCGCAGGAGACGCTTCGATCCGCCCTGGAGGCCGCCGGCGCCGCCAACCTCGCCAAGAGCGAGTTCCTGGCGAACATGAGCCACGAGATCCGCACCCCCATGAACGGCGTGATGGGGATGACGAGCCTGCTCCTGGACACCCCCCTAACGCACGAGCAGCGAGAGTATGCTGAGACCATCCGGGGCAGCGCGGATTCCCTGCTGGTGGTCATCAATGACATTCTGGACTACTCCAAGCTGGAGGTCGGCAAGCTGGAGCTGGAGGAGCTGGACTTCGACCTCCGGGAGACGTTAGAGGACGTCTGCTCCCTTCTTGCGGTCCGGGCTCACGCTAAGGGCGTGGAGCTGGTCTGCAGCCTGGAGACCGACGTACCCTCCCTGCTCCGGGGCGACCCCGGACGCCTTCGGCAGGTCCTCACCAACCTGGCGGGCAACGCCGTGAAGTTCACCGAGCAGGGCGAGGTGACGGTCCACGCCGCGATCGAGAGCACATCCGACTCAAGAGTCCATCTGAAGGTGACGGTTTCCGACACGGGCATCGGCATCCCAGAGGAACGCCGGGACCGCCTGTTCCGCTCCTTCTCGCAGGTGGACTCCTCCACCACAAGACGGTTCGGTGGAACGGGGCTGGGCCTGGCGATCTCGAAGCAGCTCTGCGAGCTCATGGGCGGCACTATAGGACTGGAGAGCTCCGAGAACCAGGGCTCCTCCTTCTGGTTCACCGTTTCCTTGGCCCGCCAGCCAGATGCCCAAGAGACAGCCCCGGCTCTGCCGCCCGAGGTGCGTTCACGGCCCGTCCTGGTGGTGGATGGCTGCGCGGCCGCACTGCGGGCCTGCGTCCTGCTCCTGGAGTCGCTAGGGGTGACTTGCCACGGGGCCTCCTCCGAGGCCGAGGCACTTGAGCATCTCAGGCAGCCGGCTCGTGAGTCGCGACCTTACGGGCTGGTACTGCTCGACCCGCTCACCTCCGGCACTTCCGGACGCCGCCTGTGCGCCGAGCTTCGAAGCAAGTCACGAGCAGCGGGCGCTCGACTGATCGCCCTCACCCACTGGGGCTCCGCGCCGGTGGGGGGACTTCGCGCGGGCCAGGACTTCGATGGACGGCTTCCCAAGCCGCTCCGCCGCTCGCAGTTGCTCGAATGCCTCCTTGCCGATCACAGCGTCGCCGCCCTCGCCGCCAGCCGTAGGCCTGTGGAACCGGAAGCCGTCCCCGACGAACCGAAGTCGAGGGTGCGCATCCTGCTGGCAGAGGACAACGTCACCAACCAGAAGGTCGTTCAGAGGATGCTTGAGAAGCGCGGCTACCGTGTCGACACCGTCGGGAACGGTCGGGAGGCGCTTCAGAGCCACGCACTTACCCCCTATGACCTGATCCTAATGGACGTGCAGATGCCGGAAATGGACGGTTTCGAGGCGACCCAAGGTATCCGGCGCCACGAGGAGGCCTCAGGCGCCCACACTCCCATCATTGCCATGACCGCCCACGCCATGAAGGGCGACCGGGAGCTGTGCCTTGAAGCCGGAATGGACGACTACGTCTCCAAACCCGTCCAACCCAGCCTGCTAGTCGAGAGCATGACCCGCCTCCTCTCAGCGCACGCCGCCGCAGTGTGAGCCGTAGCGTGCGCGGCCTGCGCCAAGAGGAAGCCCAAGGCCCAGCGCGCCCACTTCTGAGACCCCAACTGGGCCCTTAGTTGGGGAGTCCTCTACGCGTGACCGGCTCCCCGACAGCTTCACCTCAGGTAGCTCACCCTCCACAGCTTGTTGGCTCCGTCGTCGGAGACCACCAGGGAGCCGTCCTTGAGCTGTGCCAGCCCCACGGGACGCCCCCACACCTCGCCTTCGGATGTGGCCCAGCCCACCAGGAA
Organism: Armatimonadota bacterium; assembly: GCA_036504955.1. Taxonomy (GTDB): domain Bacteria; phylum Armatimonadota; class DTGP01; order DTGP01; family DASXUI01; genus DASXUI01. The sequence continues at coordinate 4,619 of DASXUI010000093.1, forward strand.
GTCCTGTGGCGCGCCGACCGGACGGCCCCCGCTGAAGTGGACGCGGGTCACCCGGTAACCGGAGCGCTGGCGCTGGTTCCAGGAGCCGTGAAGCGCAACGTAGACGTCGCCGCGGTAGGCGGCCGGGAACTGGCTGCCCGTGTAGAAGAGCAGCCCCAAGGCAGCGGAGTGGGCGGGGAGAGGGACGTCGGGCATGAGGCCTGACCGCACCCTATCCGGCCGGATCGGTCCCCAGCGGGGGTCCGGGTGGGTGCCAAGATAGGCGTAGGGCCACCCATAGAAGCCCCCCGGCCGGATGGAGGTGAGGTAGTCAGGCGGCACGTCGTCGCCGAGGCGATCCCTCTCGTTCACCGCCGCCCAGAGCTGGTGCGACCCCGGGTTCAGCGCCAGTCCTACGGGGTTCCGAAGCCCGCTGGCGAGCACGCGGCGCTCGGTGCCATCGAGGTTCATCTCCAGGATGGAGGCCCGGGGCGGGGGCTCCGGGCTGGCGTTCGTGCGAGAGCCGACCGTCACGTAGAGCTTCCCCCTGCGGGGATCGATCAGCAGGTTGCGCGTCCAGTGCTGGTTGTAGCCGCCGCCCGGCAGACTGGTGATGTGCTGCGGCCGTGCAGTAGAGCTGAGCTGGCCTGGCTCGTAAGGCACGCGGACCACCTCGTCCGTGTTGCCGATGTAGAGGTGCCCCTTCCCGAAGGCGATGCCAAAGGGCTGCCGGAGCCCGCTGATGAAGACCCGGTTCACGGCCGGCCTGGAGTAGTCCGCGGCGGGCCGAAGAACCCTCAGCCGGTTAGCCTGGGACTCCGCCACGAAGAGGCCCCCATCGGCGCGACAGCCAGGTTCCGGGGGTTCACGAGGCCCTCGGCGAAGGTCTCCACGCGGAAGCCCGGCGGCACCTGGAGCCTCGCGCCCGACGGCCGCGCGACCACCCTCGGCGGGTTGTCGACTGACCGAGTCCGGTGCGGCGGCTCCGGATGGAAGTCGGGGTCTTTGGCGAGCGGCACCCACCGCTCCACGGGGCCTTGTGCCCAGACTGCTATGCAGAGAGACAGGAACGCCGACACACCAAGCCACGCGCGCCTCATCCTCACCTCCACTGAGCGGACAACCGAGGAACAACCGACCCTGCCTGCTCGGTCAACCTGGATCTACCCAGATGCGACCTCGCCGTGTGGGGTTGCGGTTGCCTCCGAGAGCGGGCGGAGGATGCCAGGTGATGACGAGGCTCCGGTTGGAGGGCCAGGGGAGCGGAGGTTGAGCGCGCCGGAGGCCCCCTGGTAGGGCCCGGCAAGGGAAGTGGCGTCCCTTCAGCGCCCAGGGGTGCGGATCCACAGCGCTGTGATCTTGCCGGTCGTCCAAAGCCCCGGAGGGGCGCCTCTACGTCAGCCGGAGGTAGCACCTCCGGCGCCGACAGGCGCCCCCATCTCCTACGGGGGCTGCCTCCATCGCGGGGTCAGGGCATGAAGGCCGTGTGCCACTCCGGGGCCGGCACCAGGGGAAGGAAGGCGGAACCCTTTCGAGTGGTGCCGACCATCTTCCAGACGGCGTTCTCGCCGGTCACGTCGTTGCGCCAGAGGAGGTCCGTGTGGAGGTCGGCCGTGAAGTCCCCCGCGCCGGCCAGGTACCAGTTAAGGTCAGGGATCGGCGGCAGGTAGCTTGCCTTGCGAAGCCCGGTGCCTTCCATGAGCCATACCGCGTTCTCGCCGGTCTCCGCGTTGCGCCAGACCAGGTCGTCCCGGAGGTCGCCGTCCAGGTCCCCCGTGGCTGCGACGTACCATCGCAGGTCAGGCACGGAAGGCACCTGCCGCGCCTTCTTCACGTGGTCGCCCCCGCCCAGCCAGATAGCGTTCTCTCCCGTCTGCACGTTGCGCCAGAAGAGGTCCCCAATCCCGTCGCCGTCATAGTCGGCCACCGCGACCGGCTGCCAGGCCAGGTCCGGCACCTGGACCAGCAGGGCCGCCTCGTCCAGGTTGTCGCCGCGCAGGAGCCACACCGCTGTCTCACCCGTAGACACGTGGTACCAGTAGAGCGCGCTGTGGCCCTCGGCCGGGCGGTTGCTGGCCCCGATGATGCGCCAGTCAGGGTCATCCACGGGAGGCAGGAAGGACGACCGAGTCAGCTTGGTCTTGCTGCAGATCCACACGGCGTTCTCGCCCGTAGCATGGTTCCGCCACACGAGGTCCTTCCGGCCGTCGCCGTCCAGGTCCGCGGAGGCAACCATCGTCCAGTTGAGGTCAGGGACCGGCGGCAGGTAGCGAGACTCCTTAAGCGATGCGCCCTCGATATCCCAGACAGCCACCTGACCGGTAGCCTCGCTCCGCCAGTAGATAAGCCCACCCAGCGGCGGCTCCGGTTGCTCCCCATCGGTACTGGTAGTATCGGACAGCTGTGCCACCACCGCCCGAGCGTCAGACTGGGGGACGGGGCTGGATTGAGCCACCGAGGCAGCCGCCAGCGCCAACGCGGCGGACAGTGCAACACAGAGGGTGAGCAGCCGTCTCCACCAAGTCTCGCGAAGGGCCGCCGGTCCTCCCTGGCGCGCTCTATCACAGACAGGCCGAACCCGCCCATGCACCGCGGTGCCCATTCCCCACTCCCATCTAGCCGGGCCACACCCGGCGCCCCATGCCTCTGCCCCCGAACGACCATCGCCAGGACGACCGGCGGCACGATCCCATCTTACCACTCCGGGAGCCAGTGACCGGTCCATCGCTGCCGCCACACCCGTCTGGGGCGCGAAGCGCTCGCGCATCGTGCACGCCGCAAGCCTCACCATGCTCTCGTGGGAGAGGTAGGCCAAGGGCGGCCCGATGCCTCCGCAGGCGGCGGGCACCAGGACCGGCTCACCTCTTCGACGAACGGAGCCTTGCCTTCTGTTACATACTCTCAACCAGAAAAGAGGTCTCTGTGTCTATCGCCCCTCTTGGCGCTTCAGCCAGCAGATCCCAGCCTCCCCAACCGATCCTCACCCGCTTCGCAGGGATGCTGCTTGCGGCGGCCGCCATCACGGGGGCTCTGCTGAGCTCGCCTCCCGCATCGGCAGACACACTGGCTGTTCCCCAGGTCGATATCTCTTCGACCGAAGGCTTGACCGTGCCCCTGATGCTGCAAACCTCGGCGCGGGTAGCCTCCCTCAGGTGTCGCCTGGTGCTTGACGCGCGGTACGGAGTCTGGGCGACCAAGCCCTACCCCGCCGCAGTCACCCCCAAGGCGGCCGGCTACACTCTCACGGCCGCGCCGGACAAGACGGACCCACGGTCGCTTCTCCTTGCCCTTGAGGCCCCGAAGCCGGAGCCCGGGAAGGCGGGACTGCCTCCACTGACCGGCTTCGCGATGCTGCTTGCGGCCTACGGCAAGGCTGCCGACACCCCGAAGCCCGGCAGATACACCTTGCAGCTACTGGATGTGGTCGCCGCGGACGCCCAGGGTGCCCCGGTGGAGCTCACCCCGGTGTCGCCGGGCTTCGTCGTGAAGCGGGAGTACATCGACTACGGAAACGTGAACGACGACTACGACGTAGACATCAAAGACGTCGTTCTGATGCTGAAGGCCATCATTGGGCAAGAGGAGCTGTCGGAAGACGCCAAGAAGGCAGCGGACGTCGCGCCGCCCCACGGCGATGGCACCGTGGGAGACGGTAGGGTGAACGTCCAGGACGTGCTCTCGGTGCTGAAGAAGGTCGCGGGCTTGGCCCCTCGCCCTTGGCCGGAGGGGCTGCCCTTCGGCTCCGCCACCATCGGCGCCGAGGGGGGCACGGTATCGCTACCCGATGGCTCGGCGACTCTGCAGGTTCCCCCGGGCGCTCTGGCTCAGCCCGCCGACATCCAGATCAGGGGAGCCGGCGTCCAGGCGCCGCTGGGGGTCCTCGCCCTGGAGCTTCTGCCCAGCGGCCTGCGGTTCCAGAAGCCTGCCACGCTCACCTTCAAGGTTGACCCGCAACTCCACCCCGATCCCGCTCAGGCCCTGAGGATGAGCACCACCGGGCTCGACGGCCAACCGGAGCCGCTGAAGATCGACGCGCAGCCGGGCTCCGGCTGGGCCAGCACTCAGGTTGAGCACTTCACCGTCTTCCGCGTCGATGACTACTTCGCCATCTACCCGCGGTACTCGCAGGTGCTGGAGGGCTCCGATCGGGCCTTCACGGTCTACTGGGCCAGCGCCACGGGCCCAACCACGAATGTTACCAAGAAAGCTGCACTGGAGATGTGGGCCACGCCTGCTGGCAGCTTCATGGGCTCGCTCTTCACCGCGCCCAGCGCCGCCCCCAGCCAGGAGGTGGTGATCCACGCGAGGTACCACTACACCCTCCCAGGTTCCACGGTGATCGGTGTGGTGGAGGGCCAGGCCCTCGTCAACGTGGTCCCCCGCCACTGGCAGGGCGAGGACCACTCGGGCGGCGGAGCCGATGTGGGCATCTACAGCAACGACTACACTACAGACTACAAGCTCAACTTCGTGCTTGGCGATGGCTTCCGGGTACAGGGCACGGTGGACGAAACAGGGCACACCTTCCGGATGTCGGGTGACGGCTGGATCTCGGACATCAAGCCCACCGGCGACGGCGTGGCAACCTCCGGCACTCTGACTGGCTACTACATGCCTGGGGAGGGGCTGGACGGGCAGTTCGAGTTCCGCTACGAAGGCGTAACGGTCCGCTTCCCCGACTACCTGCAGATCACCTACAACCCCATCACACACGAAGTGATCGACCAGACGACGCAGACCAGCAAATCCACAACCGTCTACGGTCCCATCACTCCCCCGGCCACGACCGGCCGTGGCCGGTCCATGCAAACGCAGTGGATGGGCTTCATGTCGATGATGTTCGGCAGCTACGCCACCAGCTACGGCAACCTCCACGCCGGCCAATAGTCGGCGGACGCAAGGAACCGCCCTACCACAGGGACTGAGGGGGTGAAGGGACTGGGGGGGCTCAGGGGGTGAACGGACCCCAACTCAGTGACGCCGGCGTTCGCAGGCCAGCGCCTTGGGTCCTTCCCCCTGAGCCCCCTCAGTCCCTTCAGTCCCCTCACCCCCTCGCCTCTTCATCCCCTCAGTCCCTTCTCTGTGCCCTCTGTGCCTCTGTGGTAGGGCAGTTGCGCGGGCCGCGCCCCGGCCGCTCAACCGGAAACGTCCGTTCTGCTATAATGCCGGTATGACACCAATTGGCACTCCTCTTCGGGATAAGCTGCGGACGCTTCCGGACAAGCCCGGCTGCTACGTCTATCGAGACGAGGCGGGCACGGTCATCTACGTCGGAAAGGCTATCAACCTCCGCAACCGGGTCCGCTCCTACTTCCAGGCGGGGGCCCGCCACACACCTAAGACGGAGCGCCTCGTCAGCCGCATCTGGGATCTGGAGATCTACCAGACGGACTCTGAGCTTGAGGCCCTGATTCTGGAGTGTACCCTCATCAAGCGGTACCGGCCCTACTTCAACATCCGGCTGCGCGATGACAAGCAGTACCCCTACCTGAAGCTCACCCTCAATGAGGAGTTCCCCCGCTTGGTGGTCACCCGCCAGGCGCACAAGGACGGCAACCGCTACTTCGGCCCCTACACCAACTCCGGGGCGGTGAACGAGACTCTGTCCCTCATCCGCCAGGTCTTCGGCCTGCGGAGTTGCTCCCTTACCTTCACGGGGCATGAGGGTATCCGCCCGTGCCTCTACTACCACATCAAGCAGTGCGTGGCTCCCTGCGACGCCCAGCTCTGCACCCGCGAGGAGTACCTGACGGTAGTGGAGGAGGTGGTGCTCTTCCTGGAGGGCAAACAGGAGCGGCTGCTGAAGCGCCTGGAGCGAATGATGGAGCAGGAGGCCGAGGCTCTGAACTTCGAGCGCGCCGCCCGACTCCGCGACCAAGTTCAGGCCGTCCAGAAGATCATCGAGCGCCAGAAGGTGATCTCAACGGCCCTCGGCGACCAGGACGTGATCGCGGTCGTCTCGGACGACGGCCGGGCCTGCGCCCAGATGTTCTACGTCCGGGGCGGAAAGCTCATCGGACAGGAGCACTTCTTCCTGGAGGGCGCCACGGACGAGTCTCTGGAGACCTCTGTTCAGGACTTCGTAAAGCAGTACTACCAGGATGCTCCCTTCATTCCCAAGGAGGTGCTGCTTCAGACCGAGTTCGAGGAGTACCGCATCATTGAGTCGTGGCTGAGGCAGAAGAAGGGCAAGCGCGTGGAGCTGCTGGCGCCGAAGCGTGGGGAGAAGCGCAAGCTGGTGGAGATGGCGGCCACCAACGCCTCCCTGGCGCTGAAGCAGGCCGCGGCGCAGGTGGAGGAGCGCCTGTCGCGCGCCCAGCAGGCGATGGACCAGCTTCAGGAGGAGCTGGAGCTGCCCAGCCCTCCCACGCGCATTGAGTGCTACGACATCAGCAACATCCAGGGCACGGAGGCGGTGGGCTCGATGGTGGTGGCCGCGAAGGGCGAGCCGAAGAAGAGCGACTACCGCAGGTTCCGCATCCGTGGCCTCCCCGCCCAGCCCAACGACTTCCTGATGATGCAGCAGGTGCTCCGCCGCCGCCTGGAGAAGGCGCAGGCCGGCGACGCCAAGTTCCTCCCCCTGCCGGACCTGATCGTGGTGGACGGCGGCAAGGGCCAGCTCAGCGTCTCCGTGTCCGTCCTCAAGGAGATGGGGATGGAGATCCCCATCGTGGGTCTGGCGAAGGAGCATGAGCTGGTCTTCCGGCCCGGCGAGAGCGA
>DASXUI010000094.1:0-1581 GCA_036504955.1 Armatimonadota bacterium
TGGAGCTGTCTCGCCCCTGGGTGCTTCCCACGGCAGCGGCGGCCATCTTCCAGTTCAGCGCCCTCATGCTCACCGGGTCGCGGGGGGGATGGCTCAGCCTCTCGGTTGGGCTGGCGGTGATGGTGGTCGTAGGGGTTCGGCGCCTCAAGGAGGGCAGCGGGCCTCGTCTGCTGGTGATCGCGGGGATCCTGGTGGCACTCACACCGGCTCTGGCGCTTCCCACGGCCCGGCGGGTGGCGACCTCCTCCGAGGGCGAGCAGGCCAGTTCCATGGCCTTCCGTCGTCTGACCTGGCGCGGTACGCTGGATCAGGCACTCGCGCATCCCTTGCTCGGCACTGGCTACGGCACCTTCGAGATCAGCTACCCCCAGTATGCCCGTGCGGGTTACACCAAGCTGGCCCACAATAGCTATCTGCAACTGGCGGCCGAGACCGGGTTCCCGGGGATGCTGCTGATGCTAGCCGCCATAGGCGCCGGCCTGTGGGCGTGCCTCAGCCCGAATGTGCTCCGGAAGTGGGGATGGCCCGTGGCAGGCCTGGCGGGCGGCATCACCGCCTTCGCGCTTCACAACTGCTTCGAATCGACGCTCTACGTCCCGCCGTGTGCCTGGACCTTCCTGGCTCTGCTGGGGGCCTCTACCCAGCCGATGCCGGCGGGTACTGGAGCCCGAGCGAAGGAGATGCTGTGGTCCGGCCTGGCGCTGGCTGGGGCGGTGCTGGCTCTGCTAGGGGCTCCAGCGGGGGTGGGGCAGTCCTCCGCCGCGGAGGCTCAGACGCTGAGGGAGCGGGGCGACCTGAACGGTTCGCTGGTCTCCCTCGACGAGGCCCTGCGCTGGGACCCACGAAACCCCAAGTGGCGCATCCAGAGGGCTGAGACGCTTCTCCTCACTGGGCGCAAGGACGCGGGCCTAACCCAGTTCGCCCAGCTCGCCGAATCGGAGCCGCACCGAGCCCAGGTCTACCACCGCTGGGGTCTGGCGCTGCAGGCTCTTGGGGACCCGCGCCGGGCTAGGGACAGGTACCACCAGGCCGTCGCCCTGGAGCCGAACCGCACGGAGTCGCTTCTGAAGCTGGCGCAGGTAGACGAGCTGCTGGGTGACGTGCCGGCCGCGCGACGATGCTACGACGCGCTAGTAGCCCTGGAGCGGGGCCCGGTGGGCCGCGTCCGCGCGCTGGCCGGCTACGTGAACCTGGACTACGCCGAGGCATACCTCGCACTGGCACGCCTGAGCACGGGTCCCGCCGACCTGGGCAAGCGGCGCGAAATGGCTCGTGAAGCGGCTCACATCGCCAGCGAGTTCCTGCGCGACATGGTTACCTGGAAGGCGACCCTACAGTCGGTCGGCCAGTGGCGCCCCGAGCGCGAATCCCGCGCGAAGGTAATCGTGGTGGAGTCCCTGAGGCTTGGGGATGGAGGGGGCTGAAGGGACTGAGGGGACTAGGGGACTGAAGAGACTCAGGGGGCTGGTGGGGCTCAGGGGAAGGGCCTCAGGCCCCGGCCTGTTGGCGACACCCCCCATAGAGTGCGGCGACTCCGGCGCCGCTCTGCCTTACACCACGGTAGGGCATTTGACCAGATAG
>DASXUI010000095.1:0-7175 GCA_036504955.1 Armatimonadota bacterium
AGTGCGCCAGGCGAGGTACAGCCCGTTGGCCCACACCAGCAGGGCGATGGTCCAGAGCGCCCATCGCGGCCCCAGCAGGGCGTAGTGGTACCCCGCAAGAGCCTGACCCCCCAGGATGCCCACGGTCCAGCCCACGTTGAACAGCCCCATGCGGCCCCGGGTCTCCGCCGCCGTTGGTCCGTGGAGCAGCGTCTCGAAGCAGGGCCAGAACAGGGCACAGCCCAGCCCGCCAATGGGGGCCGCAGCGATGGCGTGCCAGGGCCTGGTGGCGCACCCATAGAATGCCACGGCCAGACCGTAGAAGAAGATGCCGGCCAGCATCAGCCAGCGGCGGTCGACCCGCGCCGCCGCCTTGCCCGCCACGGGGCAGCAGAGGGCGTAGGGTATCCCCCAGGCGGTGCCAATCAGGCCCAACTGCAGGGCGGTGGCCCCCAGATCCTGGCACTCCAGGTTCACGGCCAACACGGCCATGGCGATGCCGGCGTCCATGACCAGCGGAACCATGAAGTAGTCGTAACGCCGCACGGCACCTCCCGGGGCTGAGTCAGTGTCTGGGAACTGCTTCACCACCAAGTCACCAAGACACCAAGAGAACCTAAGGTGGATCCTTCTCTACGTACCTCTGTCCACAATGCTCTCTGCAGTGGGGCCTGCCATGCCCGTCTTGGTATCTGGGTGTACCCTGCGCGAGCACGCGACTCCTGAGTGGTGATGTTGTGTCCAGACACTGGCTAAGTGGCACTGCTGGGTCTGCTGGGAGCGACGGCTCCGGATGTGGGGTTGCCGTGGCATCGCCGGACCCCGCGGCTCGGGGGTATGGGGGCTGGCTCGCCGCCTTCAGCGGAGCGCCCGCGCTGTCGAGGATCCGATAGCGGAGCCGGCTGAGCAGCCGGGGACGTCTACCACTCTGCATTTCGCGCGGGCGCGGCAGCCTTCCCGCCGCGCCACGCCAATCGCCGTCAGAGCGACCAGGATGGGCTGCCCGCCCCAAGACCTCCACCTTGGGCGGGAGGCCGGAACGATCCGAAGCAGGAAACCCGCGACACGCTGTGTCCGAAAGGAGCCCTCCATGCGAACAAAGACCCTCGTGGCGGCCGCCCTCGGCCTGTTCTGCCTTCTGGCGGCCGGGCACGCCAGCGCGCAGAGCACCCGTCGGGGGGACGTGAACGGCGACGGCAGGGTGAACGTGGCGGACGCGGTGGCCGTGCTTCAGTACCTGGCCGGGCTGAAGACGCCCACGGCGCAGCAGTCAGCGGCCGCGGACGTGGATGGAGACGGCAAGCTGCGGGTGAGCGACGCCGTGCTGCTTCTGAAGGCGGTGGCCGGGCTGGCTACACTTCCGGGCGGCGCGGAGCCCCCGACGACGGAACCGGCCGTGGACCTGGCGGCCAGTACGATCTACCCCAGCGGCACGCGCGTGCGCGCCTCCTGGGCGGGTCTCTCCTTCGTGGTGCCCACCGACTGGGCCGGAGGGCTGGACACCAGCCTGGGCAGCTTCGTGATGGCCTCCACCGCCCATCCTGGCATGGTGGCCCTGGTCACGGCCCAGGCGACAGCCCCCAACCCGATCTCCACAGCTCTGCTGGCGCAGGTCGCCTCGCAGCCGGTGCAGGTAGACAAGGGCGTCACGCTGCAGCCCCAGGGGCAGGCACAGGTGTCGGGCCTCCAGGTCACGCAGAGCTACCTTGCCCAGGGAACCTACGTGCCGGTCACCGGCCTGGCGATCGCGCAGGTGGGCGCCACTGGGACTTCGGGCGGCATCCTGATAGCGGGACCACAAGACCAGCAGGCGTACATGCAGGGAGTGGCCCAAGCCTTCGTCTCATCGCTTCGCTTCTCTACGCCGGACACCGGCAAGTGGTGGAGCGCGATGGGGGGCTATTGGTACAAGACCACCAGCGGCACCTACACTCCGCCCAGCGGAGGCGGAGGGAGCGTGAGCACCGACGGGCAGTCGGTCTACTACCTGTGCGCCTCGGGTACCTTCGAGTACGACTACCACGGCTATGTGTCCACGTCGGCAGGGCTGGCGGAGATCTCGGACCACAAGGAAGGGTCCTGGGGGATCAGCATCGACCTCTTCGGCCCCACGCTCCTGATGGTGCCCAAGGACGGCAGTCAGGTGATGTCCTTCCGGATCGCCGCGAACGCCTCAACGGTGTACTTCGGCGAAACGGCCGTGGAGCGGGGAGTGAACCAGCGCTGCGGAGGATAGCGCCGCCCAGCCAAGCGCGAGAGAGGGGGAGGGCGACGGCCCTAGCCCGCTCCGGGGAGGCGGGCTGACGCTGAGCAGCGGGCACCAGACAAAGGGAGAGGCCGGTGGGACACCACTCTCACCGGCCCCACGTCAGAGAGGACACTGCCGCCACCGCGCACCCCCTCGCGAGAGCATGCAGCCAGCAGCGATCGTCTGCATTAAGCCCGCCGCGGTCGCTCGCCAAACACCTACCCTAGCGACCTTTCACAGGCACGTAGGGACGACGGCCTGCATAAACCAATGGGCTAACGCCTGGCCCGTTCCGCCCACGGGTATGAAGGCGGCGCCTCCCGCCCGTGGCGCGAGCATCCTGCACGCACTCGGCGCGAGCGTCCCGCTTGGGACGCGGCCGCAGGCCGAGCGGGGGCACCCCGGTCGCCTGAGAGTGACCCCCCCGGGCTAGTGTTGCGCCGTCCCTTAGGAGACGGCGTGGCCCCGGGGGTCGAGCGCGTCACCTCACCTGGAACCACGGACCGTGGAGAACGGAGCAGTGTAGCCCGAGGGGTTCGCACCCGAGGGTTCGGCCGGCCGGGTCGTGCCTGACCCCCGACTGCGGCCGAGGCAGTTGGGGCGCAGGCATCTTGCCCGCGCGGCCTAGCAGTGGCCTGTGCCATGCGAATGTGGCTCGGAGTCCTGGGGCCACCTTGCCTTACAGGCGGGGGCTGGGGATGACCGCAGGCCGCGCAGGCAAGATGCCTGCGCCCCAACTGCCTCTCAGTAGGGACGACGGCGGCAAAGTTATCTGCTGGGGCCGAGCGGGTCCAGAGGACCCTCTCGGCCTGCGGCCGAGTCGTAAGCGGGACGCTCCCGCCGAGTGCGAGCATCCTGCTCGCGCCACGAGGGACAGGCGGGTGGCCTGAACGGGAGGCGCAGCTCCTGTTAGGCCGGTGAACCCCTTCTCGGCCTTCGGCCGAGTCGCAGGCGAGACGCCCGCGCCACCAGGGCCTCAGCGCCGTGGGTTGGTGGAGATCCAGGCGTCCGAAGCTACGGCGCGCATTGCTCGGCCTGTGGCCGAGTGCGAGCAGGATGCCCGTGCCACGGGGACTGGGCTGGTGGCACTGCGGGAGGACTGGAGTCCAGGTAGGGCGGCGGAGAGTGTTCGGAGGGCGGGGGCGGGGGGCGGGCATCCTCGGGTCTGATGGGTGGTGGAGCCAGGAGAGTGGTTAGGCCCACAGGGCGCTGAAGGGCAGGGCCAGGAGGTTGGGGCCGAAGGGAAGGACTTGGTCGCCCGTGTAGAGCACCACTCCTCGGCGGAAGCTGGTTCCACATACCTCCGCCAAGGCGCGCAGGTGCTTGAAGTCCGCGGCTGATACGGTGGCGGAGGATTTCACTTCCACACCAACCACGCCCCCCGCGGGCCCCTCCAGCACCAGATCCACCTCCTGACGAGTCTGGGTCCGCCAGTGGTAGAGCGAAGGGCGCGCAGCGCTCCAGCCCGCGAGCTTGCGAAGCTCCATCAGGGCGTGGTTCTCCACAAGCTGGCCCAGCAGCGAGCCCTGGGCCAGCAGCGCGGCTTCATCCATTCGAAGAAGGTTGGCCGCCAGACCCGTGTCGGTGAAGAGTAGCTTGGGGCTCTTCACCACGCGGTTCCCCCGGTTCGTGGGCCACGCCGGCAGGAGCTGAACCAGGTATGTGGCCTCGAGCAGCGTCATGTATCGGCGAAGGGTGGTATAGGGCAGGCCGGCGCCCCGCGCCACATCGGCCTCGTTCAGCGGCATGGCGCAGCGGGTCGCCAGAAGCGACAGCAGCCGGGGAAGCTGAACCAGTCCCTCGATGTTGGAGATACCGCGCACGTCTCTCTGGATCAGTGTGGTGAGGTAGGACTCGAACCACGCCTGCCGGCGCGCGGCCGTGGGCCGGGCCAGAGGCTCCGGGAAGCCACCCAATAGGACTCGGCGCAGCACATCCTGCCGGTCCGCGCGCGGGAGGTGCCGCAGTTTGGGGAGTGGCGACTCCTCACTCAGGAGCAGGTCCACCAGGTTGGCGGCCCCCTCCTCCACCTCTGCCTGGGCCAGAGGCCACAGGGTCAGGACCTCCATGCGACCGGCCAGCGACTCCGAGAGCTTGGGAAGCAGGAACAGGTTGGCCGACCCCGTGAGGAGGAACTGGCCCGGACGGCGGTCGCGGTCGACCCTTAGCTTCAGGGCCGGGAAGAGCTGTGGGGCAAGCTGGACCTCGTCCACGATGAGGGGGCCTGAGAGGTCCCGTGAGAGCTCCGAGAGGAAGGAGACGGGATCGCTGGCAGCGGCCGCGAGGGAGCCGGCGTCGTCGAGGGTCACGTAGCGGCCCAGGTCGCGGACCAGGGTGCTCTTGCCCACCTGTCGGGCACCCTGAAGGCACACGACGGGCGTATCTTGAAGTGCCGCCATCAGGCTGGGCGTGATGAATCGCCGGAACATGGTTAGATATTCACCACCCAGTGGTCATTTTGTCAAGGCCGCGGGCGCGTGGGGTCTGCCCTGCCCCTGGCCTACATCAGTCGCCGCGCGGAGGCGCCTCCTGAGACACGAGGAGCAGAGTCGGCTATATGGGTGGGGTCGCCAGCCATGTCAGGAGGTGGCCTGCCAACTGGAGCTGCCGTTCCCCTTGATGCCGGCATCAAGGTCTCCATTGCTTCTCAGCCCTGCCATCATTCGCAGCCGGAGCAATCCCCAGGTAGGCATCTTGCCTGGCAGGGGTGAATAGGGTGGTGATAGCGGGAGGGAGGGGATAACACCCCCCGGACTCAACGACCTCGCTCCGGCCGCCGTGTCAGCCCGCCTCGGGCGGGTGGCGGCTCCTTAGCTTGCCTTATTCACGAGAGCGTGTAGAAGCTCGCTTCATGCACGACGCGCAAGCGCCTCGTGCATCATTTGGGCTAGAGCGGACCGAGGAAGTGGATTGTAGACTCTGAGCCCCCTATGACCCGCGTCGTTCAGCCCATGCCTTAGGGCTCCCGTTAGGCCAAGCCCCGAGGCATCACTGAGCCGCGCTGGTAGGCCCACGGCCAATCTCGAGCAGCGCGCGTCCGAAGCCCCACGGTACACCAAGCCAACACTACCGGCCAGCAGCCTGTAGAGCCCGCAGAGCGCCCAAGACCCTTGCGCGCCTAGTGGGCGAGAGGTGATCACCGGGCGGGCGACACGTCGCCATGGAGGAGTAAGTGAACGTAAGACTGTCTGATGGCAGGGATCTGCCCATCGAGATGCACAAGATCCGGATCGTTCAGAAGACCCGGCTAACTCCCATCGATGAGCGCCTGAAAGCTATCGAAGAGGGAGGCTACAACACCTTCCTACTGAGGACGCGTGACGTCTTCATCGACATGCTGACCGACAGCGGCACCAACGCCATGAGCGATAACCAGCTTGCCGCCATGATGGTCGCCGACGATGCCTACGCGGGCGGCGAGAGCTACTACAAGCTGCTCGACGCCGTGAAGGAGGTCCTGGGCCTCGAGTACGTGCTGCCGGTCCACCAGGGCCGCGCGGCGGAGCACCTGCTGGCCAAGGCCTTCGTGAAGCCGGGCGACGTGGTCCCCATGAACTACCACTTCACCACCACCAAGGTCCACATGGAGCTGACCGGTGGCGGTAAGGTGCTGGAGATCTACCGGGACGACGCGCTGGACACCGAGAGTTCCAACCCCTTCAAGGGCAACCTGGACCTGGAGAAGTTCCAGGACGTGATCAACAAGTACGGGCCGGAGAAGATCTCCTTCGTCCGCATGGAGGCGACCACCAACCTGATCGGCGGGCAGCCCTTCTCCCTGGAAAACCTGCACGCGGTGAAGGCGATGGCGGCCAAGCACGGCATCATGCTGGTGCTGGACGGCAGCCTGATCTCCGAGAACGCCTACTTCATCAAGACCCGCGAGGCGGCCTACAAGGACAAGACGATCGGCGAGATCGTGAAGGAGATGATGAGCCTCGCCGACATCTTGTACCTGTCCGGCCGCAAGAGCACCTGCGTTCGCGGCGGCTTCATCGCCACCAACAACAAGGACCTCTTCGCGAAGCTGAAGCCCATCCTGCCCGTGTACGAAGGCTTCCTTACCTACGGCGGCATGTCCTCGAAGGAGATCGAGGCCATGGCGGTGGGGCTGCGGGAGATGGTGGAGTTCGAGGTGGCGGGAAGCAGCGCGGACCTGATCAAGTACTTCGTGGAGAAGATGGTGGAGGCCGGGATCCCGGCGGTTACCCCTCCCGGAGGACTCGCGGGCCACGTAGACGCCAAGCGGTTCCTGCCGCACGTTCCCTCGCTGCAGTACACCGCTGGAGCCCTCTCCTCGGCCATCTACCTGGTGTCCGGCGCGCGGCCGATGGAGCGGGGAACCGTCTCCATGGAGCGCGATGAGAAGGGCAACGAGGTCCCGTCCGACCTGGAGCTGGCCCGTCTGGCGGTTCCGCGCCGCGTCTACACCATGGCGCACATGGACTACGTGGTGGACCGCCTGAAGTGGCTCTACGCCCACCGCGAGATGGTCAAGGGCCTCCGGTTCATCGAGGAGCCGCCGGTCCTGCGCTTCTTCTTCGGGCGCATGGAGGCCATCGACAACTGGGGCGCGAAGCTCGCCGAGGCCTTCAAGGCGGACTTCGGGGACCAGCTCTGAGAAGCGGGTCGTTGGGTCGTAAGGTCGTAGGGATGGGGCCTCGGAGGGTGCACCGCTGGGGATCTGGGGTTAGGGTGTGCCCGGCGGCCGTCCGCCCGGCGGTGAATCGCCGGGCTCCGAGGCTGAATCCCGGTGAACCGGGGTTCTGAACCAAAGGTGCACCCTGGGGTCAGAACCCTCCTTCCAGGAGGATTGAGCCCCTGAGCCCGGCGATCCACCGCCGGGCGGAGGGCCAACGGACACCGGTGCCCGGCCGTGCTGGCGTGCTGTCCCCAAGGCCCTCACCGTCCGACCGGTCCGACTGGTCCGACAGGTCCCAACCCCCCA
>DASXUI010000096.1:0-6707 GCA_036504955.1 Armatimonadota bacterium
GGGGTGTCCCCCTCCATGCCCTGCACCTCGGTGATCTGCGTGATCCGCCGGCTGCCGTCGCGCAGGCGGGCCTGATGGACCACCAGGTTGATGGCCGCGCACATCTGCTCGCGGACGGCCCTCAGGGGCAGGTCCATGCCCGCCATCAGGGACATGACCTCAAGTCGGGACAGCGCCTCGCGGGGGGAGTTGGCGTGCAGGGTAGTCATGGAGCCGTCGTGGCCGGTGTTCATCGCCTGAAGCATATCGAGGGTCTCGCCGCCTCGGACCTCACCCACCACGATGCGGTCGGGCCGCATGCGTAGGGCGTTTCGCACCAGATCGCGTATGGTGACCTGCCCCCTTCCCTCGATGTTGGGTGGGCGGGACTCCAGGCGCACCACGTGGCCCTGCTGAAGGCGAAGCTCCGCGGCGTCCTCGATGGTGATGATGCGCTCGGACTCACCGATGAAGGAGGAGAGCACGTTCAGGGTGCTCGTCTTGCCCGATCCGGTGCCTCCGGAGATGATGATATTCAGCCGACTTCGAACCGCCGCGCGCAGGAACTCCATCACCTTGGTCGTCATCGTGCCATGGCGGACGAGGTCGTCGGCGCTCATGGGCCCCTTGCCGAACTTCCGGACCGTGATGGTTGGGCCGTCGATGGCGAGGGGCGGAACGATGGCGTTCACGCGGGAGCCATCGGGAAGGCGCGCGTCCACCATGGGGGCGCTCTCGTCGACGCGACGGCCGATGGCGGAGACGATCTTCTGCGCGATGGTGATCACGTGGTCGTTGTCGCGGAAGCGCCGGTCCACGCGGTGCAGGCGCCCCTGGCGCTCGACGAAGACGTGCCGCGGACCGTTGACCATCACCTCATCGACGGAGGGGTCCTTCAGCAGCTTGTCGATGGGGCCGTAGCCCACTACCTCGTCCACCAGGTCCTCGATGAGCTGAAGGCGGTCCTCGCGGGTCAGGATGACGGATTGGCGCTCCAGAAGGGTGAGGATCATCTCCTGGAGCTCCCGGGCCACCAGGACCTCTGACTGGCGAGCCATCAGGTCCTGGTCGATGTCCGGGAGTAGGAGGTCCAGCATCCGGTACTCGAGTTCGTAGAAGGCCGTGCGGTCGCTGATGGTCTGCTGCTGTCGACGGAGCTTGGCCACCGACATGGGGTTGCGGCCCGCCTTGGTGATGTTCAGCATCGGCTGGGTCACCAGGGGGGGGATCACGGCCTCGATCTTAGACCCATCGGGCTGTGTCACCGCCATGCGCGGCACCGTGGGGTCGATGCGGGCCCCCACCAAGGCCGCGATGCGCTGGATCAGGCCGCCGAGCTGCGCCTCGTCTCGGAAGCTGAGCTCCAGGTGCTCCAGCTTCCGGTAGCGCTCCACCTGAATGCGGAAGGGACCGTCCACGATGATCTGGGTCACGGAGGGGTCGTTCAGGGGGCCCTCCAGCGGACCGTAGCCCAACACCTCATCACGAACCAGGGCCGTGAGGTGCTTGGCCTCCGCCTCGGCCATCGGGAGCTTGGCCTCCCGCAGGCACTCCTCGACCAGCGGCTGAAGGCGCTCCTCGGCCTTTTCCACCCCGCCCGGCTGGGTCAGCAGTGAGCGAATGGCCTCGGAGACCCTGGGCGCCAGCGTCAGGGCCATCTCCTCGATGGAATGCCCCTTCAGCGCCGGGGCTGGAACGGGTTCCCACTCCTCCTCCCCTGGATCCGGCCGCGCGGGGGCCTCCGGCTCAGCGATCAGGGGATGGGAGGAAGCGGGCTCAGGGATCGTCTCCAGCTCATCGCCGATGATGGCGGGGGTCGCCAGGCCCGCCTCGATGCCGGGGTCGAGGTCGGACTTCGGCCTCGAACGGTTGATGCGGTCGAGGAGGGACATGGCTAGCGCGCTCTCAGAAGGTTCTGGAGGAGCCCCCGCATCCCCGTAGGCTCCGAGGCCTTCGACGGGGCGACCTCGGGGACATGAGCACCCAGCAGCTCGCGGGCCAGGGACTTCACCGCCAGGGCGCACCGGCTGGTGGGCTCAGTCGCCACGAAGGGCTGCCCCGTGTTGGTGGCGGTCACCACCACGCGGCCGTCGCTGGGGATGTGGCTGAGGACGGGATGCTCCAGGGCATCGGCCACCTCCTCGGCCGTGACACCCATCCGGCTGTCCGCGCGGTTCAGAACCAGCTTGATCTTCTCCTCGGGGTAGTGGAGGGAGCGCATCACCTCCAGGGTCCGCTTGCCGTTGCGGATGGAGGGAAGGTCCAGAGTCAGCACCAGCAGGATGACGTCCGAGGAGTCCAGGGCGACGAGGGTCGTGTCGTTGAGGTTGGAGTCCGCGTCAACGACGACGACTTCGTAGGTATGGCGCAGGAGACGGAAGAGGGTCTCCACCGAGTAGGCGGTGATGGCCTCGGAGTAGTGGGGACGCAAAGGAGCGGCCAGCACGCGCAGGCCGGAGTTGTGGGTCACCATGCAGCGCTCCAACAGCGGGAGGTCCATGGTGTCCGCCTGGGAGAGCAGATCCTCCAGACTGTTGGCGGGCTCCAGGTTGAGCATCAGGTCAACGTCGCCGAACTGGAGCGTCAGGTCTACCAGCGACGACTGAAGCCGGAGGTCGCGCGCGCAGCAGACCGCCAGGTTGGTGGCGATTGTGGTCTTTCCGGCCCCGTCGTGAGGGCTGTAGACCGCGAAGATGCGGGAGGGGATCGCCGCACGACTGCTCCGGGCGCCGCCCTCCTTGCTCCGCCGCGCCAGCTCGCGCTCCCAGGCGCGCTTGATGGCCATCACCAGCTCGTCACTGGTGAAGGGCTTCACCAGGTAGTCTCGGGCGCCGGCCACCATGGCCTGTCGCAGGTAGTCCTGTGTGCCCTCCGCCGACATGATGAGGACGCAGGCGTCCTGGTTGTCGGTGGTGATCTTCTCCGTCGCCTGGATGCCGTTCATGACCGGCATGTTGGCGTCCATCAGCACGACGTCCGGCTTGGCGCTGTTCACCAGTGCCACACCGTCGTACCCATTGGCCGCCTCGCCGACAACCTGGATATCCTTCTCCAGCGAGAGGATACGCACCAGGTTGCCCCGCACGGCGTCGGAGTCATCACAGATCGCTACCTTGATCGTCTCAGCCATCCACGCTCCCGGCTTGCTGAACTGCCCTACCACAGAGACACAGAGGGCACAGAGAAACACAGAGAAGAGCTTGAGGCAAGGGTACGTCACCACCAAGTCACCAAGACACCAAGAAAGGCTTGGCTTGGTCTTCTCTGTGCCCCTCTGTGTCTCTGTGCCTCTGTGGCAAAGCCTTAGCAGTTCTTGGCGTCTTCGTGGTGACGTATCCTTGCCACCGATCCCCGGCTACTCGATCTCGGGGGTGACGGAGATAACTAGCTCCGTCTCCTTCTTTTGGAACTGCTTGCTGCGGAACAGGGCGCCAAGGATCGGGAGGTCGCCCAGAAGCGGCAGCTTGGAGATGGCCCGGATGTCCTCCTGCTGGAAGAGGCCGCCGATAGTCAGCGTCTCTCCGGGCTTGAGCGTGACATCGCTCTCGGTCGACCGGGAGCGGATCGCGGGTACGGTGGTCCCGGAGACCGTGGCGCCGTTGGTCTTGTCCAGGCTGCTGACCTGCACCATGATCTTCAGGCGCACCTGCTGGTTGTCCGTGATGACCGGAGCCATCTGGAGGATGACGCCGAAGGGGACGAACTGCACGTCGGTCTGAAGGGCGCCGCCCAGGCTGCCGGAGGTGACGCGGGGGACGGGGAAGTAGCCCCCGACCTGGAACATGGCGGTGCCTCCGCTCTCCGCCACCTGAGTGGGCTCGGCCAGCACCTTGGCCTGGTTCTTCTGCACAAGCGCCGTGAGGAGGGCGCTGAAGGTCAGCGGAGTGGTGCGCCGGAAGGAGCCGACCCGCAAGGCGCCTCCTTCCGTCGGCAGGTTCTCCTGGAAGGTCTGGGTCTGCCCCACCTGCCAGTCGATGCCGGTGTCCTTGAGGGCGCCTCGGTTCACCTCGACCAGCTTCAGGGCCAGCTTGGCGTGCAGGCGCTTCTCTACGGTGAGGAGGTTCAGCGGCGTGGCGTACAGCCCCGCGATCTGGTAGGCCTTTTGGAGCTCGATCTGGTCCTTCACGGAGCCACGCAGGATGACGGTCATGTCCGGATAACGGGGAGCCACCGGGCGATGCTCCGCCAGGCCCCGCACCGGAGCGCCGTTACCCACCACCAGGCTGGGGCCGCTCATGCTGGTGGGGGAGCTGTTGCCGGAAGTTGAGTTGGAGCCCGTGAAGTTGCTCATGCTGCCGGCCATTCCGGTGCCGCTCAACAGCCCGGAGAGCCCGGCCAGGCCGGGGAAGCCGCCGCTGGAGTCGCCGCCCGTTGAGGAGCCCTGCCCGCCGCTGCCGGAGCCGCCAAGGCCCCCCGTGGTGCGCGAGGTGAAGAAGGGCCCAAGCGGTTCCGGGGCAGCAACTCCCCAGGTGACCTCCGCCTTCACAGTGGGGATGCCGATCTCCGTCTCGATCTCGGCGGCCAGCTCGGAGCGGCTGGGAAGCGGGCGCGCGGAGGAGTCCATGCCGGTCGACGCGTCAGTCCCGCCCTCGACACCAGGCCCCCTGGCGGTGGCCGCGGACTCGCCCACTGGGATGACAGAGCGGGAAGGAGTGCCGGGCTCGTTCGCGGTGAGGGCGTTGATCACCTTGCAGCCGAAGCTGGCGGCGATGAGCTGGGCCTTCTGCCGCTCGAAGAGGCGGTCCACGTTTCCCTCGAGCAGGGCTGAGTCCTTGACCATCCGCACCGTGACGTCGGGCATCCCGATGGCCTTGCGGATATCCTCCGCCTGGGCCTCAGGGTCCGGCTTGGCGACGGCGGGGGGCTCGGGCTTCTCCGGCGCCATCACGCGGAGCAGGTTGGTGACCACGGGGTGGTAGAGGAGCGCCACCTTCTCGGCCCGCTGGGACTCCTCGGCCGAGGGCACCTCTCCGGTCAGGATGATGGTTCCCTCCAGCTGCCGAGCCCGCACGGAGGGCATCGCCAGTGCCTCCTCGATGCGTCGCTCCACGTCCGGGTACTTGGGTTCCACCGACACCTCGTACCGGACGATGCCCAGGTCGTCGCGTAGGCGCAGCACGGTGCGGCCGACGGCCTTCCCCACCAGCATCAGGTCGATGGAGCCGGAGTTGTCGGTTCGTCGAAGCGGTAGGACCTCCAGGAGTTCCTGGCTGCCGGCCTTGTCGACCACCACGCTGATGGGGCGCCGAACGCGGAGGAGCCGGGACTCCCCCACTCGGAGTGTAACGGCTTGGCCCAGCCTGACTCCCCCCTTGCGGGGCTTGGGGGCCAGCGTCAGGGCAGGACCGCCAGCGGGAGCCTTCGCGGACGCTTTGGCGGGTGCTGCCGGCTTGGGGAGGTGCTTCCCGGCAGCCGCCGCCTGAGTGCCGCAGCACGCTTGAGAGGCGCCGAAGGCCAGGGCCGCCGCCACCGCGATCCGCACGGCGAGGCGCGGCGGGGCAGACGCCAAATTCCTGAGCAGGATTCCCGTACCCTGGAGTGACGCCCTACCCATCATCCGCTCACTGCTCCTTGCTCGCGCTGAGCTGGTTCCAGCTTCCGCAACTCCAAGTCGTTCATGGCGCTCAAGCGCTGAGGGCCTCATCGCGGGCTGGGCCTACCAGCCCCCCGCAGCCGCTGCCTCAATACGGAAGCCAGACGGCAGCGGGCCATGGGCCTAACTGCTTCAGTTCAGTGGCACGACCGTGCGGCTCGTGCCCTGTATGACCTCCACCGAGTCAGGGTCACCGTATGCGGCGCGCGCCGGGTCCGAGGCCCGGGGGAGCTGCTTCGCCTCTGGCGGCACCTGTCGGCGCGGCAGGGGGAGGGGCGGTACCACCGAAACGGCCGGCAGTCTCTGGGCTTCGGGGTTCCGCCTTGGCATCTCCCGCAGCGAGGTGCGGACCGCAGCCGCAACGTCCGATGCCTGATGCTGCTGAGCACTCACGGCGGAAGCAGCGTCTGAGTTGACCTCCGTTGGCTGACGTGGCCCGCCGCTCAGCGGGCGAACCGCCAGGCGCAGCGTCGCGGCACCGGCCAGGCCGCTCATGAGTTCCGCGCCCCCCGGGGGCAGCGCCAGGGTGACTGAGTCAGCGCCGCCTGGCGGCGAGGGTGGCTTGGAGCCAAAGGTGGAGCCCTGCTGTCCCCGAAGATCGCCTCCAGCCAGGGTGCCGCCTACGGCCAGGACCTGGGCGTTGCGCACCGCGGTCAGCACGCGGCCGGAGCGCAGGGTGGCCAGAACGTCCACGCGGTCACCCGGCTTCAAGAGCCCGCTGCGTACGATGGGGTCCTCCAGGCTGAGGCAGACGCCCAGCATGTTCGCGTCGAGGGCACCCGGAAGCCCGAAGTCGTCTCGCCTCTGAACCGAATCCTGGGTGAGGGTCTGCCCTGCCTTCATGGGACCGGCGCACACTTGGCCGATGGCGGCGTCCAAGCTCGTCAGTGCTCTGCCCGGCACCTGGCTCTCCGGCACCCGGCGCAGGTCCACGCGATCCGGCCGTATCACCTCGGAGCGGCCCAGGTCTCCCCGGGCCACCACCACCGCCACGAGCCGCTCCTGCGCCAGCCGAGAGGCCGCCCTCGGCGCCGCCGAGAGGCCGCGCAGGTAACCGTAGAAGCAGACCACGGTCAACAGCGCAAAGACAGCGCTCAGGGTGTAGGGCTTGTTCCTCATTCACCTACTCTGTGTG
>DASXUI010000097.1:0-60874 GCA_036504955.1 Armatimonadota bacterium
TGTGCGGTAGCGTATGAGTGCCGCTCCCTCAGACCCGAGCCAGGTGATGACCATCTCGCCGGGCGAACCCTCAGGGACCCAGTCGCCTGAGGCGGTGTCAATGCACTCAATGAGGAAGCCGTCCGCCCACACGTGCCAGCCCCCGGCCTCGGAGCACTGGTAGGACATAACTCCACCGAAGGCCGGCAGAGGGCTGAAGCAGGAGCAGGGAGTCACCCCATAGAGGCGATCGAGGTCCTCCCCGTGGTCGTTGGAGGTGCAATCGTGCTTGAGGACCAGCGAGGAGACGCGGGGTCCCCGCAGGCGACCCTTCCGCTCGCGGAGCTGGTTGCCCAGCTCTCGAACGGCCGCGGGCGTACCACAGATGGCCGTCGGCCCCACGTCCAGGGCCGCCCTCAGGGCCTCACTGTCGTCGGCGACACTCGCCGCCACCATGCACGCGCCCAGCGACTGTGCGCCCAGATGGTAGCCCCAGGCACCGCTCAAATGGTTGTAGGGATGAAGGTTGAGGAGCACGTCCCCCTCCCTCACCCCAGCCATCCAGAGCCCGCGAGCGGCGTAGCCCCCCAGGGCGCGATGGTCCTTGCGACTGAAGAAGAGCACGGGGGTGCGGAGCTTGCCGATGGTGCCCCCACTGGCGCCCATCAGGCTCTTGCGCGTGCCCATCGCCAGTCCGTGCGGCCCGGCCTCCTTCAGCGCTGCCGAGTCCAAGAAGGGGAGGTTCTGCACATCCTCAAGGGCGCGCACCTCCTGCGGCGTTACGCCGCCCTCCTCGTAGAGGCCACGATAGAAGCGGTTCCCGTGGTAGGCGCGATCGACCGCCTCGCGGAGGCGCGTGAGCTGGATCCGCTCTAGCTCCTCGCGGGGTGCGGCCTCATGCTCCATATCGTGGAACGCCTTAGCCAAGTCGCTCGCCTCTGTCCTCAGATCCCAGGGGGCCGAGCCCCCCTTCGCGGTGACGCACCGCGCCCAGGTATGCGGGTCATCTCAAGGGCACGCTGGGCCCATCGGCTGGCCTCCGATCCGGCCCGCCGACGCATCCTTCACATAGGCCAGGACCTGCCGGAATTCGGCCGTGCCTGCCATACCCAGCCACTCAAACACCACCGTCTCGGCGGAGGTCACAACGCCGCCCGCCTCGCGAGCCTTGTCGAGCCCTACCCAGCAGTTCTCCTCCGTGCTGGAGCCAACGGCGTCCCTCGGAATGTGCACCCGGTAGCCGGCCTCCAGGAGGCCATGGGCGGTCTGGTTCACGCACACGTGGGCTTCAACACCGCACAGCACCACGGTGAGACGCTGAGTCGCGCGAAGCGCCCCCTTCAGATCAGACGCCGCGCAGCAGCTAAAGGCCATCTTGCCGACGGGCGCCATGCCACCCAGCAGTTCGCGTATCGCGGGGGTCGTCGGCCCAAGCCGCTCCGGGTTCTGCTCCGTGGCCAGCACGGGAATGCCCAAGACCTTCGCCGTCCGAAGGAGGAGTGCGCTGTTCGCCAGTACCCTATCGGGCTGTTGGACCGTCTTCAGCAGCGTATCCTGAAGGTCGACCACCAGCAGCACCGAGTCGTCTCGCCGGGCCAGCCGGGGGTGGGCCATGGAGCTAGAGTTCCGCGATGATGGCGTCCGCCATGGCCGCCGTACCGACCGCCGATGGGTCGTTGCGGTCCGCCTTCAGGTCGTAGGTCACGCTCTTGCCGGCACCAATGACGGCGCCGACGGCGCGCTCCAGCCGGTCGGCGGCGTCCTGCTCCCCCAGATGCCTCAGCATGAGCATCCCCGAGAGGATCAGTGCGGTGGGGTTCACCTTGTCCTTACCGGCGTAGCGGGGAGCGGAGCCGTGGGTGGGCTCGAAGAGCGCGGTATCCACGCCAATGTTGGCACCGGGCGCCACGCCGAGGCCGCCCACCAGGCCGGCGCAGAGGTCCGACAGGATGTCGCCGTAGAGGTTGGGCAGCACCAGGATGTCGAAGTCCTGGGGCCGCTTCACGAGCTGCATGGACATGATGTCCACCAGCCACTCCTCGTACTCCACCCGGCCCTTGTACTCCTCAGCGACCTCACGGGCCACGCGGTAGAAGAGGCCGTCCGTACACTTCATGATGTTGGCCTTGGCGACGGCCGTGACCTTGCGACGGCCGTTCGCCACCGCGTAGTCGAAGGCGTACTTCACGATGCGCCGGCTGCCCGAGACCGAGATCGGCTTGATGGAGATGGCTGAGTCCTCGCGGATCTTGCCGCCGCTCATGCCGATCACCTGCTTGGCCTCCGGGCTGCCCATCTCCCACTCGACGCCCGCGTACAGGTCCTCGGTGTTCTCGCGGACGATCACGAGGTCTACCTGCTTGAAGGGGGAAGGTACGCCGGGGTAGAGCTTGCAGGGCCGCACGCAGGCGAAGAGGTCCAGCTCCTTGCGGAGAGCCACGTTCACGCTGCGGAACCCGGTGCCAATGGGCGTGGTTATGGGGCCCTTAAGGGCGACCTTGTTGCGGCGGATCGAGTCCAGCACCTGCTCGGGGAGCGGGGTGCCGTACTTCTCCATCACGTCGGCGCCGGCCTCCTGCTCGTCCCAGTCGAAGGAGACGCCCGTCGCCTCCAGCACGCGCCTGGCGGCCTGGGTGAGCTCCGGACCGGTACCGTCACCGGGGATTAGAGTGACTCGATGGGCCAAAGGATCCCTCCTGATATGGACAGCGCACCCGACCCGCCGCCGAGGGCGCCTGCTCAGTCAGAAGGCAGGCAGGCTCCATCCAGGCACTGCCGATCTGGGGGCGAGATTCGCGGGGTTTGACTGCTCCTACTTCTAGTTAGCACGCCGCGAATCCTGCCGCCGCCTCCAGCCGAACGGGTCAGTCGGCACCATCTGTACCTACTGCCTGGGCGCCGTTGGCACGATCGGGGCGTCCATGAGTCCTCCCCCAAACCAAGGCGGGGCTTCCGACGAGCCTATCTCAAGCGACAACTAACGAGCAACGGACGGCTGGCGCCCAACATCAGCGTGAGCTTCGGGATCTGCCTGCAACATGCCACCGAATGAAGCATCAGAACGTACGGAGGCTTCAGCCCTACCCAAGAGGACTGGAACCTATCGATTGTCAACTAGACCTGCAACCATGCGGATGTGGAGCGCCTTCACTGGGGCCCCTCAGGAGGTTGGAAATTAGACTTAGACCGCTTCCTTTCCTAGCTTGCGCCGTGGCCATGCAAGCGTTGATGGGTGCCTGTGCAGCCGCAGAAGCTCCGCGGGTGATCGTGCTCCGCAGCTACTCCTCCGCAGGGAACGCAGGCACCCTGCGGAGTCTGTTTGGGACTCCCGGCGGCGTTGTCATTGGCACCGTCTCTGAGATCGGCCCACCCAAGCTCTTCGAACGCGCCGATGCCGACGGCTTCGCCATGGGCGTCCCGAACATCGTAAGGGTCTACCGTGACGCAACCATTCGGCCGCTGAGGTGGCTGAGACCCCATCCCGGCATCACTCTCAGCATCGGAACTCCGCTGGTCGTGCGTTATGACACCCAAGACGTGGCCGGCGGATTCCAGGTGAAGTGTGACGAGTACCCAACGCTGGAACCTGCGGAGCTAGTGCTGCTGTTCCTGGACGAGGACCGCGTCACGGGGCAGGTAGGCCCCGCCCACGCTGACATCAAGGGAGTGGGAGACGGCAAGCTGACTGCAAAGAACGGAGCGTTCGTTCGGACCGGCGGAAGCCCCGCATCCTGGCGCCTGAACGAGCTGACTGCCGCGGCGGCCAACATCACCCCTCAGGCCCCGGGGCCCCTGATAGGTCCCAGATTCGGGCTGTACAAGGGGCCCGAGGCTCTTTGGCCTGCGCCAGCGCCCAGCGCCCCCAAGAGCACGCCAGATCAGCCCACCAGATAGCCACCGTCGCCAGCCCACTGATGTGGGCGCCCTCCGGCGAAGCAGCAGGGACCCTGCTTCAGGCCTCCACGGCGGGCTAGCGTCTGATGGTCGCGCACCGCTTACGGCCCTGCGACCGATTGCGATGATCCAACGTCCATGTCGGGGAGCCCGCTTCCACACGCTGGAGGCGGGCCCCCCGCTTGAGACGGGAGGGGCGCGGGTGCCCCATGGTGACTGGGCTGCCACTTCCTTTGTTCAGCCGGATGAACGCCTACCAAGCAGCAGTAGTCTTGTTGCCTCTTCCGCGGCGCGAGCCAGAAGGATGGCGGCATCCTGAACCATGCAGTTGAGGCTAGCCGGCCCGGCGGCAATGGAGAGCGCCGCCGCCAGCCCCAAACCCCTTAGCTCGGCCGAATCACTTTTTATTGAACCGCAGAGGGCCACCACCGGTGTGCCCGCGCCCCTCGCGGCCTCGCAGACTCCGGCGATCGTTTTGCCGTAGGCGGTCTGAGCATCGAGACGTCCCTCGCCCGTGATCACGAGGTCGGCCCTCGCGGCCCGCGCGTCCAGGCCCGCGACCTCACGCAGGAGCCGCACGCCAGGCACGAGCCGTGCGCCCAGGAAGGCCATCAGCGCGAAGCCCAGGCCGCCCGCGGCCCCCGCGCCGGGCGCCTGAGACCAGTCGCGCCCCAGCTCCAGCGCACAGACCTCCGCCCAACGCGCCAGAGCCCCGTCTAGCTCCTCAACCATCAGTGGCGTAGCGCCCTTCTGAGGGCCGAAGACCGCGGAGGCCCCCTCTGGGCCGCACAGTGGGTTGGTAACGTCCGCCGCCGCCACGACCTCCGGCCCTGGGTTCGGCCATCGCCAGCCGATCCTATCGATCCGCGCGAGCCGCGCCAGAGCGGCACCGCCGGGCGGCAGATCCCCGCCCCCCTCATCCAGCAGACGAGCGCCCAGGGCCCGCAGCATCCCCGCGCCCCCATCGTTGGTGGCACTGCCCCCGATGCCCAGGACCACTCGCGCCGCTCCAGCCTCCACGGCCGCGAGCAGCAGCTCCCCCAGCCCGTAAGTGGTGGTCAAGCACGGGTCCCTGCGGTCTTCAGGCACCAGCGGCAGCCCGCAGGCCATCGCGGACTCCAGCACCACCGTCAGCCCATCCGCCAGCACCCCGTAGTGCGCCTCGACCGGCGTGCCCAGCGGCCCTGTCACCCATGCCAATCGCGCCTCGCCGCCCACCGCCGTCAGGTAGGCCTCCAGGGTCCCCTCTCCGCCATCCGCCATGGGGCAGAGGTCCACCTCCACCTCCGGGCAGGCGCGTCGACAGCCGTCAGCCATAGCCGCCGCCACTTGCGCGGCACTCAGGCTGCCCTTGAACGAATCAGGAGCGATCAGAATCCGCATGAGCCACCCCTTGGGGGCTAAGGGGACAGAGGGGCTAAGGGGACTGAAGGGGCTGAGGGGGCTTAGGGGAGGGGCCTCAGATGGCCGCCCTGGGTCCCCCCGTAAGCCCCTTCAGCCCCTTCAGTCCCCTCAGCCCCTACGTCCCACGAAGGCTTGCACTTTCTGCCGGATTGTCTCGTCGCAGCCGGGGACGCTCAGGACGTCGCACTCGCTGCCCAGGATGAAGGGGTGACCGACTTGGCGCATCTTGGCGACCAGCTCATCGGCCGTGCTGGCGACCTCGTCAACAGAGATCAGGTCGTCGGAGTAGAAGCGCTTGGAGGGCAGGTTGCCGTAGAGAACGATATCCTTGGGAACGATGGCGGCGTCCTGCCACAGCTTCCTGGAGCTTCCCAGGCTGAGCAGCTTGGGCTGAAGCTCCGTGAAGGCCGCCAGCATCGAGTCCGTGAGCTCTCCGCAGCAGTGGAACAGGAGGTCAACGCCGGCGTCCCCCACCATCTTGCGAATCTGGAGGTTGGGCTCCAGGGCGTAGCGCCGGAAGATGGGGGAGCCCTTCTCCATCTGCTTCGGCGAGAAGTACACCTGGTTGGCCGCCGGCTCCGCGACCATCACGGCCTTCGCGCCAGCCTCGATCTGCGCCTTCAGGGAGCGGAGTACAGTCTTCAGCGCCAGGTCGAGAGCGCACTCCAGAGCCTTGACCTCCGGGTCGTCCTCGGCAGTCGCTCCTGAGCCGGCCAGAAAGACCGGCGTGATGGGGTCAGCCAGCAGCTTGGTGGCCAGCGAGAAAGGCCCAATACTCATGCCGACCGGCACAAGGTCAGTTCTAGTGGCGATGTAGGAGACCGCCCCCACGTTCGCCTCCATGCGAGGACTCAGCGGCCCACGGAGGCCCTCCTCGAGAACGGCGATCTGCTGGGGGTCGGGACACTGGGCGAAGTGGTAGGTCGGCACGTCGGCCTCCGGAAGCCCGAGGGCAGCCAGAAGTGAGGCCTTCTCGACCTGCAGGTCCATCTGCGGGATGGCCAGAGGGGTCCCATACCGGCGGGCAGCCTCCTCCACCACTCGCCCAAGGCGCTCTCCATCCAGCAGTATGGCGGCCGCGTCCTTCTTCTCGTGAAGGACGAGGTCTGTTCCTATCGGCATTCGGAGCCCGGACTCAGCCAGGCGAAGGTAGAAGTCGCTCGTCAAGTGCCCAATCACTTTCGTTGCCTAGGCCCGCGCCGCGGAGCCGTAGCCCTGGCTCGTGGACAGCGCGGGCCCCCACGAGCCTGGAGTGTGCGTCGGGGTCCGGCCCCCGCCGCCGGGCAAGATCCAGCCAGGCGGGCCAGGCTACCACCCCTCCACCCTACTCTTCCGCTGAGGCCCGGCCAAGGCCTCCCCACCTCTCCTTGGCGATGGAGGTGGCCTCGTGGGCCCTCAAGGGGGGCCACTCCGGAGTCGATAAACGCCAGGGGCCTGAAGCTTCGCGGCGGTCCACCCCACCTCATCTGCGCCGCGGGCCGCTAGTGCATGTGCCGGTGTCTGGGGGAGCCCTGAACACCGAGGGCGAGCACCGGCGGCGGGACCAGTAGTGCGGGCCCGAGGTCTATGAACCGACACCAAAAACTTGGAGAGATTCTCCTTCAAAACCGCGTCATATCGCAGGAGCAACTGGAGCGCGCCCTCGAGGCCAAGGTAGGCACCCGGCAGCGCCTCGGCCAGGTGCTCTCCTCCCTAGGGTTTGCCACTGAGACGCAGATCGCCCGCGTGCTCGCCCTCCAGTTGGGCCTCCCCATGGTCGACCTGGCCCATGAGGACATCGACCCAGAGGTACTAGGCCTGCTCACGCGAGCCGTCGTGTCTCAGCACAACGTCGTCCCCCTCCGCGTAGTCGACGGCACGCTGCACCTGGCCATGGCGGATCCCCTAGATCTGCGTGCCGAGGACACGGTCCGCGACCTCCTCAAGATGCCGGTCAAGCCCTTCGTGGCCTCCGAGAGCCAGGTTCTTGACCTCATCATGCAGCGCTACTCCCACGATGACGAGGCCTACGACCTTCTCGAGCAACTGATTCCGGAGTCGGGCGAGATCGCCATCGCCTCCGCGGATGGCCCCGTGGACAAGGCCGCACTGCTGAAGGCCAGCGGCTTCGAGTCCGTCGTCAAGGCGGTCAACGCTCTCTTGGCCGACGCCGTAAAGCGGATCGCCAGCGACATCCACCTGGAACCCTTCGACCAGAGCATCCGCCTCCGGTACCGCATCGACGGCCGCCTGCGCCACATCGCCTTCCTGCCGGTTCAGGCGTACCCGGCGCTGGTGTCCCGGCTGAAGCTGCTCGCGAACCTGGACATCACGGAGACCCGGCGCCCGCAGGATGGCTCCTTCCGTGCGACAATCAGCCACCGTGTGATGAGCTGCCGGGTATCCACCCTCCGCACGGGCTACGGCGAGAAGGTTGTCATCCGCCTTCTGGACAACACCATGCGCAAGGTGGGCCTAGACGGTCTGGGCCTACTGCCGCAGGACCGCTCCGCGCTGGAGGGACTTCTCGCGCAGCCTCAGGGGCTGGTGCTCGTCACGGGGCCAACTGGCAGCGGCAAGACCACCACCCTCTACGCGGCGCTCAACCACATCCACAGCGACGAACTGAACATCATCACCATCGAGGATCCCATCGAGTCACAAATCCACGGGGTGAACCAGGTCCAGGTGGACGAGGGATGCAACCTGACCTTCGCCCGGGCGCTGAGGAGCATACTCCGCCAGGACCCCAACGTTATCATGGTGGGCGAGGTGAGAGATACGGAGACGGCCGAGATCGCGGTGCGCGCCTCGCTGACCGGTCACCTGGTGCTGGCGACTCTGCACACCAATGACGCCTGCTCGGCGCCCCTGCGGCTCATCGACATGGGCGTGGAGCCCTATCTGCTGGGGGCCAGCCTGATCGGGGTACTGGCGCAGCGGTTGGTACGCCGCCTGTGCCCAGAGTGCTCTCAGAGGGAGGGAAGGCCAGTAGGCTGCCGAGCGTGCGGGCTATCCGGTTACTCGGGTCGAGTGGGCCTATACGAGCTGCTTAGCGTGGACGCCCGGGTGCGCGACGCGATGCACACCAAGGCCGGCCCCTCCGCGCTGGAGAAGATGGCCCGCCGAAGCGGCTTCAGGACGCTTCAGGAGGACGCCGCCGAGAAGGTGTCGATGGGATGGACCACCCACGAGCAGGTGGCCCTGGCGCTTGGCGTCCCAAGCTGGGAGGTCCTGTCCGAGGCTTCCACTCAGGACTCCTGGCCAGACACCGAGCCCCAAGAGCCGGCCCTCCCAGGTCTGCTCCTTCCGAACTTCCGCAAGGGCAACGCCGCCTGACACGCCACGGCTACCGCCCGGCGGACGGGCTCGGCGGGATTGGCACGAGAGTCAGCCACCGTAGCGATCCGTAGGTGTCAAGGGCCACGGTCAAGGGCCCTCCCTCGGTCCGCACTCGGACTTCCGCCACCGAACCACCTGGACTGGCCGCGATGCTGGTGGGCGAGCCCGCTCCACCCGTCACCACCACCTTGCCCTGGGAGCCCACGCTGAGGCCCACCCGCAGCCGGTAGTCGCCGCGCTTCACGGTGAAGCGGAACCCCTGACCCGCCGACACCTTGCAGGCGGAGCGATCCAGCACCCCCGATTCCCACGGCCGTTCGTCCGGTGCGGCAGGACCGGGCGAGAAGCCGTACCCCCGCTCCGGAGTGAAGGTGTCACCCGCCGCCACGGTGGTGTAGGGGCGCTCCTTGCCCGCGTACAGCGTCTCGCCCTCCACGGGAGAGCCGAACTTGTACAGGTAGGCGTCCTGCCGGGCAAGCCAAGCCCGACCGCGCTCCTGCACGCGTTGGAAGGCCCTGGCCGCTGCCTCAAGCGACCGCGAACCCCTCGGGTCAGTGAACCCCTCAAGGTATCGCGGGAATGCGCTGAGCCCAAGCCCTCCGGACAACGACTGGCGGGAACGCCGCCCAAAGGCATCGGTGACCATCGCCGTCCCCTGCCCAAGGGTGATCCGTGCCGTGCCCTCGACGGTCCAGGCGGAGAGCAGAGGTCCCCTTGGCCCCTGCCACAGGTACAGCCGCACGTTCGGGTTGGGGTACGGCAACCGGAGGGCGCCGCCCTTCACACCCGAAAGCGCGCGAATGAGGGTGGCGTAGGTCAGGAACGAAGGCTTGTAGGAGCCATCGTCGCGCAGGACCCCCGACGCGGCGTGCATGCTGGCCGTGGAGCCGCTCTCCCGGTAGACGAAGACCTTATCCATCCCGTTCGCCAGGGCCAGCATCACGACGCGGGGAAGCCTCGCCGCCTGGGTCCTCTCGTCCGTGCCGAAGGGCCCGTCGCTGTCGTATCCCGTCTCGGACAGCCAGATGGGCATCCCAGGCTTCTCGCGGTCGCGCCACGCAACCAGCCTCCTGAACTCCTGCTCCACCGTCATGTCTGAGGTCTGCCGGGCGTTGAAGTCGTCCGTGGAGACTTCAGGGGCCACTCTGCCGCTGTAGAAGTGGACGTTCAGGATGTCCACGAAGTCCAGGGGACGCTTCCCATCCGCGTATCGGTGCGCGGCCAGCTCGCCAACGGTCCTCACCTGGATGCCGGCGTACCCACCATTGGTGACGCGCGCGGTGGGGTCCGCCCGCTTCACGGCCTCGGAGCCCGCCCTCAGCAGATCGAGGTACTGGGCACTGGTGCCCACCCAAGGACCCCAGCCGGGATCAGTCAGGTTGGGCTCGTTCCAGATCTCGTAGGTGTCTACGTAGCCCAGGCCGCTCCGCCCGTCGCTCGTCTTCAGATCAGAGGCAGTCAGCCGCCGCGAGCCGTACCGAGCTGCGGCCTGGTAGGCGAACTCCCCGAACATCCGGGGGTCCTTCGGAGGGTAGAAGGCGCGGCGGTCCTCCTTCACGTCGGCGGGCGCCCCAGAGGCGTAGCCCGTGTTCATGAACAGGAAGGGCAGCACGCTGATCCCCGCCTGGCGGTACTCACGGAAGATGCCATCCACATCCACCTGCCAGGGCTTCACGGACCCATCAAAGTGGTACTCCCCCTCCTTCGGTGAGACGAAGGGCCATTTGAGGTTCTCGAAGCGCACCCAGCCGACGCCAAGCCGCTTGAGCACGGGCGCCCAGGATCCACGGGCGGCGTTGATCCCAAACCTGGAGCCAGCGCCAGGGGAGGGCATAGGCAGCGGTGCCACCTTCACCTGCTGGTAGACCAGCTCCCGATGCTCGCCGGACTGAAACCGGACCGCCAGCAGGTAAAGCCCCGGCGAGAGGCCTTTGGCGGTCCTCAGTACCGCCGTCCCCGTGCCGCAAGCCGGAGCGACTAGGGCCAGCCGCCCAGCATCCAGTTGGGCGCCAACCTTGGGGAGCTCCCAGCTTAGCCCTTCCGTGCCGCAGTAGACGCTCAGGGTCCTGGGCATCCTGAACACGGGCACCTTCTCGCCGTCCTTGTGGTACCGGAGGCGTAGGTAGCGCGCCCGGACGGGGGCATCAAGGGGCAGCGCAAGGGTGCCCCACCTCGACTGCATGACGATCCCCTGGCACCCCGCGACCGGCCTGTATGCCCTCCCGTCGGCGCTCGCATCAAGGTCCGCCTTCCAGGCGTGGTTGGCGTCGCCCGCCAGGTAGGTGACGCGGCGCACCGTACGGGCGCGGCCGAGGTCCACGTACTGGAACGCCTCCGCGGTCCCCTCGTTGGTCCAGTCCGTGCCGGTCTCCGTGTAGTCCTTGCCGTCCGTCAGGGACCCGCGCTCTATGACCTTGCCCTGCCACTCGGTCCAGCTCCGGGCGCCCAGGGCCTGATCCCTGCCATATACGGGGTCCGGCGCCGACTGGCTGAACAGGTCGCTGTCGCTCTGAAGGGAGTAGGTCACCTGCCACGTCTCCGGACGCGGGCCGGGGTTGGGGATGGAGAGACGTGCCGCGAGGCGCTGCCCGGGCTCCAGCAGGTCGGGAACCTTCACCGACGCAGGCCGAGCCGGGGTGACAGCAAGCAAGCTCAGCAGCGCTATGGCCGCTGCCCAAGCCAACCTACCTCTGACGACCAGACCCATCCAGCCCCCCCTCCGTCTGCAAGCTTCGACGAGCTCGCGCGCCAAATGACCACTTTCCTCAACTATGCGTGAGCAGGCCAATGCCAACCCACTGACAGACAACCGCCACGGATTGGACGCCACCGGGCGCTCACTATCCTTGGGTTCGGCGTCGGGCTCCCAGAAAGAGGAAGGGCCGGCCCCCAATGGAGGACCGGCCCTTCTCAGGCACTTCAGCAACACATCGCTCCCTAGCAGGGAGTTACATGTCGTAGTGTCCAGTATGGGCACTCCTGAGCGTGGATCTGGCGCCAGCCGGCCGGAATGTAGCTGTGCGTGTAGCTGTGCGTTTCGGGACGCCCCGCTAGGCGCCCTTCAGGCCGAGGTACTGGCTCAGGTCCTCCAGGGCCTGTGCCTGCCGCTTCTGCAGCACCTCCACGTAGACCCGCTCCGTCACGGCGGTGCCGCTGTGGCCCAGGAGCCGACTCACCACCTCCATCGACTGGCCCGAGTCGAACTGGAGGGTGGCGAAGGTCTTCCGGAGGTCGTGAAGCCGAACCTCCTTCGTCAGCCCCGCCGCCTCCCGCACCTGGCCCCACAGGCGCTCGATGCTGCTGTCCCCGAGCTGCTTCCCGCCGCGACCGGGGAAGAGGTAGCCCTCGTCGCTCCATGTGGGGTCGAAGCGTCGCTGGAGCTGCGCCAACTGGTGCGCTCTCAGCCGAGGCAGCAGGGACTCCGGAACCTGCAGGGTGCGCCGACTGGTGGCGCTCTTCGTGCCCTGCACCTCCAGGGCGCCGGTCGTGAGGTCGAGGTGCTGCCACTGGAGGCGGAGCAGCTCGCCGCGGCGCAGGCCCAGCAGCAGAGCCAGGATGAACAGGAGCCCCATCGGGTGCTCCTCGCAGACACCCAGGAGGGTGATGGCCTGCTCTCGCGTCAGCGCGACGTGCTCATAGGTCGCGCCTCGCGGTGTGTCGGCGCGGGAGGCCGCGTTGTAGGGCACCAGCGACAGCTTCACCGCTCGCCCCAGGGCGGCCCGGATGGTGGCCTTGATGAGCCGCAGGGTGTTGTCCGCCGCGCCACCCTGAGCCGCGTGCCTCAGCATCCGATCCACGTCCTGCGGCAGCACCTGGGCGAGGCGCTTCCGGCCCAGCGCCGGCAGGATGTGGACCCGGCACATCTGGTCATAGTTGCGCCAGGTGTCGGGCGCCCGCTCTCGCTTCACCACCTCCAACCACTCGGCCAGGAACTGCGCGAAGGGCTGCAGGGCGCCGGAGGTATCCACTCCCATCTGCAGGTCCTTCACCGCGTTGGAGAGCAGCCTCCGTGCCTCTGCCCTCGTGTTCCGCTTAGGCGGGCAGTACAGGACCCGGCGCTTACCCTCCAGGTCCCGATAGGAGGCGCAGTAGCGCCCGTCGCTGGCCCGCTGGTAAACACTCCCCTCCCCGTTGCCACGTCTTCCCGCCTTGCCCATCGCGCCTCCCAATCCCACCTTGGCGGGCGATGGGAGGGCTCCTGCCGGGCCTTCACCCTGACGGAGACGCTGGTGGTGCTGGTCGCCCTCGCCCTCCTGCTGGCGCTGCTGCTGCCCTCCCTGCTGGGCTGCAAGCGGGCGGCGGAGGCGGTGGTGGCGCGCGAGAGCCAGCGGCAGGACGGGTTGGCGTACCTGGCGCGGGAGGGCGGGCGGTACTCGGGCGCCGGGTGGGCGTGGGAGCAGCGTGTGGAGGGGGACGCGGAGAGCACGGAGCCCTACGAGTGGCAGCCGTGCTGGTGAGGAGGTAGGGGGATGATATTCGAGGCACTGAGCGAGGCTGCTGATCGTGGCGAGCTGCTGCTAGTGGACGGCGGCATCTGCCACTACCACCTACGCCGGGATGGGCAGATCACCATCCGCGAGATACTGGTGCTGCCGGAGCGGCGCCACCAAGGCATCGGTACCGCGATGCTGGAGCACCTCCGGCAGGTACCTGGGGCCGTATGCATCAGGGCATGGATGCCCTCCGACCTGCCAGCGCGTCGCTGGTACGAGGAGCACGGGTTTGTGGAGAAGGACCGCAAGCGCTCAGGGGCAGGTAGGAGCCTCACGCTATGGCACCTCGACCTCTGAGGTTGATCTACTGCCACGGCGGCAACAGGGCGGCGGCGAGCGTTGCCCGGGAGTGCGGATGGGACGTTGGGTCAAGGAGCGACAAGGTGATCTATGACGAGGCCAGGCCGTTGGCGCTCCTTGACATCCACTGGACCCGATACGACTGGCGTTCCCACCTAGCAGTAGCTAGCGCAGAGCATCCCTGGATGGCTGCGGTTCCTGACCTTGAGTCCCACGCACACCTTCGCCAGTGTATGGAGCAGGCTGAGGATCTGGCCCCCCATTGCACGCGCCTGATGCTCATACCCAAGGCGTATGATGCCATCGACCTGATCCCGGAGGTGGTCGGGGGCACCTCAGTAGTGCTTGGCTACTCCGTGCCTACCACCTACGGCGGTACCAGTGTCCCTCTCTGGGAGTTCGGTCAACGCCCAGTGCATCTGCTTGGTGGATCCCCGAGGGCACAAAAGGCAGTCGCCAGATACCTGAATGTGGTCAGCCTGGACGGGAACATGGCGTGGAAGATCGCCAGTCGGTTCACTCGCTCCTATGCTGCGGATGGATCCCACGGAGGCCAGGATGGGCAATCTATCGAGTCGGGTGCGCCAATGGAGGCTTTGCGTAAGTCGCTGATGAACCTACGCGAGTTCTGGGCCACCCCATGAGGCGCTCCATCGGCGGTCGCTCCGCCCCGCCCAGCCCCGAGATGGCAGAGTCCGCGGCCCGCAGGCGCGTCGGCCGGATGGTGGACGCGCTGCTGGAGGACGGGGAGGAGGAGGCCCGCCGGTGGCTGCGGCAGGAGCGGAGGCGCGCCCAGAACGCCGCACGGCCCAGCGCCTACTGGCGGGCCTACGAGGATGCTACGGCGGAGGCGTGCGCGGAGGAACTGGCGAAGCTGGGAGGTAGTGAGAGGAGGGAGCGCGTGGCTACGGGGCTACCGCTGTTCGAGGAGGCAGGAAGGAGATAGGGGGATGCTAGACGAGGTAACGCTAGGTGCGCGAGAGGCGGTACTGGACCGGCTGAGGGAGTTCTACTCCGAACAGATCGTGATGGCGATGGCCCAGGCCGCTAGCGGAGACGCTAGACGCGATGCGACGCCCTGGGAGCTCGCCCTACAACACAGGGAAGAGCTCTACATGAACCCTTGGCTCAGGGCGGAGTTCGCGGCCCTGGAGGGCATCACGCCACACCAGGTCAACACGCTCATGGCCTCTGAGCATCTCTATTCGGGGAGCCTCGAGATCAGCAGGGGCGAGCTCACGGCCACTCTTCACAGGAACACGACTCTGACGGAGGAGGGTCCCTGGTCCGTGTGGTGGCGCCGAGGCGCAGGAGCGGAGAGGGTGACGTGGCACTCCTCCCTAGAGGACGCCTGGCGGGCCGCCAGATCAGGACAGCCCCCAACACCCTCTAGCCCCCCACCACCAACCGCAGCACCGCCGCCACGTCCCTGACGTCCACCCGACCATCCCCGTTCACGTCCGCCGGGCCCGCGCCACAGGGGCTCGGCGGAACCCCTGTCACCAGGTACAGCCCTA
Source organism: Armatimonadota bacterium (assembly GCA_036504955.1). Classification (GTDB taxonomy): domain Bacteria; phylum Armatimonadota; class DTGP01; order DTGP01; family DASXUI01; genus DASXUI01. The sequence continues at coordinate 14,909 of DASXUI010000097.1, forward strand.
TCGCCTGCGCGTCCGCCAGCGTCACCCGCCCGTCGCCGTTCATGTCTCCGACCTGACAACCTGGCACCCTCAACGCCACCGTCGGCAGCAGCCCCACGTCTCGGACCTCAGCCCCGTAGAGGTCCGTCATCACCACTGAGGCGGGCCGCACGGTGTAGCTGTGGCCCGGTGGCGCGTCGGCCGGCACCTGTAGGCGCAGGGTCAGCATCGGACCGCCGGACCCCTGGCCGGGGTAGCTGGCCAACGCCACGTGCAGCGGGTCGGCCGTGCCCTGGGCGCACTGCCAGCCGACCCCTACCCCTACGGGCGACCAGGTCGGCGACGTCAGGGCGGGGATGCCGGGTGTGTCCGGGGTCACCGTAACCTGCAGCTCCAGGCCTGTGATGATGCAATCCACCATGCCGGGCAGGCTGTAGGTCACCACGGCCGCTGAGCCGGGAGTGACAGCGGAGACGGTGGCGGTGATGGGCTTGGGTGCGAAGGACAGCGCTAGCAGCGCCACCAGGGGTGCCAGGTTCATCGAAGGACCTCCTGTAACCGTATCCGGGCGCGCTTGCGGAGTCGCCAGGCCTGCTGCTCAGAGCAGCCGAGGCGCCGACCCGCCTCCGCCATCGTGTAGCCCTCGGCCGATAAGCTGCAGACGGCTCGTTCCGCGGGCGGGAGGCGCCCAAGCTCCGATCGGAGCACCACTAGTCGGGGAATGGGGATGCGGGTATCGGCAGGTTCGGAGAGGCGTTCCCCGCACTCGCTCACATAGGGGTCGTCCAGAGAGAGCACCTGGCGTAACGCCAAGGGGGTGCCCTCCGGGTCCGACCCGGAGTAGCGCTCCTGCACCCAGGCGGCGACGCGGACTAGGGAGCCGCGGTCCCGCAGGGCGTGCAGGATGGCGCCCTGGGCCTGCTTGTAGGCGAAGGTGAGGAACTGCGCGCGACGCTCTGGGTTGAAGGCCTGGATAGCCTGAAGGATGCCCAGGGCGCCCTCCTGGTAGAGGTCTTCGCTCGGCGTGCCGGTGCCCCCGTAGCGGTTCGAGAGCCGAGTAAGGAGGGGATGCAGCACCGACAGAACCGCCGCCTTGGCCTCCTGGTCGCCGGCCTGCGCCCGCAGCGCCAGGGCAGTCAGTGCCTCGGGGCGCACAGCAGGGGCCTCGCCCAGGGTTGGGCCAGCAGGACGGCGCCGCGAAGGTCCGAGCGGTCCAGGCTGTTGCCGGGACAGCTCTTGTGGGCCTCTGGGAAGTCCCGGTGGAAGTGAAGATGGCTGATCGGGAGCCCGTAGCGCTCCATCAGGCCGCCCAGCAGCCCCAGGGTGGCGTGCCGCTGGAGCCCCTCCAGCACGTCGTGCCCCCGGTCGAAGTTCCCCACCATGGACACGGCCACACAGTGCCGGTTGGCCTCCTGGTCGCTGTTGGCGTTCAGCACAGGCGCCAGGTCCACAAAGGGCGCGTAGATGACGCCTCCGGGACTGACCAGCAGGTGGTACCCAGGCGGGCGCTCCCAGCCCTCCCGCTGGCGCCGCTCCTCCCAGTAGGAGAGCATCCCCGAGACGCTCGGGTCGCCCTTCCACTGGGCATGGGTGGGCGCGGAGGTGTGGTGCAGCACCACGCCGTTGATGTGCCTCCCGCCGTCGTTCAGAGCGCGCAACGACGGCAGGAGGTCTTCGACCCGCAGCCAGCGGTTCACCTCTCGTAGGTGCCCTGCTGCACCTTGGCCGCATCGATCTTGCTCTGGCCGTAGATGAGCGTCCAGGCGGTACCGGCGGCGAGGGCGGCGGCCTCCTTCAGGCTCAGGCCGTGGCCCATGGCGCCAAAGAACGCGCCGGCGATGGTCAACAGGCCGAGGGTCCACTTCTTGCTGATCTTCATCTCACTCCTCACTTTCCTAGAACGTGGTTGCCACCCACCTGGAAGAGGTAGATGGCTATCCCTACCAGCAGGGTAAGCACTGCCCCGCTGACGCGCTCCACCCAGGGGTTCGGGCGCCGGGCCTCCGCCTGGGCTGCTTGGAGCTGGTCGATCCGTGAGGACATGCCGTCCATGCGAGCGGACATCCCCGCGACAGTGATACAGACCGACTGGAGCTGCCCCCCTTGGTGCTCCTGTCGCGTCTCGATACGGCCGATGGCATCGCCCAGACTGCCTGCTAGCGTGCGGGCCACTGCCGCGTCCTCCCGCGCCTTCCCGTTCACAGCTCCGTCGGTCGGTACCATCTAGCTCCCCCCAGGCATGAAAAAGGCGGCTCGGTCAGTGACCGTCCGCCGTCTGCGCAACTATCGATCTATCAGATCATATGGATCGATGGATCCCTACTTCGCCTTCTTCAGCGCCTCCACTACCTGCGCCGTCACGTCACGCCCGCCGGCCCAGCATAGCTCGGCGTCCACAAGGGCCGCCAGCCCCTCCGCAGCCAGCACCACCCCACACGCAGCCCGCAACGCGCTCCGGGCTTCCGCGTCCGCCGCCTGCTGGCGCTGGGCCAGCTCGCGGTTCAGCCGCGCCTCCAGCGCCTTGAGCTGCTGAGCGATGCCGTCGTGCTTCTCCTGCAACACCGTTCGGGCGACGCTTTGGCCCGAGGGCAGCTTGCGGATCTCCGCCTTCAGCCGCGCCTGCTCCTTCGCCGCCGCGTTGCGTGCGTCGTTGAACTCCTTGTCCGCCGCCTCCTTGGCCGCCTTCAGCGCCTGCTGTGTGGCAGGCAGGCCCGGCCAGGCGCTCAGCGCCCTCCGTGCGTCCAGGGTGCCGATAGCCGGCCCGTCCGCCGCCCACAGGCGCGGGAGGGGGGTGCCCAGCAGCAGCAGGGCGAGGGCGGCCGCGACGCCGCCACCGATGCGCGTTCGTGTGCTCGTGGTTGCCTCCTTATGAGCCTGTGTAGCCTGTAATGATGCCGCCTACGACCGTGATGGTCCCGGTTGCCGTGGTGATGGAGCCAGACCAGCCTGCTGTAGTCGCGTAGCCGCGAACCACCGCAAAGCTACTGCTCGTCTTGATGACTCCCGATGCCCCGATGGTCCCGGTAACCTCGATCGCCGCGTCAGCGCTGCTTGCCGCGTTGACCCGGATGCCCATTCCGGCTGAGCTGAGTTGCTGCACCTGTAGCGAGGGATATGAACTACTGGCCGTGCAGAACACAGTGCCGTTGGGGCCGTAGGACAGGCTGCTGTCGTAGAGACCCCACCCATCGCTGGGGTTCGAGGTTAGCTGGCTGACGAACGGGAAAATGCCGTTCGAGATGCCAGCCCTTACCACTGAGTTGGTGTTGGTCAGGCTCTTCCAGCTCCGCACCCCCGCCGCCGTGCTGCTCAGCACCATCCCGTCGGTGGCGGGATTGCCGAGGCCCGGCTCCTTGCCAGCGAAGGAGTTGTAGGTGCCGCTTGCCAGCATCCCGTCGTGCGTGCTGTCCGCGTACTGACTGCTCAACGCTTGGCCGGCCAGCGTGAGCCCTCCGGAGGACGCGCCTAGCGTCACCGCCGAGTGGAACCGCGCATCGTTGCCCTGCGCCGCCGTGCCCGCCGTGGATCCATAGGTCACGGAGACCTGTTGCCCCGATAGGCTGACGCCAGCCCCTGCGGTCACCGCGTCATGAAAGCGGCTATCGTTACCCTGGGCAGAGGTGCCCGCCGTGGTGCCGTAGGTCACGCTCACCTGCTGCCCCGAGAGCCCGATGCCCGTCCCGGCCGTCACCGCCGCGTGCCGCTGGCTGATGGCGCTCGTGAGGTCCGCCGTCGCCGCCACGATGCTCAGCGCCCCCGTAGTCGCCGTCGCCCCCACCACCCCGCCGGCCGAGAGGTTGGGCAACAGCACACTGGAGCCGGCCCCGTTCGCGGTCAGCGACAGGTTGCCGTTGGAGGAGGAGAGGGAGAGGCGTCCACTTGGCAACGCTTGCAGGTTGTAGAGGCCGGCGCCTTGGTCCCACAGGAAGAAGCTGTTGTCGTCAGCTTGCTTGCCCAGCGTCCACTTGGCGACAGCGGCATCGGCGAAGGTCAGGAACGCCTGGTAGGTGTTCGCCACCGGCGTATTGAGGATCAGGTTCGCCGCCCCGGACCCCAGGATCTTGGCCCCCAGCATCGACGTGACGCCGACGGCATCCACGCTCAGGGCGGGGTCAGGGCTCCCGCCCGAGGCAGCGAGACTGCTGTGGACGTGCCCCAGGAGGCTGTACCGCGTGTCGTGGTTGTGGGGTCCGTCCGCCACTTGGCCCACGCCTGGCCCCACGGAGAGGCCGAAGGTGCCGGTCGTGCCGTTGTAGGTCAGGGGCGCGGTGGCGCTCACCAGCCCCCGCACGCCCGCCGTGAAGGGCTGCCAGGTCCGGTCGCCCCTCAGATACGAGGTCCAGTCCCCGCCGGCAGGCAGGCCCTCCTTGGCGTTGAGTTGCGCTTGGATGCCGGAGGTCACCCCGTCTAGGCGCCCCAGCTCCGTCATATCCACCGCCGCCGGCCAGCCGGAGAGGTCGCTCGCCGCCGCCCCGCCCGAGAGGGTGCCGCCGGCGCTCTTCACGACGCCGGAGACGATGCTCGGCACCGCCAGCACTCCGGCAGCGTCCAGTGTGGCCTTGGGGGCGCCCGTGTTGGTGTAGATCGCCAGCGGGTTGCTGATGGCGTCCGACCCCAGCCTGTTGGTGGCGGTCCCGTCGATCGTTTGGCCCAGCATCCAGTTCGCGCCGGCCCGCACCGCCTGCCCCTGCGGCAGGGAGAGACCCCCAGCCGTGGCCTCCAGGCTTCCCGCCTTGGCCGCGCCCGTCACCCACAGCCCGCCTGTCTGGCTGGCCGCTGGCGTCGCGGCCTGCAGCTGCACCTGCGGCACGTTGGCGAGCTGGTCGAGCCCCAGATTGACGCGCGCTCCGGCCGCCGTCCCGGCTCCGGTACCGCCGCTGATTACCGGGAGGAGCCCGCCCACCTGGGAGGCCAGATTGACGGCGCTCGACGAGTAGAGGTGGCCGCTGCTGTCAGCCATCAGGAACCCGCCCGTACCGATCAGGTCCGCGAGGATGAGGCTGCCCTTGGTGGCGTGGCTGGTGCTGCCGAGGGTGAGGTTGCCGCTCGCGACGTTGCTCCCGTACAGCGTCTGCCCGGAGCCGCGCCCCGCCAGGCGCGCGTATTGGGTGTGGTAGTCGCCCACGTCCGGGCCCGTCACGTCCGCATGGGCCACCGCGCCACCGAAGCTGACCCAGGCGGTGCCGTTGAAGACGTAGGATTTCGCCTCGTCGCCCACCAGCAGCGCGAGGTTGGTGGTCTGAGCACCACTGGCGGGCGTGAAAGTCCAGGCGGCGCCGCTCCACTCAGCGATGGCGTTGTCATGCGTGGCCCAGGCGCCCGTACCCGTGGGCCACACGATGTAACGTTGGCCCACCGCGGGGGTGCCAGGGGGCGTCGATAGGTCCTTGTCCAGGACCGACGCCGCCCAGGTGATGCCGGAGGCGCGGCTGTCTACGTAGGCCATCGTGGCGGCATCGCTGCCCGCCGAGGGGGTGCCGAGCCCGGTGATGCGGTACCCGCCCGCCGGCAGGTTGCCGGTCAGGGCGCGCCCGCCGTCGGCCCGCAGGTAGAGGGGATGATCGTCGGCCGTCAGGCCCGAGAGGCCGCTGTGGGGCAGCGTGGGCAGCGCCGTGCTGGCGATATGGCCGTCCGCCACCGTCAACGCCACGCCGCCGCTGCCCGCGTACAGGATGCCCGCCGTGGTCAGGGTGCCGGCGAAATACCCGTTGCCGGCCGCGCTCACCGTGAAGCGACCGACTCCGGAGGAGCTGTCGAGACTCAGCCCGTTGGCGACAGTGGAGCTGCCCAGGGTGATGAGGTTGGTACCGGCCGCCTGCGACAGGAGGTGCTGAGTGCCGTTGGCCCGCACGCTCCCCGCGCCGAGGTACAGGTGGCCGCCCGTGCCGATCGTCAGGCTCGCGGCCCGTACCATCGGCGTGTCGGTGGCAACGCCCAGCACCTCCACACTGCCGGAGGTCTGCACGCGCAGCACGTTCGCGCCGTCCACGGTCGGGCGCACCAAGTGGGATCCGGTCTCCAGGTTGATAGTTGAGCGTACCTGTCTGCCGCTGTCCACCACGAAGTCCGCCCAGGAGGGCGAGACGAGGCAGGCAAGGGCGAGTAGAGCAAGGGACAGACGCCGCATCTTAGCCTCCTGGGGTGAACTCGACGGTCACCACCTGATCGAGGATCGGGTGGCAACCGGCCGCGAAGGTGATCGTGTAGTCGGAGATCGACCATTCCTTGATGGGGATGTGGTAGTTCTTGCCGACCCAGACGCGCACTAGCGTTCCCGGTATCGGTGCCTTGGGCGTTACCCCGTCGGAGGCATACAGCGTGAGGGTCCGAGTGCCGCCCGCCAGGGTGTCCGGGTTGGCGTCCCAGGTCCGGGCGTACACTCCGGGCTCGCTCGGCCCGTACTGCGCCAGAACGGGCAGCGTGCTGCTGCCAGGGTCTCCGGTCGGCACGCTGTTGCCCGGAGTGCTGACCAGGTTGGAGCCTCCCCGGTGCCCGCCGCCCCCGCCCCGCCCCTTCTTGCCGCCGAGGGCGTAGAGCAACAACAGCGCCGGGTCCGGACGCCGGTTGTCCAGGTCCAGGTCGCAGCGCTCCCCGCCGTGCTCGGCCATCGTGTACTGCACGCGGGTGGGGTAGCTGATTAGGGGCACCGTCAGCCCGTCCACCCGCACCAGGCCGGTGGTCGCCAGGGCGTCCGTGGAGGTGTCCACCTGGCACACCAGCGTGTCGGCCGGATCGATGCTCACCTGCCCGGTTCGGACGGGCGAGGCATAGCGGTTGAGCCAGCCGGCCGCGTAGGCCCGCGCCTGTTTCAGGGTGGTGATCTCCTCGGCGTCCACCACCTTCTCCCGCAGACCGTAGGTGCTGATGCTGGCCTGCGCCGCGGCGGAGAGGGCGCCCGCGCCCGTGGTCGGCAGCGCCACGGCCGGCGTCGCGTTGTCGCCCCGGAACACCCATTCGCAGGTTTCGCCGGGCATGAACTCGTCGTCACCCGCTACCCCATCCTCGCGGAGCATACAGCAGTCCACGTCCAGCACTCCGGCGGAGCAGACGGCCAGCGCCGCCCGAAGGCCGGTGGCGTGCTCGTTGCCCTCCGTGACGATCACCGCCTTGATGCGCTGCCAGGTCCCTAGCCCGTTGGTCACCACCGTGTTCCCGCTCATGGGCAGCCAATGCTTGACCGACCCGCCAGGGTCGTCCACGTAGAGGCCGAGGCTCACCGTCATGGCGGTGGAGCTGCGAAGCCAGAAGTAGAGGGCGAACGCCGTGTACTTGCGGAAGGGCGACCCGTGGTCGTTCGTTGGGATCAGCGTGACCTTGCGGCCGCCGTAGCTCAGCACCTTGCCCGTGGTGTCGATCCGCACGCAGGAGGAGCCATACAGGGGCGACGCGTTGCAGCTCCAGTCCACCGGCACGTCGGTGACCAGCTTCTTGGCGTCGGTATCGTACAGCACCCAGCCGTCCTGGCTGGTTTTGTCGCCCCGGAACAGCCACAGGTCGTCCAGGAGGATGCCGGTGGTGCCCGCCGTCCAAGTCACCGTTACCTTGATGTACTTGGCCGTCGTGAGGGCGGCCGCGACATGGAACACCTCGCGGTGCTCCTGGTAGCTGCGCCAGGTAACGCCGAAGCTGCCATTGATGGGCGTGGCCAGCACGGCCAGGGCCGCGTTCAACACCTCCACCTTCACGCCGACCGTCGCGCTGCCCGCGACCCAGAGGGCCGTGTTCAGCAGGAACAGGAAGGGGGTGTCGGCGCCCACCAGGAGTTGCGCGCTCACGTCCACCGTCTGGGCCACGCTGCTGCCCGCCACGGAGCCCAGGATGGCGACGTAGTTGCCGGACCGCGCGTAGGCACCGCTCCACCGCTCGGAGGGCCGCTTGCGGGCGTCCCCCGTCTCCACCCAGGGGTCGGAGGCGTTATGGTGCCACACGGTGCCCGTCTCGAAGGACGGGTCGATCAGCAGGTTGCCCGCAACCGTCTCGCCGGGAAGCAGGGCTTGAGCGAACCGGCTGTTGTAGACCGTGTTTCCCGCCGCCCCCGCGTTGCCGCCGACCAGTTTGATCGCGTTGACGACCCCCGCCAGGTCCTCCGGCTGCGCCAGATAGGTGACCTCTCGGCCGGCGCGGAAGCGGTAGTCCTCCAGCGTGACGGCGATGGGCATCGCCCGCACGTACAGCACGTTCCCGCCGCCCGTTGGGTCCACGGCGAAGCCCCACAGCAATCCGCGCATGGAGGCGTCGGCCAGCTTGTCGAAGGCGGCCCGGAGGTCGGTATCGAAGAACTCGGCGCGCTCCAGCGTGTAGCCGATGGGCGTGTCGATGCTGACCGTGAGGCCCGGAAGGGCCGGCAGCAGGTAGCGGTGGGCGAGCTGGGCGAAGAACTCGCTCACGTCGGCGCCGCCGGCCTTGACGATGGCGGAGTCCACCAGGAGAGTGCCGCAGCGCCCCATTAGGCCGCAGCCGGTCAGCGTGAGGCTCGGGGTATCCTGCAGGCTCCGCTCCACCTGCTCCACCCAGCCGCGGTAAACGCACGCGCTGCCCCACCAGAACTCCACGCGCCAGTTGCTGGCGGGCATCGCGCCCAGCAGGGCCGTGATCTCCACGTCCTCATAGGCCGCCACCAGGTCCAGTGTGAAGGTGTCGCACCCGCCCCGCTCGGTCAGGATGAAGTCACGGGAGAGCACCCAGGCGCGCGGGCACGGAACGCGGGTGCCAGCCGCCGTGTAGAGCCTTGTCTCGAAGGCGAGCATTAGAGGTAGCGTCCGCGCCAGGTGGTGATAAGGCTCGCCAGGGTCAGGGGCGCGGCAAAGGTCAGCACCAGGTTGTTACTGCCGGGGATGAGGCCGAAGAAGCTGCCCGCCGTCAGGAGGCTCAGGGCGTTGGCGCCGTTGCGCGTCACCGTCTGCGCCAGGGCGTCCACCACCAGCACGTCGCCGGCCGTGAAGGTCCCGGTGAGGGTGAAGGACTTGACCGGCGAGGGGCTGGAGCGCTGCAGCACGATCGTTCCGGTCCCGCCCACGCCGATCGTGAGGGTGTAGGCTGGCAGGGCCTCCGCCGTCCCGGTGGCGATGACGTTGTGGCCGGGCGCGCCCGCCGCCGGGGTCAGGACGGTATCGGTGCTCGCGAGGGCCGCGTACAGGTAGGGGTCCGGGCAGCGGAAGTGCGCCTCAAAGGTGCAGGTGTTCTTCATCCGGTTGTTGAGCCCGATCGTTGGCAGCCCCACCGGGCAGGCGCGTCGATACCGATCGTCCCAGCGGTAGAGGTTGGCGTAGCCGGTGCCGGGGTTGTGGGCCGCCAGGAAGGCATCGAGGGCCGACCGCCAGAGGGCCGCGCTGGAGGCGGAGATGCGCCCCGAAACCGTCACCTCGCGAGGTCCCAGCAGCGCCTGCGTCTCCCGCGCCCGGTCGCTGCCCGGCACCGCGATCGCCTCGCCCCGGTCCCCAATCCGCTCCTGCCAGTCGCTGACATGGGCGCTGTTGGAGGCGTAGACGTAGCTGCCAAACTGGTAGGCCAGGCTTGCCATCTCTACGCCTCCTAAGCGGCGGTGGGAGCGGTGCGGAGGGAGCGGCGGAAGGCGTCGGCCAGTTCCGCGCCCACCTGGCGCGCGCCCTCGCGCCCGTGGACGTGGACGGTCCCCATGTTGATGGTCACGGAGGTGCCGGTGAGCTGCTCGTTGGGGATGATGGTGCCGGAGTTGCGAGGCAGGAAGAGCTCTGGCCCGCGCTCGCCCACGATGGCGGCTTGACCACGCGCCAGCGTCCCTCCCTCGGCCATCAGGGGGATGCCGAAGAGGCCTCCGAGAAAGCCGACCACCTTCTTGGCCGCGACCTCCGCGATTATCTGAAGGATCATGTCCTTGAAGCCGCCCAGAAGAGTGCTGAACATGCCCTTGGCGCCCTTGCCGATGTTAAGGAAGCCCTGAGCGAAGATTGCCTGCATGTCCTGGCTGGTGCGGGCCCAGAACTCCTGATTGGCCCGCTGCTCAGGGGTCCTGTTCCGCTTGGCGGCTTCCTTGTTCGCTCGCGCCACTCTGTCGGACTCGATGGCCGCGACCTTCTCAGAGTCGAAGCTGAGCCCAGAGGCGCCAGGGCCGACGTTCCCGTAGCTGCTCCCCTCGGGCGTTCTGTGGCGCTCCATAATGCGCTCTACGTAGGCATCGGCCATCTTCGCGGCGATGCGCTCGGAGTCCACGTTGCCCTGAGCCCACTCGGGAATGGGGAGGTTGTCCCCAACCAGGGCCGGACGCACCGGAACCGCCATCTCCGCCTGGCGCAGTTCACGGCGCCGCCATTCGAACCGTGCCGGGCTCGGAGGCCCCATCTCGTCGCCCAAGCCCTGCAGCGACTTCAGCCGGGATTCCGCCGTCCATCGACGCGCGACGTCCTCCGGGACCCCCTTCTTGCGGAAGTAGAGCTCCAGGTCCGCCAAGCGGTCCTCAAAGTCGCGCTGGAAGTCGGTCTCGCGGGCGGCCAGGTTCGCCTTCAGGGCCTCCATGTAGCGCTTGCGTGCCGCTTCGGACTCCCGAGCCGTCTTCTTGAGGGCGTCCCTCTCCTTCTGGGCCGCCTCCCGCTGGATCTTCTGGATGTCGCGCCCGAGCTCGGCCTCCAGGCTGCTGATCGCCTGATGCTGCTTGGCCGTGGACAGAGCGGAGGCCCGGATCTCATCGACCTTGACGCGGGTGGCCTCGCGGCGCACGGCGATCTCCCGTCTGGTGTCATCGGAGATGCCGGCAATGACGGAGTCACGGTAGAGCTTGTCTGCCTTGCGCGCCTCCTCAACGTCAGCGGCAGCCTTGGCGGCCCACGCCTCGCGGTTCTTGTTGGCGTGGGCGAGCTGCTCCCAGTTGCTGGAGCCGCCAGGCGCGGCCAGATGAAGGTGCTCGTTCCACTTTGAGCTCTTGGTCCTGAAGGCATATCCCAGACCTGCCGCCTCCAGCGCCTGCTGTACCGTGGAGCGCTGGGCTTCTGACCACCCCTTGGTATCAACGTCCAAGGAGTGCCCGGTCTTGTGGGTGTACTTGCTTAGCTCGTCGAAAGGGTGAACCCCTCGCGTAGTATGGCTCTCAAGCAGTTTCCTCACGTTGGCTGGCAACTGCTTGAGCATAGAGGATAACTCGGTCGCAACATAGACGCTACCGACTTTGGCATAGCCGCCGCGCTGAGAGAGGTCCTTACTGGCCGCCTCCATGCGTCGCTGGAGCTCGCTCTGCAGCTTCTGAAGCAGGGGGGATCCCTTAGGCAGGCCATAGGGATCGGCGATGCCCAGAGCCTTGGCGGCCCTCTCGATCTCGACCATGGCTGGCTGCCCCACGCCGCTGTCTGTGAGTGCTTGCTTTCTTAGGGTGCTTCTGGTCTCCTCCAGGGCGGCGCCCGACATGCCAGGCATGTAGGCAGGCATAGCACGCGACGGCCAGCCCTTCTCGCGAGCGTCCCTAACGCCCCAAATGGCCTCACGCAGCACGCCCGCGCGGTTCCCGCCTGCGGTGTCTCGCTCCTTCTCGGCCGCCTTCCACTTGTCGTAGGCGTCCTTGCCCTCCGTGAGCAGCTTGTAGATCCCCAGGGTTGCCAGTGAGTACAGGCCGAACCGCGCGGCCGCGGCTGCCTGCGGGATCTCCGCGAGGATGGTCTTGACGCGCATCAGGCGATCAGCCACGGTCACGAAGCTGGAGGCCAGCAGCAGCGCCCCGCCCACTAGGCCCGCCGTCGATCCAAGTCCGGTACCCAGGGACACCAGGAGGTCCTGCGCCCCACTGCTGAGACCACGGAACCACTCGATGGCCTTCCGGGCCGTCTCGGACAGTCGCAGCATCGTGTCGCCCAGGGCGTCGAAGGGTGCCCTGAGGGCCGTCATGGCCTGCGCGTCCTGGGTGAGGGCTGTAAAACTCTTCAGGATGGTTCCCAGCGCCTTGGTGATGTCGGGCGTGAACTTGGACGTCAGGCGTGACGTGAACTCATTGAAGGCGTCCCCGAAGTTGGACAGGATCATCGGGAGCGTGCCGGCCAACTTCTGCTGGGCTCCGCCGAACTGCTGCTGCATGCCCGCCACCAGGGCATCAGCGACCTGCTGGCCGGTGACATGCGCCCGCTGCAGGGCCTCCGTGTCAGCCGTGCCAAAGCGTCTCTTGAGCACACCCGCCACGTTGAGGCCAGGCATGTTGAGCAGTACCTGGTTGAGGTCCTGCTGAGACGCAGAGCCGCGAGAGAGGATCTGCCGGAAGCCCAGCAGGGCCCGCTCCTGAGCGTCTCGCGAGATTCCCAGGGCCGTGGCGGTGTCCCCGAAGGCCCTCATGGTTGGGATGACCTTGCCCAAGCCGTTAGGCCCATAGGCGGCCGCCAGGCTCTGGGCGATCGGCAGCATCTCCTTGAACTCCAGACGGGAGGACAGCGCCTCCCGGCGGAGGTCTTTGATGAGCTTCGCGGCGCCCCCAGAGGAGCCGGTGATGAGTGTCAGGGCGGCCTGAGTCTGAGTCAGGGTCACGTTCATGTCGGTGCCACTCTTGGCAACCGCCGCCATTCCCAACACCATGCCGCCGAAGGCTGCCGTGAGGCCCCACCCGACTCCGCGTAGCCCCTCCAGTGTGGTGCTGAGGCGCGAGAGGCGCTGCCCTGCGTCCACGGTGGCCTTGTCCAGGCCCCGCATCTCCTTCGACGCCGCCTTGATCTGGGCCACGCGAGCCGCGACGGCCTTTCGCTCCGCCTCCACCGACTCGTAGGTGGCCTTGATGCGCGCTTCTTTCTCCTCGGCCACGCGCGCCTTCAGGTCCTGAAGTTCCTTGTTCCCGAGGCGCTCCTTCTCGGTGACGCGCTCCTTCTCAACGTCGGTCATCCGTTTGGCAGACGCGCGGACGGTGGCTTCGGCGTCCTTGGTGGCCTTGTTTACCGCCGTCTCCAACTCGCGCACGTCAGCGCCGAGCTTTAGCACAATGTCTGCCAGTTGGATGCTCACTTGTGGCTCCGCTTCGCCTTCTCGATCAGCTCAGTCTGGACGTCTGCCTCTACCTTCGCAAAGGCGAGGGCATGGAGGAGGTACTCGTCAGGCTGCTGCTCCAGCTCCCAGGGGGCGACCTTCAGCCATCGCGCCGCCTGAAAGAGGTTCCAGCGGTCGATGAGGGGCTCTATGCCCTCTGGGTCCCCGTAACCGGCTAGGTACCAGAAGAGTCGGTCGAGGTCTCCACCGGGGGGCGGCGGTCGTCCCAGATGGCCGAGTAGATGGCGCCCAGGAAGTCGAAGTCTAGGGACTCCAGGAGCTCCTGAGTGATGGGCACGGGCTTGGCGCCGTCCAGGACTGTCCAGGACTCCAGAATGACGGAGAGGTCATAGACCATCACCGCCTTCAGGGCTTCCTCGGTCGCCCGGTCCGCGTCGTCCTCCGTCGCCCGCGCGGCCTTCTCGACGGCCCGACGCTCGGCATCATACTGTCGGGACAGGATGCCCCTGCGATAGGTGACCTCGAACTTCTCGCCCTCGAACTCCACGGGTACGGTGTGGGTCCGGTTGCGGATCGTGCTGAGCTGCAGGCCCTGCGGCTTCTCTGCCGTCCGTGCCTTCGTGCCCTCTGCCATCGCTTCTCCTCTCACAAACCAGAAGGGGGCCCGAAGGCCCCCCCCACATCCCCGGTTGCCGGCGCGGATTAGGCCACCGCCTGCAGCATGCTGTTGATTCGGACTCGCAGGAAGCCGCCCAGCGCCGTGGAACTGGCGGGCCCGTCATAGAGGCTCACCAGGTCGTAGGCATAGGTCTTCAGGTTGTCGGTGTCGCCCCGGCTCTGCTTGCTAACACTGCACGGCATCGTCCACTGGAACGAGTAGGTGGCGGTCCCGTCGGCCGTCGGCCCCGTCACCGTCACCTCGAAGTAGAGCAGATCGCCGGCCCGGAGGTTGTTCAGGTAGGCATCCGTCGAGCCGCTCTTCGGAACCACGATCTGCGCTGTCGGTTTTCCGTGGAGTTCCACGGTGTCGTCGTAGCTCTCGGAGGCGTTCAGGTAGTAGATCCCCTGTCGGCGGCTTCCCACCTGCAGGCTTACGCTCAGGACGTTGCTGAGGGCGGCCATGTTGTTGAGCGCCGTCCCCATCTTGACCGAGATGGCCTTGGGGGGCAGGGGTACGAACGCAATCCGGGTCGGGGTGATGCCATCCAGGCAGTAGCCGACGCTGACTCCCGGGCTGGTGCCGCCCGTCAGAGTAGCGCCGTTGGCCGTGATGGCCGTCGCGGTCGTGTTGGCCAGCGTGCCGGCGAGCTCTATGCTCCACGGACCGCCCAGCGGGCCCAGCACGTTCACGTTGCCGGCACCGACGGTCGTCAGCGCCTCCAGGGCGCTCTTCACGGCCGCGGCAGCGGCGTTGTAGGCGATGCCGGCGCTCGTCTGGCCCCCGTAGCTGAGCGTGAAGGTGCCGCCGGTCGGCGACCCGGTGATCCACACGTTCTGTACCCGGAGACCGTCGAGCAGCTTCCTGGCCAGGAGCTTGCCGCTCAGGGAGATGGCCTGCCGGGTCAACTCAATCTTGAGGTCGTTGAACGTCAGGCCTGACACCCGCGAGGCATGGGCGGAGCTCCCCAGCCCGGCCGTGAAGGTCTTGTAGGCGTCGGGATCCGACTGGCTGGGCAGGAACTCATGCTGCTTGGCCGTCACTCCGCCTGAGGCTGCTGAGACGACGGGGCTGCAGAGCAGCGAGGAGAGGACGTAGGCCAGCTCATTGAACCCGGCGGCCTTGCCGTTGTAGGTCCCGCCAGTCTCCTCCTTGCCGATAATGGTGTCGACGGCCGCCTTGCTGCCGTCCTCCTCCACCTCCACCACCGGGATATCGGGCTCCAGCGTCACCGTCATACCCAGGAGGCGGTTCGTCGGCTGCACCGCCGTCCCGTCCGTGGACTCCAGCGCGAGCTGGAGTCGTTCCAGTGTTGCAGGGGTAGCCTGTGCCATGGGGGTCTCCTCCTGGCGCATGGAAAAGGCCCCTGGCGGTGGTCTGCCAGAGGCCTGAGTGCTAGTCTATGGGGTGCCCGATTAGGCCGGGGCTATGTCCAGGCGGTAGAGCCCGCCGATGTAGCGTAGGTCGGTCTTGTCCTCCACCTGGGCGTAACGCACCGTGCGCTCACGCACGCAGGAGAGGATGGTGTAGGTCTTGGATCCGAGGGTGACGACCTCTGGGACCGTGAGGGTCAGCACCTCATCGATGCGGTTGATGAGCTGCTCATAGACCGCCACGCTGCCGGTGTTGGTCACCAGGTTGACCAGGTAGAGGGGACGCGCGAGCAGCCGGTCCCCCGCCGCCCCCACCACGTCCTGCTCGCTGTTGTTGCTCAGGATGATGAGCGGGTAACTGGACCCGTTGGGTGCCACGTCCGAGTAGATCCGGCTCCCGATGAGGCCCTGTAGGGTGGTGTCGGCGGTCAGCTTCGCGTAGAGCCAGCGCTCGGCGCCCAGCAGTTCGTTAGCCACGGGTCACCTCTCTGATGGCCAGCTCCACGCTCAGGGTCAGCAGCTCTTTGATCTCCGGAAGGCTCGGCTCAATGAAGGGGCGGGGGGCCATCCGTACCGTGCCGTGCTCCAGGAAGTCGGCGATGCCGTCCTGGTTGCCGATCACGACCGCCCAGGTGAGGCCGTCGCCCGGCACCTCTTGGTAGCGGATGCTGTCCTGCAGGGCTCCCGTCCAGTTCGCGGGGCTCTCGCCCGGCGCGGAGGCCTGGTGGGGCAGAGGCTGCGGGCCATGGGTGTAGACGCGTCCGGTTTTGGGCCCGCGCAGTATCTTCTCCCGCAGGATAAGCTGCGAGTTCTCCGCCGTGGCGGCCACGGCTCGAGCGGCCGCAGAGTGGACCGCCGCGGTGAGCTTGCCCGCGTTGTTGGCGCGGGTGACGACCGTATAGCTGACGCGCGGCACGTCAGAGGCTCTGCTGCAGGTAGAGGGTGATGCAGGGCGCGCCGTTCTCTCCCACGTTGGTCTGTAGGACCTCGTAGGTCCGCCCGCCGCTCACCAGCCGGTCCTGGGGGCCCACGCTGGTGCCCAGCGGCACCGCGCCCTGCCAGCTCAGGAGGGAGGTGAGGGCGCCGCCCCGCTCCTCGGAGACGGCCTGCTGGCGCGCGGTGAAGAGTCGGCAGGGGATGGTGCCCCCTACCTGCACCCACGTCTCCGCGCTCCCTCCGGCGCCATCCGAGACCAGCGTCCGCCGCTGAATCACGCAGGTGGCGTCCAGCGTCGCGGCTATCTCGGCGGCAAAGGTGGGCGCGATGGCGGTCGATGCCTGCCGCATTACTCCACCACCGGGGGATCGAAGATGCCGCGCCAGGTCGGCCGATACTCCTCCAGCATCTCCTGGTCGCTGCTCACTAGAATGCCGGTCTCCGCCCCGATCGGCAGGGCGCCCTTCCGCAGCGCGTCGGCCAGTTTCAACAGATCCGCGATGGCGTGCTTCTCGGTCTTGTAGGTGCCGCTCTGCACCACCCGGGCCAGGCGTGCCCGGTCCCGGGCCAGCGTCTCGTAGGCCTCGGCGGCCGCCAGCGGCACGTTGTTGCGGCTCGCGATCAGGAACTCGCTGATCTCCGCATCGCTGAAGAGGGCCAGGGCGATGTCGGTGTCGCAGATCCGCAAGCGGACCTTGCCGATATTCGTTGCCAAATCGTAGGTGGCTGCCATCTCTACTCCGGCCACACGTACCAGGCGTCGCCCGTGCCCTCGTAGGCGCGAGCCAGCCTCCAGGCCAGCAGGCGGTCTCCGGCCTGCAGGAAATGCACCTGGTCTAGGGTCAAGCTGTTCTGTTTCTCCCGCAGGGAGTTGATGCTCCCCAGGTCCATCACCCACGGGACCGTGTTGGCGACGAACACGCCCCGGTGGGCGCCCAGGGTGAGGAGAAGGCGGTTGAACAGATGGCGAGACTTCGTGTTGTACCAGGGAGAGACATCTTGGGAGTCGGCCGCGTAGGGGGGCACGTCGCTCAGGACGACCTCATTGTTGTAGGCGCGCGCCTGGCCGACCCAGGTCAGGAGGTCCGCGAACTCCCGGCGCACCGAGGCCATCATGGCCTCTTCCGTGCCCCAGAACGCCGTCCTCAGATCATTGGTCGCTCCGCACTCTACCAGGCAGACGGTCGCATCCCGCACCTCGCGAATGTCGTGACGACCGATGACGCTGTTGGCGTGCCCTCCCCAGCGAACCCAGAAGGGTGTCTTGGTGGCGTCGTAGCTGTCGGGGCTGAACCCCTTGCCAGGGATGCCGAGGCCGATGATGTAGGGTTGCGCCGCGAAGTACCCCAGGGTGCTGTCCTGCAGCTCCGCTCCTACGTGCTGGAGCGGGTAGGTGTACACGTAACTGTCCGCGCCCGCGAACCAGGGCCGGCGCGCTACCACCAGCTTGCCGAGGGTGGGGATGCCGCCGCTCGAACTGATGGCGACACGGGTGATGTCGATCCACTCGTTGTTCACCGCGTCGATCTGGTCTCGGCTGCCCCTCACGCCAAGGGCCTTTACGGCGTGGCAGATGAGCGTGGTATCGCCAGCATCGGAGCCGCCCGCCTGGCCCACGGTCTTGTCGATGTAGTACAGGTCCGCCTTCTTCAGCGCCGGGTCGATGTGGACAGCGAAGGAGAACCTGCCCGCCGCCTCGCCCGCCCCTAGCGCGTTGCTGCGTCCCGCCCAGGTCACCTGATCGACGGCCCCGAGGTCGAGCACAAGCGTCTGTGCGGTGACCAGTGTCGCCTTGGTGGTAGCCGGGTTGTCCGTCCCTCGGATGCCCTGGAGCGCGAGGGTCAGCGTCTGACCGTCCACGCCAATCACGTCATCGAAGATGAGGTAGTAGGGGCTCTGGAAGGCCGGCACCTTGTAGGTGTTGCCCGGAGCCGGGCTGGCCGTCTCCATGCGCTTGCAGGTCGTCTTGATGCAGGCCCGCAGCAGGATCGGGTAGGTCTGGTTTACGAGGCTGGCGGTGGGGATGGGGTCCGTAGACCAGACACCCACTAGCGAGCGGCAGGTCCCGCTGCCGCTCGCGCTCGCGCCCAGGGTCGGGTTGGAGGCGCCCGAGGCGTCGAGGTGGACCCCCACCAGATCCCCCGTGGCGATCGGCCCGATCCCGTTGGTGGTGCCGCCCGCCGTCAGGTCGATGGTCTGGTTGGCGCCGCCAGCGGGGTCGGTCGCGGTCCAGGCTACCGGTGTGCCGACCAACGCCAGGTTGGCGCCGCTCGTGCGGTACACACAAACCTTGCCGCCCGCCGCGTTGACGGAGGTCAGTGTGACGGAGGTAAGGTAGTGGCTGCCCAGCGCCGCCACCTCGGCCGGGAGCGTAATGGCATCGTCGGCGACGATCCACCCGTGCAGCCCTCCGGGGTTGCGCCAGGCGGCCACCGCGACGCTGGCCGCCGCGTTGTGGTCGTGGCCGTAGCCCCCGACCTGCAGCTCGTAGGCGCCGATGTCCCCGGTAGTGGAGGTCAGCACCACGCTCTTGGCGCGGATGCCCTTCTGGGGCGTGGCGGCCCAGGCCTGTCCCCAGAGGAGGGTGAGGGCGACGAACAGGAGGGAGAGGGCGACGAACAGGAGGGAGAGGCGGTGAGTCCTCATCACATCACCGCCTCTTCCGCCGTGAAGGGCTGGCCCGTGGTGTCGCCGATGATGTAGACGGCGCAGGCCGGCACCGCGTTGTCCCAGATGATGTCCTGCCCCTGGGTCAGGAGCCAGTAGCCCTTCCCCACCACGGCCGCCTGCCCCAGCCTCACGTAGAGAGGCAAGGGGCTCCGGCTAACCACCCGGAGGTAGCGGCGCTGGCGGGCCGGGTAGACCTGCTGCGAGACACCGCCGGCCGTGATGGTGCCCTCGGTCTCCACTGGGTCTATGATGTGCATCATCAGCCTCCCGGAGCCTTCTTGCGGCTCCCGGCCTTCGGGGCGGGCGTGGGGGTTGGGGCAGGAGTGGACTCGGTGCAGTGCTCGCCGGGCGCCTGCGACTGTGCGAGGGCGAGGAGCTCCGCCAGGGAGTCTCGCACCTCGCAGGTAACGTCGAGTAGAGCGGCGAGGAGCCGCAGGTCAGGCCGCATGTCGTCAGACAGCGGGCGTCCCAGCAGCTCCTCGCTCAGTCGTGCCTCCGCGCTCATTAGTTGGTGAGGCGGAAGGTCGGGTTGGTGTAGGTGGTGGTGGCGACGATCTGCCGCGCCACACCCGCCCCCAGGTGAGCCACCACGAAGCCGTAGCGGTCCTTGAAGTAGCTGCCCGCCAGGGGATACTTCTCGTTGAAGCTCTCCTGGTACATCTTGAGGCCCTGCGCGGAGGGGTCGTAATGCACCCGCTTGGCGATGGGGGCCAGGCTGCGATCGACCACGGCGAAGTACCCGCTGGGCACGTTGTCGTCGAAAACGAACTCGATGCCGGCGTACCGGATTCCGGAGCCGTAGGCGCCCTGATCCTGAGCCTTGATGCGCTCGGGAGTCGTCAGGCTGCTGGCCACCGAAATGTTCAGCAGTCCCTCAATGGTCGCCGCCGCGTCCGTATTGAAGAACGCGAGGAGGCTGTTGGGTCCCAGGCCGTAGCCGTGGTGACGGATGTGGGCCGCGGCAGCCGTCACGTGGCTGAGGGCCAGCGTGGTGGTGTTGATGCCCGCGAAGTGGGTGTGAGCGGACCCGAAGTGGGAGTTGTTCTTGTAGTTGGGGACGTCGGTCTCGCCGTTGTACCAGGAGGCCCGGTAGGCGGTCCCGACGGAGCCGGCGGTCTGGCTGGTGAAGAGGGTGCGGAAGAATTCCGCGTCCTCGCGCTCTGAGGCGCCCGCCATCACCGCGTCGAAGGTCTGCTGGAACTCGCCCGGCTTGGCGTCCTGCAGACCCTCAATGGTCCACATCACGCCGCTCTCGAAGCCCTCCAGGGGCACGGAGATGAGCCGGTAGCTCTGGCGCTGCGACTCAGGGCTGCCCCCGTCGGCGGAGCGCCGGAACTGGATGGGCGCCTGGGCGATCCGCATGACCTCGCGGACATCCCGGAAGCTCAGGTCATTGATCAGCGGGTTGACCGACTGGTTGTAGACCGCCAGTCCGTCCACGACCGCCTGAAGCATCTGGGTCTGGTCGGCAACCATCCCCTGGGCGTAGCCTACGCTGCCGCTTGCCATGGTGCGCTCCTTTCAGCTTAGGCCAGGGTCGAGGTGCCGGCGACCTGGGCGGTCGCGAAGTAGCTGCCCAGGCTGAACAACACCTTAGTTGCGCTGACGGCGACCCCCACAGGCTGAATCGCGGTGCCCGCGGTGGTCGGGCGGGTCTGGGTGACGCCCCCCGCCGTGTCGAGGTAAACGGTGCCACTGAGGGTCAGGCCGGTGAAGCCGTCCACGATGGCCCAGGTGGCGACCGCCACATACTGGTTGCTGGCGCCCTTGGCGGCCTTGACCGCGACCCCCACCGCCTGCACGATGGCGCCGGAGGCATTGGTCGCCACGATGGCGTTGCCGGAGGAGTCCACTCCGACCAGCTTGCCCTCGGCGATGTCAGCAGCAGCGGCCGCCTTCAGGGTGAGGGTGTTACCCTGCTTGGTTACAGCCATGTTGGTCTCTCCCGAATCAGCCGCCGGGCATCACCCGCCCCCGAAGAGAGCGGTAGGTGCTCTTGGTCTGATCCACGGTGGGGCCGTTCGAGCCTCCGGGGTTGCGCCCCCCGGAGTTCGGTAGGCCACCTGCGGGCTTCAGCTTGTCGGCTGCCTCCCGCGCCTGCGCGAGCCATGACAGTTGCTTCTGCGGGGGTCCCTCGGGAAGCAGCGCCTGCAGCTCCGGAGGCAGAGCCGCCTTCTGGCGCTCCACCTCGGTGGTCACGACGGCCGTCAGCTCCTGCACCTGGGGCGCCAACTGCTCGGCCAGCGCCGCCTTCTCGGCGAGCTTCTGGGCCTCCGACTTGCTGGCTTCCTCGATGCCGGAGAGCTTGGCTTCCGCCGCCTCGCGCTTCTTCTGCTCCGCCTCGAACAGCCGCCTGAACTTGGCTGCCTCGCCGTCCTGCTCGCCCTCGCCCGGTTTGGGGGCGGGAGGTGTCGCGGGGGGCGGGGTGCCTGCCGGGGGCGGGGTGCCTGCCGGGGGCGGGGTGCCTGGGGTCCCGCTCGGTTCCTCTGCCATGGGGTCTCCTCCTGTTGCCAAACGTGCGCGAGCGCACGACAGGGTCTCGGCTGGCGCAAGTGCCTGCTCCGGGCCGTCCGGGTCAAAACGCAAAAGGCCCACCCGTAGGGTGAGCCTCAGTCAAAGCTGTAGGTTGGGGGCGCCTATCGGACGGGCGTTACCCAGTCCGCGGCCTCATAGAGCCAGTAGGCCAGCCATAGGCGCAGCGCGTGCGAGAGGTCAGTCAGCCACCGCCTCATAGGTCGCCTCGAAGATGTCGGGCTTGCAGGGGTAGACCTCTCCCGCGATGCCGCGAATCACGTAGTCACCGGGGCTCGCGCTCATGTCGCCTTCCAACGTCTCAATGACGACCGGAAGCCCCATGACCTGGGCTGCCTCAAGTGCCATCTGGCTCATGCCTGGGTACGCGAACGCCAGGACCTCGGCTTGGTTCTTGCCCGTGAACTGGACGGCCTCCACCACCACCGGCTTCTTGCGGTACCTCGCCATGCTCACCCTTCCTCAGTCGGTAACCGGGGCCATTCGGGGCCCAAGCAGCCTCAGACGACGGAACCTCTGGCGGCCACTCCAGCCCAGAATCAGGCCGACCTCGTAGTAGGTCGCGAGGTCGGGCCTCGCATCCCCTCGCGTCCGCCATCCTGCTGACAGGGGGCCCACGATCACACGAAACAGCCATTGCTGGGAACACTGCCCGATGGGCGCCGCGACCTTCAGCATCAGGCGGGGTTGCCACCAGGGGATGCGGTACACCTGGCGTCCCGTGGGTGGCAGCCTCGCGAGCCCAAAAGCGAGCGTCCCGAACCGCAGGCCCAAGAGAGCCCAGGCTTCAGTCTGCGAGCTGTATGTCCCTGGTCGCCAGTAGAACCTTAGTCTCCTCATCCTTCCTCCGCGTTTGTGAAGCCCTTAGCCCCTGTGTTGGTGACCACGACGCACTTACACGCTGTGAGGCAGGCGCTACTCCCGTCACCGGGCCACCGCGTGAACTCCGAGAGCGGCCGCCAGCCCTGCGAGGCCTCCTCGATGCAGTCCTGGCAGTGCTCGGCGTTGCCCAGCACCCACAGGCCCATCACCTCGCCCGGTAGGCCCTGGAGCGGAGAGCCGCCCAGCCTCGCCTCTAGCGGCGTGGTGCCCGGCTGCAGCTCCGCCGCCACCAGGTCTCCGGTCGGCCCGCTGCCCAGGCCTCCGGTCGCTGCAGTGCCCGCCGTCCCCTCCTGTGCCGCCTGCGTCCGCAGGGCCGTCGCCCAGGCCTCGTTCGCTGTGCCGGTGAGTCGCTGCCCGTACAGCACCGCCCTCGCCTTGCGACCCGCTCCCGTGGCTGCCCTCGCCACCGCTCGCCCCGCGTCCGTGGCACCCTCGGTCGCCGCCTTCACGTCCGACAGGAAGCCCCGCAGGAAGCTGACCTGCGCCAGCGCTACCCGCTCGCCCACAGGAGCCGCGAGGAGCTGCTGGAGCTCCTGAGAGCCCAGGGCACGCGCCCGCAGATACCCGAGGGTCGCGGCCGCCCGGTGCGCCTTCAGCAGCAGGGTCCGACCCCGCGCCTGCGCCTCCTGAGCCGTGAGGTCGCCACGCCGGTACCGGGCGAGCAGCAGGAAGAGGGCGTAGGACAGGCGGCGCTTCAGCTTGCGGAGGCCCTCGTCGGTCTGCTGCTCGGGGTCGTCAGGCATCGTCGTGTTACCTGCAGTCGGACGCGGCGAAGAAGCTCCGAAGTAAGCCCTGGATGGTCTGGCGCAGGGTTGGCTTGCTCCCTGGCTCCGGTCCCGCGTCCTGAAGAGCCGTGAAGTGTAGCTTGCAGGGCTGTCCCCATGTCGTTGGATTCTGGCAGAAGACCTCCCAACCGTGCTCTGAGTAGCGGCTGGTCAGGTCGCTGATCAGCGCAGGACCGAAGCAGCGCCCGTCCGGGAACTCGCACTCAATCTCGCGACTCCCCGAGGCCAGCCGCTTGTCGACACACTCCTCTGCCCCAGCGACGTACTCTTCCCAGGACCTTCTCTCCCGGTCCTTCGCCTCCCATGGCGTCAGTGCCATCAGTCCGCGCCCGCCAACGCACCCGGCTCCAGGCCGGCCTGCGTCCATGCGTTCATGATGGTCGCCCACATCTCAGTGGCCATCTTCTCCATCTCCGCGATGGTTGTGGTTCCTGGCAGCCTTCGGAACAAGAGGTTGTTGACCTCGTTCTTCAGCTCGTTGGCCCACCAGTCCATGTCTGTCTCTGGATTCACTCTGCCCCCTCACCCTCTCCGGCGCCTTCCCGCGCCTGCCCCTGGGCCAAGTTGTCTTCCTCGGCCGCCACAATCTCATCGAACTTGGCGAGCAGCTCCTCAACCGCCGTCGCGATGTCCTGCTCGGTCGGAGCCTGCGCCAGGGCCGCCTTCTGCCCCGGAGCGCCTGGCTTGCCCGCCGGCATCCCCTTGCCGCCCGCCATCGCGCCAGGAGGCCCCTGTAGGGCCATGGGGGCGGGCGCGGCGGCCTCCAGCAACTTCTGCTCCACCACCACGCGCTTGAGCTCGTCGCCGGGGTTCTCGATTCCGAGCGTCGTCATGGCTGTCCGCCGGCTCTTGAGCTTGTTGGTGACCAGCGAGACCTCATCGGCCACCAACGCCGCCACGTCCTCCGGGACCGCGCAGGGCCACCGCACATTCACGGCCTCCAGCGGCACGTCATGGCCCGCCGTCACCAGCGCCCGCCACATCACGCGCTCCAGCGCCGGACCCCAGTTGGCCTGCTTCATGGCGGTCTTCGCCAGCAGCGGCCCGTAGAGGATGCGGAGCGCCACGCCGCTGATCTGCGAAAGCCCGCTGTCCGCTTGCCCGAAGGCGACGGCCGGAACCTGGCTCACCTCGGCGATAGCGTTGCGGATGCGAGTCAGCTGCTCCTCGACCGCCGGGACGTTGCCACTCCACTCCAGGAAGTGCGCGTCGGCGTTCTCGCCTGGAAGCCAGAGCACCGTCCGCATGTCCTTCTTGATCTCGTCGCTCTTCTGGACGCCCTGGATCACGATCGTCGGGCCGGCGTAGTAGTCGATGATCTGGGTCTGCTTGCCGCACAGGTGATCGTACTGCTCCACCAGGTCCAGGATGCCGTCCAGGTCGCTGAGCCCGTAGGCGCTCCCCGGCACCGAGAGGTTGCGGACCCACGCGGCCGGCAGCACGTCGTAGGTCAGGCTCCGGCTCGTGTCCTCCGTGTCGCCGTCGTAGACCGTCAGGCTGGTCTCATCGTAGATCTCCCGATGCAGGATCCGTTCGCCCTGGCGGTCCGTGACCTCGTAGGCGATCTCCAGGCCGATCAGCTTGCTGTAGTCGGCGCCGTCGAAGGTGGGCAGGCACAGGCTCGGGTCGATGCACTCCACGCGAGGCTGACCGTCGGCGCCCTGGGTCGCCAGCAGTACCGCGTCCCCGTAGATGCCCGCCGTCAGGGCGTGCTCCAGCATGGCGCGGTCGCTGCCAGAGCGGTCCCAGATGCCCTCAGCGGTCGCCGTCGCTGCCTCGTCGTCGTCCACCTCCCAGCCCAACGCGCCTCCGCACAGGAAGGCAGCGCCCAGGTTGGCGATGGGGCGGCTGAAGTTGAAGGCAACCCGCTTGGTCTCCGTGGGGACGGAGCTGCCCAGGGTGCCCCGCACGCTGTAGCCCTGATAGGCCCGCAGGCAGCGCGCATACCCCGCCTTGCGGCGGGTGTCCTGCTGCTGGAACTCCAGGCTCCCGCTCTGGCGCCTCCGACCGAAACCCAGACTCTGCAGCCAGCCCATCAGCGGTTCCCCCAGAACTCAGCGTAGAGCTCGTCGTCGGTCTGAAGCTCCATCGGCACTGCTAGTTCGTTGAAGGCGTCGGCCGCGGCGTCCACCTGGTCGTCATGGGCGCCGCCCGGGAAGGCTCGGAGCTCCTCCACAAAGGCCTTGTTCCAGGCGCCCCGCACCAGTGTGACGTTCCCGGCGTTCACCTGCGAACTGAAGGGGTCGGCCCTCACCGACTTATCGCCGCTGACCTTGTGGGTCTTGGCGGTCCAGCCGGCGAGCTTGCGGACAAAGGCCTTCGCGGTATCGACGCCCGCGCTGCCGGGGTCCTGGGGGCCCAGGATCGGCACCTCGCGCCCGTCCAACTCCGCCGTGCTCCTGATCTCGCGGTCGCGATGGTCGGTGGACCATTGGCCCCACGCGATATTGAGCACGAAATAACGGCCCTCCCGGTCCACCCCCATCTTGACGCCGGCCGTATAGTCGCCGTCATCCTCGGTGGCGGCCAGGTCCCAGGCTCGCACCAACCGAAGCCCCACCGGCGCGGCGTCCACGTACTGGAGCTGTGAGACCTTGAAGAAGGCACCCTCTCGGGGCGTCGGGTGCTGCTGGTAGAGCGCTCCAAAGCTGTAGGTGCCCAGCACCTTCTGAGCCCGCCCGAGGGCCTCCTCGTCGTAGCGCTCCGGACACAGGGCCTCGCCGGGGTTGCGGCCCAGCGGGTCGTTCTCCTCCGCCAGGGCCGGGAGGTTCACCACCTCCCAGGTTTCGCCCTCGCCGCTCTCCATCTCGGCCAGAAGCCGGCCCGCCAGGTCGTCCTCATGCCAGCGGGTCATGATGAGGACGATGGCGCAGCCAGGCTCCTGGCGTGTCCACAGGTCGTCCGTGTACCAGTCCCAGACTCGGTTCCGGTAGGTCTCGCTCTCCGCCTCGGCCCGGTTCTTCACCGGGTCGTCAATCAGGATCAGGTGGCCGCCCTGGCCCGTGATGCCGGAGCCCACGCCGATACTGCGGTAGCCGCCGCCCTCGGGGGTCTCCCAGTCGTCTACGGCCGTGCGGTCGGAGGCCAGCGTGATTCGACGCTCCGCGATACGCCGGCTCTTGCGCCCAAACTTGCTCGCGAAGCTGCTGTTGTAGGCGCCAACGATGATGCGGGTTTCGGGGTTCTGCTCCAGCCGGTAGACCGGATACCGAACCGTCAGCATCTCCGACTTGCCGTGGCGCGGTGGCATGAAGACCATGGCGCGCCGGCACTCGCCGGAGGTCACCCGCGCCAGCAGCTCCTGAACCTTCAGCAGGTGGGGCCACTCCCAATGCCAGGAGGGCGTGACCTGCTCCAGCCAGGGGCGGAACTCAGTCGGACTGTTCTCCCTCCTCGGCTCCTCGCTGGAGGGCTTCGAGAAGGCGAATCGCTTTGTCGGTCTGAACGCCGTGGAGGATCGCAAGCTCGGAGGCGTGCTGTTCCTTGAGCCAGGCCGGGTCTCGGAAGTGCCGAGCTTGAACAGCAAGGGTCGTGAGGGTTTCCTCGAGGTAGGTGAAGAGGAGCTCATCGGCCCGCTCTGCTTTTTGGGTTGCAACGTGTTGCAACGCCTCCGGCTGCTCCGCGCGCCACCGGCTGCAGGTCGACTTGTCGATGCCGTAGCGCTTGGCGACCTCGCAGATGCCCTGGCCTGCCATCAGCGCAGCCATCACGGCGGCCTTGACCTCGGGGGTATGTGGTCGCATGGCAGTATCTCAGGGTAGGGGCCCGCCGGCAGGTGAGAGGAAGGGCAGAGCCTGCCGGCGGGTTGGCTGGTGGAGCCATCTAGGTCGGGAGCGAGGGCCCTCGTCGTGCGCCTGGGCCCCGGCTCCCTCCGGCTTGCGAGGGCCGGGTGTGCGCCGCGTGTTCGGCGCAAAGGGTTAGCCGATCGTGACCGTCACGCTGTCGAGGAGCTGCCGCTCGTACTCGCGGCGGGTGAGCTTACCCTTGGGCAGCCAGGGCCTGCCGTGGGGGCCTCGGTCGTCCGAGAAGGCCGCGATCTGGGGAGTCTGCTTGCCGCGCTCAGGGCGGCTGTAATCCTGGGCGGCCCGGGCCTCGTCGGCCAGGTCCCCGGCGGGGGCGGGTAGTACGTGGGTCAGGCGCAGGGGACGCGCGGGCTTCTGAGCCTCTGCCTCGCGGCGTTTGCGCTCCTCCAGGGCCTGGATGGGCCCCTTCCAGCTAGACGCCTCGTTCCCTCTCCGCCATGCCGCCACGCTCATACGCACCCCCCAATGCAAAGGGCCCCCTCGCCAGAGACGAGAGAGCCCTATACTGACACCTGCCGCGCCGGTGACCCGTAGCTTGGTTGTGAGTCGTCAAGACCTACTAAAAGTCTACCCCCACCCCCCTACAGTCGGCAAGAGTCTGGAGTGTGCCAGTTTGTGGCCGCAGGGTCTGCACCGTTGGCGCTTCCCACGGTCCTGTGATACTGAGGCCCCGTCAGCCGCCCCAGACACCCTGACTACTATCGTGCGTAACGCACGACCCGTGGGAGCGACCTGCGGGGCCTCCTGCCGGGCGCACCGCACGCGCCCAACACTCTGTAGTTCCTGGTTCTGCTAGCCGACCTTACCCCTGATGGATCCCAAGTACCTGTACATCGTCCCCGTCGTCACTCCCCGTGGCCTCGTGCAGCTGCACCTCTACCAGGCGCCCTGTGGCGTCTACGTGCAGGCGGGGCCCGGAGCTAGGTCGAAGCCACGCGCGGACCCGGAGGGCGAGGCGCTGCTGGGCAAGCACATCGAGGGATGCGCGGAGTGCCGGCGGCTCATGGAGTGGGAGGAGTTCTGAGGGTCAGGGGACTTCACGATAGAGCACCAGCGGGGTTACCCGCACACCATCCACCGGCAGCACCATCGCGCTGAGGGCATCTGCCGCCACCTGTGAAGTGGCGATCAGCGGCCCCTCCAGGGGGAGGTCTGAGGGGGAGGGATGCTCTACCAGACCGACCAGGTGTACCTCCGAGAGGCCCAGAGACCCATGGCGGAAGTAGTAGGAGGAGATAGGCTCCTCCATTCCGTTATCCTTAACCGTCCCTACCAGCGCCGTGCCGTCGTCGCAGCGCAGCAGGAAGCAGGAGGGCATTAGCATGGTTTCCAGCGACTTCTTCAACGCCCGGGCGTTGCGGGACTCGTCGCTCTCCCGCTTGCCCCGAGGCCGAGTAGAGGGATCCTCCACCGAGAAGCCGAGGCTGCTAGCCGCTATGAGCAACATGGTGCGGTCGATGAAGCCGATAGACCCTCGCGCGTGTACCAGGGCGCCATGGGTCGCTCTGTGGGGGTCGTCCTGGACCCGTCCCGACCCCATGAGTTCCGCCAAGACATCGATCACCAGCAGGTCATGGGGGTCGACGGAATCGCGGACGGAATTGGTCAGCTCGCGGCCGTTGAGCAGGTCGGAAGCGAATACCCCAAGACTGGCTTTGGTGTCAGAGGAATGACTCTCTCGGGTGGTGGTGGTCTTCTCGTGGGCGGAGAGACGGCCCCCGAAGAGCTGGGCGTAGTACGAGGCGATACGGTTATGGTCTCGGTACAGTAGGTCGATTAAGCCGACCGTCCGTGCGTCGTGCTCCACGGGCTATCCTCCCTCGTGCTTCCTCGAAGCGGCGGTCAAACTCCGCCTTCTGCTCGGGGGCACGAGAGACTTCATCAGCCAGCAGGCGGAAGGCACCTCGCACGACCTCGCCCATCCGCTCCTGGACCTCTTCAGTAATCCCGAAGCGCTCACAGGCCTGCTTCTGTCGGTCGGTCATAGTTCGGTCCTCCTGCTGGCGTGAAGCAACGACACCCCCGTTATACCATGCGCTGACGGTCCGGGATAGCCTCTCAGTGCCGCCGTCCCCACCACTCCCCCAGCGTCGGCCCTCCCCGCGCCCACTCCAGCAGCCGCCCCCACAGCCGCCACACGCGCCACGCCCCGCCCGCTCCCGCCATGGTCAGCGGTCTCCCACCCGCAGGACGAAGTAGGATGCGCTGGTCTCCGGGAACCCGACCTTGCCGACGGCCTCTGCGGGAACACTGTCTGCGATGTGCCATCCCAGTTCGCACATAGACTCTCGGATTCCCCGGTCCCTGAGCTTCTGCTGAAGCATGTTGACGGTGTTCCCGAAGCCCTTCTCATTGCCATCAGGGAACTTGCGCGCCAACCCGTCCAGCATCGCCTGATAGTCCCGCTCTGCGTCCTCCGTGCAGGCGGTGTCCTGCTCGATCACGCAGAGCATGTGAGCCATGCTTGCCGGCGCTTGGGACGGTTCGGCTGCCGCTGGTATTGCGGAGTTATCTGGCGGGTCTGGTGACTGCAACTCGGGCTTCGCTCCAGGCTGCATTGCCGCCCACACGAACAGGGACACCAGCAGGAGCAGCACCACGGAAGCCCACACGCCCGTGGTCGGTGTCTGCTTGGGGCGATAGGGTGATCCGGTAGCCGTTCGGTCACTCGAAGGCAGACGGGAGAGGTCGAACTCTCGTACCGCCCCCTCATCCGGTGGCTCTGGTGACGGCTCCTGGGCTGCCTCCACCGGCGCCTCACGCTTCGCCTTCTCCTCCAGGTAGATTCGTTCGCGCTCTTCCGGCGTCAGGTCTGGCATGGCGTCCCCCTCACCCCAGCCCCACCACCAGCCGCAGCAGCCGTATGGCGTCCTTCACCGTCACCTTGCCGTCCCCGTCTAGGTCCCCCGCGACGGGTGCGGGCGGCGGAGGTGGCGCCGGGAGGGTGTACTCCCACAGGGCGACGCAGTCCAGGCCCATTCGATTCTCGAACATCTCAGGCTGGAATACGAGGACGCGCCGGGGGTTGTTGGGGTCCGTGGAGAGTTGAGCCGTAGGGGCGAAGGCTGGGCCAGCCAGCCCCTTCTGCCGCAGCTGCCAACTGATGCCTCCGTCATCGCTGAACTCCGGCACCACCGTCCATGGGCTGGGGGTCCATCCCCAGTCGTATGCTTGGCGTAGCCTCCATACCTCAGTGCCTGACAACCACGCACCCTTGCGGGTCGTGCGGGTCGGTGTCTGCCACCGTGGCTCTGTCAGCGCCCAGGTGGCTCCCCCGTCATGGCTGGTAGCGGTTTGGCCTCCCTCTGCCACTGTGCGGAACTGCACACTGTCGCGGTCGCTTGGGTCTACCACCCCTTCCATCGACACGAGGACGCACCCCACACCCACGGGCAGATCGGCGGGTCGTTTCAGGGCGCTGGCGTCCATCGTTGGCCCCTGGAACTGCCGCCAAGACACTCCAAAGTCATCCGAACGCAGCAGTCCATAGCCAGGCTCGTTGATGCCTGCCTTGTTCGGGCCAAAGCTGGTGAGCACGTACAGCCGCGTGGGCTTACCTCCTACCGCCAGCACGCCCTCGTTGTCCTGCATGGAGGCCAGCAGGCAGGTCCACTCCCCTTCGCCGGCCCACGCGGCCCCGACACTCACCAGCGCCAGCAACCCCCACACCACCACCCGCTTGCCCATAGTGAGCCTCCTCACGGGCGCCATTCTGCATCCGTTCGCCATCTCCTCTACACTATCCGGCGATCTCACGGTCCTGTACTTGTGAGAACAAGTGTTTGGTGTGGCTGGCGCGCGAAAACCACAGAGGTAACAAGGGGTGGAAGGTGGAATCACTCCTTGGCAGTGGCCGACCGGCAAGCGACCGCTGCTCAGATACCGCGCACCTTTGGGCCTCTGGCCCAGGGGGCCTCTGTCGCTGGGTGACCAGCCGGGCCGCGCGCGGACCCGTCTTGCCGGAGCAGGACCCCCTGGGCTAGGGGCCTGCTGTTGTTATAGACCGCCGGACAAAACGCCTTCAGCAGCAGGGGAGGAGTTGGTAGCGGGGGCTCAGAAGAGGACAAGCAAGAGCTACACCCTCCCCCACCACGGGGAGAGCCAGGGGACGGAGCGGCAAACTCACATCCCCCGGCATACGCGCGGAGACCCAACCAGGGACGGCCATCCCTAGAGAGGCGTCGGTGCGATGGGCACCTTACTCCAGAGACCTATTCGGCGTCACCCCTCGTTTTCCTCACGTCCCGTAAGTGCCACAAGCAGGCAGCCCCACCCGTTTCTCCGCCGGACCTCTCTCGGCGCTCGTTCCAACCCCACCAGCTAGGCCCCACCGCGCCTGTCGTGAGCGTGAACTCCCACAGTTTTGAGTGTCGGAGTACACGTCACCCCGGTACGCTATCCTGCGGGAGTGTGTTTCACGACAAGCGAGCGCACGGACTCCGGTTGACACTCAAAACTGTGGGAATCGGATCCAGAAACACCCCAGAAACCGCTTGACGCACATTCCACGCATATGGTATATATGGGGTGTAGGGTGCATCGGGCACCCACTACACATGAGCCACGGGGAGGGACACCGGCTCTGTTCCTCCCCGCGCAACGGGAGCCAGCCATGGTTGTAGCAACACCAGCCCCCAGGTCTAGTGTTCAACGTGACCGAGGGTCAATCATGCCAAAGCCTCAACGGCGTGCCACTGGCTCAGAGAACCGGAAGCGCTACTCCATGCCCATTTCCAACGGCTACAAGACCGTCGCCGCCATGATCGCCAAGCTCTACGAGGTGGACGAGGGCGACGTTTACGAGCAAGCCGCGAAGGACTGGGTAGACGCTGAGGCTGCGAAGTTTGGGCTGACGCACCTGCTGCCCAAGGCTGAGGAGCCGCAAGAGGGGTAACTGAGCCCCCAAGAAGAGGAACCCCGGCCGCCGATCATTCTTCCCGGAGCGAGCGACGGCACGGGGCCTGTGGAGGACATTCGAATGTCTCCATCCCGTATTGTACCCCAATGTGCCACGTCTAAGCAACCTGACGGACACAAACCTGCACCGGCGTCCAGCCGACGCACCTTCGACCTCCTCGGCTGGTTCCTCGTCGCCCTCACCGTCGGCGCGATGGCCTACGGTCTGGTGGGCGCGGCCCTCGACCAGGACGCTCAGATGCTCCGCGCCCAGGCCGTGGCTCGGCAGAAGGCGGGGCTGCGATGATCTGCCTCGCCAGCCCCACCCCCCAGGTCACTCGCAACCAGCAGCTCTGGCGCCGCACGCGAGAGGTCCTCACCTCTCGCCCCCAGGGCTACCACCAGCGCCTCTTCGCGGAGCGGGCCCGCACGCCCCACACCTGCCGGGACTGCGGCGCCCCCATCCAGCGTGGAGAGATGTACGGCGGCATCTTCCTGCCCCGCACCACCCTCTACCACTGCCTGGCCTGCTGCCTCACCGAGGACCCGGAGCCTGACGCGCGCCCCTTCGCCGTCCACCGCGGGGTGGCCCGATGAGCGACCAGGACATGGCCGAACTGGACAGGGCCATCTGCTCGCTCGGCAGCGCTCTCTACTCCCTCAAACGGGCCCAAGAGGCCCTCAGCACGGCGGGCGACCTGGACGGTAGCCTCGCAGGTACCGCTGAGGAGGTAGTCGACGACTGCGAGTGGCTGCTCCGCGATTGCCGGAAGGCTCGGTACGGTACAGGAGGTGCCCGATGAGCGGCACCGTCCCCTGCCGCGTCTGCGGCGCCGAGTTGGACCCCGAGACCGAGGCCCGCGCCGTCGCCCTCTACCCGGAGCGCGCGATGAGCCCGGCCGTCACTCTCTGCAAGGCCTGCTACGAGGAGGAGCCGGTTCGCGTATACGCCGTCGCCGAGGCCGTCAAGGTCCACCAGGCCGGCCTGAAGCGCCAGCAGGAGCTGCTGACTCGCACCCGAGCCCGCGCCGGCCACCTGGCCCACGCCAAAAGAGGGGGGCTTCTGTGATGGCGACCCTTCGCATCCGCCGCAACGCCGCCCGCGCCCTGGGGCAGATCACGCCCCACCTGTACGTGGGCAGCCCCAAGGAGCTCAAGACGAGGGCGTACCTGCTCTCCCAGGTGCTGGGCCTGCACCCGGCCTGGATAGACCGCTGCTGCACGCGACCGCAGCCCTTCCAACCTGCCGACAAAGCGGCCAGCAAAACCATCCACTAGGGGCACAAGGAGGATCCGGGGTCGGGTAGAACAGTAGGGTGCTAAGCGATCAATAGTCTGTTTGCTATTCCGAACAGACAGGGCAGGCCCGATGGATGAAAGCTTTGAGGAGGTGGATCCCATGTACCGACTGCTCGTAGAGCGCGGATGGCTGAGGGTGTTGTCCATGCAGGCCGTGGCGCTCTGGAACCACCTGGCGCAGCTTAGGCGCGCGGAAGCCGAAGCCGGCTACCCCATGCGAGAGCTGGCGCTAGAGTTCGGCGTCGGGCACGTCACCCTCTACGAGCGCCTCCGAGAGCTGGAGGACAACGGCCTAGTCACGGTCGAGCGCCACGGACGCCGGCACCCACTCCAGATCACCCTCGTGACCAACATTCCCGTGGCGCCGCTTGAGCGCGTCACTCGGGAGGCTTAGCCATGAGCGAGTACACCGACCAGCAAGACGAGCAGTTGGAAGAGATAGTGGCCCGGCTCTGGAGCGAGGACCTGGAGACGGCAGCGCAGGCCTTCGAGGACCATGACCGCCTGGTGGACGGCACCTGCGACCCGCCTTCCCTCGTCGTGGCGGACTCCAATGACGCTGTGCGGATCCTGCGCCGCATGTCCGGCCTGCGACAGGCCCTCGACGCCCTGTCGGCCCCCTTCACCGAGGAGATCCGGCGGCTGCAGGAGCGCCAGGAAGAGGTCACCCGCACCTACCGCCAGATGCTGAACTGGCTCGACGCCGCCTCCAAGGAGCCGCTGAGGACCTTCGCCCTCGCGAACCTGCCGGACGGACGCAAGAGCCTGCCCCTGCCCTACGGCACGCTGAAGCTCCGGCAGGCGCCCGCCAAGCTGGACGTGACCGACCCGGAGGCCTTCTGCGAGTGGGCCCGCGCCCAGGGCTACGGCGACGAGTTGATCCGCACCAAGGAGGAGCCCAACAAGCGCGCCCTGGCGTCCTGGTTCAAGGGCGCGGAGGGCGAGGTCCCGGAGGGCACGGTCTTCGTCCCGGAGCACACCGACTTCTCGGTAGAGCTGAGGAGGGAGTGATGGGGACCTTTCTGCTGGAGGAAGTGCTGCCCCTGGTCGGGGTGGTGGTTGTGCTGAAGACCCTGGAGCTGCGGTTCCGGCCTCGCGTGCCGAGCCTGAAGACCTGGGACCCGAAGGCGCTGGACCGACTGGCGCGAGACGTGATGTACAGCGAGGCCGAGGAGCTGGTTGAGCGCGCCTTCGCGGAGGAGGAGATACGCTGATGGGAACCGCTGCTGAGCTGGTCGCTACCAGCTACGCCCCCGTGGTGCGTCAGGTGCCTCGGGAAGACTATGAGCTCATCCACGCGACGGTCGCCAAGGGTTCCACGGACGCGGAGTTCCGGCTGTTGGTCCACATGGCCAACAACTACGGACTGGACCCGCTGCTGAAAGAGATCTGGTGCGTCAAGCGCAACCAGAACGACCCGGCCCTCATCATGTGCAGCCGGGACGGCTACCTGAAGGTCGCCCAGGACCATCCCGACTACGAGGGCCTGCTGTCCTTCGTGGTGCGGGAGGGCGATGAGTTCTCCATCGACGCCTCAGAGTACAGCATCACCCACCGGATGGGCGCCAAGCGCGGCGCCATCCTGGGAGCCTGGGCCCGCTGTGACCGTCGCGGCCGGCGCCCCCAGATCTGCTTCGTGGACTTCGAGGAGTACAAGGGCAACAGCCCCGTCTGGAGCAAGTACCCCTCCGCCATGATTCAGAAGGTCGCGGAGGTGTTCGTCCTCAAGCGCCAGTTCACCATCAACGGACTGGTGACCAAGGAGGAGCTGGACGCGGGCGAGGTCCCCAGCCCGCCCGTCATCGACGCCCAGTACAGCATCGCCGCCCCGGAGCCGTCCCCCAAGATGGCCTGCGAGACCTGCGGCGCCGAGTTGACCCAGGGCCAGGCCAACTACAGCCAGACGGCCTACCACAAGAGCCTATGCCCCAAGCATCAGAAGTCAGCCGCGGCGGCTCAGGTGAAGACCGCAGGCAGGGCCGCCGAGGCCCCCGCCCCCGAACCCGTCGTCAGCTCCTCCGACCCTTCAGCGCGCATCACCGCCTCCACCCTGGCCACTCTGACCAAGAAGGTCGATGCCTGGAAGGCACTGGGCGCTGACGACGTGGCGGTGGCCTCCCTGATGAGCAAGTACGGCTCCGCCACTCCTGAGCACCTCACCGAGCTCCGCGCCCTGGACCTGATCGACGCCCTGCAGGCCCAGATCGACAACCCAGACCCCTTCGTTAACGAGTAGGCCCATGCACGACACGACCCCTGGGGCCCCTCTGAGGGACCTCAAAAACGCGGAGATGAGGGTGACCCTGGCGCTTCAACGCCGGGGCCCCCTCACTGCCCTGGAGATCTGCGAGGAGTCCGGCATGACGCGCAACACGGTAAGTGTTGGGGTGGCCTTCGGCATGGGGCGCGGAACCATCGTCGAAGGTCGCCGAGGACGCTTTCGCGAGTACCAGCTAGCTGAGAATCTCACATTCTCAGATTCTGAGAATCTCACATTCTCAGAATCTGAGCAGTTGGAGGCATCCGCAGAGGCCCCAACTTCTCAGAATGTGAGAAGTTCAGACCCGGAAGAGTCCTCCAGGTGCTCAGATTCTGAGAAGTTCAGCCCCGAAGAGCCCTCCAACTTCTCAGAATGTGAGAATGTGAGAAGTTCCGTCGTGGGGGGTAGGGGGGTTAAAGACTCTCTTACACCCAGAACCAAGGAGAGAAAGACTAGACCCCAACCCGGAGGGGGTGCAGGGGGAACCGTACCCGCCGTCGCCAAGCCCGCCCGCGCCACACCCTCGACCTCCGAGCGGTTCGAGCAGTTCTGGGCGGCCTACCCCCGCAGCATGCGCAAGGGCGACCGACTCACGGCCTGGAGGAGGTGGCAGCGCCTCGCCAAGCACCCCGAGAACCCCCTGTCTCCCGACACCTCGGCCCAGGACTTCCAGGACCTGATGGACGGCCTGGAGCGCTGGAAGAACTCGCAGTTCTGGGCGAACGACGGCGGCCAGTACATCCACATGCCCGCCACCTGGCTCAACAAGTGCCTCTGGACCGAGCATCCCCTTCCGGTACGGGTAACCCAGAGCATCCCCGTGGGCCCACGGTCGCAGGCCCCCGCTCCCGCCCTCACCCAGGCCGACCGCGACCACGAGGAGTTCATGGCGCGGGCCCGCCGTAACCAGGAGGCCTACGATGGCGACTGACTTCGAGCGCCTCAGCTTCCGCAACCTCCCGGTCAGGCCCCGAGTCCTGAGCCCCACCCGCCCCGAGGACTGGCTCTGCTCCGAGGGCTGCCGGATGCCCTGGCGCGAGGCGGGCCACAACTGGCTGCGCGACCAGTGCCTCCACGAGGCGGAAGCGGCCCTGCGGGAGACCGAGCGGATCGAGGCGCAGCGCCAGGCCCGCCGCGAGGCCCGCGAGGCCTCGGACGCCGCGCAACTCCGGCTAGACTCACGCATCAGCCAGATCCTGGCCGGCTGCACCTTCGCCAACTTCCGCGTGGAGCACCGCGCCATGCGGGCCATCATGGCCGACGTTCGGCTGATGTCGGAGCACCCCCAGGGCGCCCTCTACCTGGACGGCCCCACCGGGACCGGCAAGAGCCACCTGGCCGCGGCGGCCTGTAACGCCGTGCTGGACCGAGGGCAACGCGCCGTCATGCGCTACAGCCACGAACTCTTCGCGGAGCTCTTCGAGGAGGTACGTCGCCAGGAGGACCGAGACAGCGCCTCCCGCTCCCTGCTGGAGTCCCTGCACCGCTCCCGGCTGCTGGTGCTAGACGACTACGCGCTAGTGAGGCCCAAGGCGCTGGAGGCAGACCACCTGCTGGAGATTCTGCACCACCGCATGGCTCACGGCGGGGGGCTCATCATCACCAGCAACGTGCCCATGACGGCGCTCAAGGGCCGCTACGTCGAGGCTGGCGCCGCCCTCTTCTCCCGCCTGAGTGGCCTCTGCCGCCGAGAGGACGGAGAGCCTCGCATCTACACCGTGCCGGCCAGCATCACCGACCACCGCATCCGTCCCCTCGCGGCGAAGGAGGCCCGCCATGCCTAGGACTCTACCGCTCCCCCTGCAAGACCACCTGCGCTCCGTCCAGGTCGTGGACTGGGAGGCGCGCCGCCAGGGCCGCAACACGACCCGCGAGCGGATCCGCCTCGGCCACACGCTGCGCCTGCGCTGGCCAGCGTCCCCGAAGGTCCGGAGGGTTCAGCGATGACACGAGCACTCAGACCTCTGGGAGTCCGGAGGGTGCGGCCCCTGAAGGCCGAGCATCCCCACTACTACAAGCGGATCCGCCGAGTCGGTCGCCGCGTGCTCAGGAAGCTGGGCCTCTGCCATGCCTGACACCCTGACCCTACAGGCCGGAGAGCGCACCCTCACCCTCGCCGGCGATGAGGCCCACGCCCTGATCGAGCGCTACTTCCCCGCCGAGGAGTCCGCCCCGGCCCCCGAGCCCATCGACCCCCGCCGCGCGGCCGAGGAGGAGGCCCAGGAGGCCCTGCGGACCCTCTGGGCCGACACGCCCGACTACCTGCGGCTCTGCTGGGGTGTGGAGCGCGTGCAGGACCTCACAGAGCGCGGCCTTCGAGAACTGCTGGCCCGCATCCCCAGCCGCCGAGCCTGGCTGTCGCACGGGAGGAGACGATGAAGAACCGAGCACACAGTTTTCGCAAGCGACGGGCCCGCTCCTGGATCGCCGTGGAGTGCCGGCTCTGGAAGGCGCAGCGCCCCTGGAGCCACCTGCTGCGCCAGGTCCGCCGGCTGGAGCGCCTGGAGGTGGGGCTGTGACGGCTACCTACCAGATCCTCGAGGGCGACGTGCGCGAGCAGCTGGCTACCCTGCCGGCGGAGTCGGTCCACTGCTGCGTGACCAGCGTCCCCTATTGGGGCCTTCGGGCGTACAACACAGAGCCGCAGGTGTGGGCGGACGGTTGGCGCGGAGAGCTCGGCCAGGAGCCGACGCCGGACCTGTACGTGGCGCACATGGTCGAGGTATTCCAGGCCGTGCGGCGCGTGCTGCGGAAGGACGGCACCCTCTGGCTCAACTGCGGGGACTCCTACGCCACTGGTGCCGGCCGCGTGGGCGAGTGCCCAGGCGGAGGAGAGCAGGGAGAGCGTTGGGCCGGCTACAGAGGCACCCGCGACGGTAGCCCCAAGCACACGGCGGGCATCGGCCCCATGATTCAGCCTAACAGGATGCCCTTGCCTGGCCTCAAGCCGAAAGACCTCCTGCTGATGCCCGCGCGCCTCGCCCTAGCGTTGCAGGCGGACGGGTGGTGGCTGCGCTCTGACATCATCTGGCAGAAGCCGACCTGTATGCCGGGTAGCCAGACGGATCGTCCGACCAGCAGCCACGAGCACATCTTCCTGCTGGCGAAGGCAGAGCGATACTTCTACGACCGCTGGGCCATCGCGGAGCCATCGGCAGGCGGGAACCACGGAACGGCGGCCAGCTTCAGGCGCACCGCCTCTGCCCGTGGACAGGTGCTCCAACCCGGTAACACCGCCACTCATAGGCCGGACCGCGAAGAGGTCTGCTATGACGGGCCTACACGCAACGCCCGCGACGTGTGGAGCATCCGCTCCGAGGCGTCCCCCTTTGAGCACTACGCCGCCTTCCCTCCGGAGCTGCCCCGACGCTGCATCCTAGCGGGTACGAGCCAGGCCGGCGTATGCCCTGAGTGCGGGGCACCGTGGGCGCGAGTGGAGGGGAACCGCGAGGGTGTGCGCCCGCCGAAGCGGACCCGGCACCCCGAGGGACAGCACCCCTTTGACGACTACCACGGGCGGACGCCTACGGTCCGGCATCTGACCGGAGCATGGGCTCCTACCTGCACCTGTGACGCCGGCTCTCCGGTCCCCGCTACCGTGCTCGATCCCTTCTCGGGGACCGGCACCACTGCTGCGGAGGCGCTGCTGCTGGGCCGCAACGGAACCGGGATCGAGCTGTCGCCGGAGTATGCCGAGATGAGCCGGACGCGCTGTCAGGCGGCCGCCAACGGGCGGGTGCTGAAGCGGCGGAGGACGGAGGAGATCGAAGGTCAGCTATCCCTCGAGGAGGTGAACCTATGAGCCGCGTCCTCATCCACCCCGAGCGCCTGCGGGAACTCTTCGACGCCGGCATGCCCTACCGCGACATCGCCCAGGAGCTAGGAGTGCGGGAGCAGTCCGTGAAGGCGCGCCTCGGACGGATGGGCTTGCACCGCCAGCCCCGGCACTGGACGC
Organism: Armatimonadota bacterium; assembly: GCA_036504955.1. Classification (GTDB taxonomy): domain Bacteria; phylum Armatimonadota; class DTGP01; order DTGP01; family DASXUI01; genus DASXUI01. Next base: position 53,861 of record DASXUI010000097.1, read on the forward strand.
CCGCCGAGGAGCAGCAGCTCCGCAACTTGGCGGGCCTCTACCCGCCGACCGAGATCGCCCTGCACCTGGAGCGCGGAGCGACGGCCATCAGGGTTCGGATGGCGCGCCTGGGCATCAGCACCAAGCCCCGGCAGCCGCAGGCCCTGACGGTGCCGGTCATCGCCCGAGCCCTCGGGGTGGACGCCTCGACCGTCAAGGGCTGGGTGCGGGAGGGCCTGCTGCGGTGCCGACCCTGGGAGGGGCGCGGAGGCTACGTGCCGGGAGTGCTCATCTACCCGGAGCCCCTGCGAGAGTTCCTAACCCAGCACCCGGAGCGCCTCGACCTGGCGAAGGTCCCGGCCGGCCCCTATCGGCTGCTGCTAGAGCGCGTCTGGACGCCAGAGGCGAGGGCCGAATACTGGTCTGCCGCCCACCGGACCGAAGGACACGGGCTCTGGACGACTCCACTGCTGGCCTCGGCGCTGGGAGCAGACCCGGTTTCGGTGCTGGCAGGCATCCGGTCCGGACGCTTCCCGGCCCGCCGCGAGGGCTCCGGCGGCTATGTGATGCGCCCGCAGGACGTGCTGCCCGCCAGCGCCCTCATCCCCACCTGGCACGACGCCTCTTCCTGCCCTCCGCTCTGCCTCACCTGCCGGCGTGCCATGCTGGTGGCGCCCGAGGGGGTGCTGCGGATCGGCCACGAGTTCCGGCGCCCCATCGAGACCGGCCACCGGCGCCGCTGGCACCAGCGAGACTACACCTGGCGCGCCCAGCGCCAACTGACGCAGTGCGACCCCTGCCACCAGGAGGGCCGCAGGCTGGAGATGCCGAGATGAGAGACCATACCTGGCCGCGCCCGGGGACCCACTGCCACCGGCTGCTGGCCGTCCTGAAGGCGAGCCCCGGCGACTGGTGCGCCAACCTCTACCAGCGCCTGGGCGTGATGGTCCACAGCCGAGTGGCGGACCTGCGGAGCCACGGCTATCGCGTGGAGAGCCGCTGCGCCGGCCGTGGGCGCTACGAGTATCGGATCGTGACGGAGGAGCCGCGATGAACCGCCCACAGAAGGACCCCGAGGCGGTCGCCTACGGGAGGCGCCTCAAGAGACTGCGGGTCATCGCCCGACTGACCCGCCCGCAGCTCGCCAAGATCAGCCTGGCCTCGGAGGATAGCATCAAGCACTACGAGTCCGGGCTCCGGATGCCCTCCTCTGAGTACCGCGCCAACCTGGAGCGTGTGCTGGCCGAGCGAGTCGGCCCCTGCGCCCACTGTCCGCTGAGGGAGGGGACGGCATGAGCGAGCAGAGAGAGCCCTACACCTGGCCCGAGGGAGGCGCACCCGAGGCCCCCACCGACACCGCCAAGCCCGCCGGAACGCGGGTGGACCCCCGGAGCTTCGACCACCGCTGGACCCGCGCCAAGCACGCGGTGGTGGCGGCCGTGAAGCTCGGCCGTGGGGTCGAGTACGCGGTGCTGGAGGGCTGGCGGGAGCTGCTGCCCTATCCTGGGGCTCGGGAGAAGATTGCGGCCATCATCCAGACTTCGAACCTCCTCTGCGAAACGGCAGAGGCCGCGCTGGAGTCCAGCCACAAGGCCGCCAGCCGCAAGAGTCGGAAGGCGGCCACGCTGCCGCTGGAGGTGGAGGCATGAAGCGGACAAGGCAATACGGCAGAGCCCGTTGGGGCAAGCCTAACCCTCTCACCAAGAAGGCGATCCGCGAGCACAACAAGGCGCTTGACTACGAGAATGGATGGATTGAGCCCACTTCAGCAGACCGGGACGCGGCCAGAGAGCAGCCAGAGACAGAGGTGACGCCGTGAGCACCCTCACGAAGCCCCGCAAGTCGCGAGTCGTGACCGAGCGGGAAGACGCCGTACAGAGGCGCATCCTCAGCACCTGGGACGCCATCAACAACGGCCTGCAGACCCCCTATGAGGTGCTGAGCACCAGCCGCCAGGCCCGCAACTACACGCGCGGGGGCGGCGCTGGCGTCACCCAGGGAGTGCCGGACCTGCTGTTCGCTCACCCGGCCTGGGGCGGCATCCTGGTCGGCCAGGAGGTCAAGACGCACGACCGCACCAGCAAGCCCAGCGAGGCCCAAGCGAGGCTCGCGGAGATGGGCGTGTATGCCATCGTGCGCGATGAGCTGCAGAGCGTGGGCGCCCTGGCGATGTGGGAGTACCACCACCGGCCGGAGGGCTGGCTGGGGCGCTACGAGCACCTGATCCAGTGGCTGCGCGCCAACGGAGGGCCGGTAGTGAGGGAGGTACGGCACCATGGATAGGCAGTGGCGGACGCTGACCGACACCCAGGCGTGGGAAGTCGCACGGCAGATGGACCCGCAGAACAGGGACCTGGAGACCTATCAGCAGATAGTTCTTCGCTTAGCCCTCCGCGAGACGCTCTCGGACGTGGACACCCAGCGCGACACCATCGTGGCGCTGGAAGGAGAGGTCGCACGGCTGCGGGAGATGGTGGCGGGGGCAGACCGCTTCTGGTGCGGCGAAGTCAGAATCTGGGGCACACTCGCCGGCAGGTGGTGGTGCAGCGAGGGGCCATTTGAGGAGGAGCCTGGCAGCTTCCCCACCCTCGACGAGGCGTGGGATGCGGCGAAGGCGGCACTGAAGGAGGCAGCGGAGTGAGCAATGCCCCGGTGCTGGCCATGGGGATTGAGGACGCGGCACGGTCCGTGGGGCTGAGCTACCAGACGCTCCGGAAGGCGGTGGAGCGGCAGGAGCTGCCGGTGGTCAAGGAGGGGCGGCGGGTGCTGGTAACGGTCGCTAGTCTGAGGCGCTGGCTGGAGAGCAAAGAGGAGACCTGGCGATGCAGCCCCACCGGAATGTAGCTGTAGGTGTAGCTGTAGCGGGAGCGCCCCCGGTGGTTTTGGGGGCCTCTCGGAGGTCCCATGAGCGTGAAATCGGGACCTCCGAGAGGGGGTTAACGCTACATGTCGTAGTCGCCCATGCCGCCGCCCATGCCGCCAGGGCCGCCGGCCGGGGGAGCCTGCTTCTCGGGCTTCTCGGCCACGAGGCACTCGGTGGTCAGCACCAGGCTGGCGATGCTGGCCGCGTTCTGCAGGGCGAAGCGGGTCACCTTCACGGGATCCACCACGCCGGCCTTCACCAGGTCCTCGTACTTCTCGGTGAGCGCGTTCAGGCCGTGATGTTTCTTCAGGCCCTTGACCGTGTTCACCACCACCGCGCCGGACAGCCCGGCGTTCTCGGCGATCTGGCGGAGGGGCTCCTCCAGAGCGGCGCGCACGATGTTGACGCCGATCTTCTCGTCACCCTCGAGCTTTACCTTGTCCAGCGCCTTCACGGCCGCCACCAGGGTCACGCCGCCGCCGGCAACGATGCCTTCCTCAACGGCCGCTCGGGTCGCGGAGAGAGCATCCTCGAACCGGTGCTTCTTCTCCTTGAGCTCGGTCTCCGTGGAGGCGCCGACCTTGATGACCGCAACACCGCCGGCCAGCTTCGCCAGGCGCTCCTGCAGCTTCTCGCGGTCGTAGGAGGAGTCGGTGTCCTCGATCTGCTTCTTGATCTGGCTAATCCGGCCCATCACGGCGTCCTTGGAGCCCGCACCCTCAACGATGGTGGTCTCTTCCTTGGTGATGGTAACCTTCTTCGCCTGGCCCAGCATGGAGAAGTCCACGTTCTCCAGCTTCACGCCGAGGTCCTCACTGATGAACTTGCCGTTGGTGAGGATCGCGATGTCTTCCAGCATGGCCTTGCGGCGATCGCCGAAGCCGGGGGCCTTCACGGCCACGCAGTTCAGGATTCCGCGAATCTTGTTGACCACCAGGGTGGCCAGCGCGTCGCCTTCGAGGTCCTCGGAGATGATCAGGAGCGGCCTGCGGGCGCCGGCGACCTTCTCCAGCAGAGGAATCAGGTCGGCGGCGGCGCCGATCTTCTTCTCGTGGATCAGGATGATCGGATCCTCGAGGACAGCCTCCATCCTCTCGGGGTCGGTTACGAAGTAGGGCGAGATGTAGCCCTTGTCGAACTGCATGCCCTCGACGACCTCCAGGGAGGTATCGCGGCCCTTGGACTCCTCAACGGTGATGACGCCGTCCTTACCGACCTTGTCCATGGCCTCAGCCACGACCTTGCCGATCTCGGCATCGTTGCCGGCGATGGAGGCAACGTTCATCACTTCCTCGTGGCCCGCCACGGGAATCGCCAGGTTCTTGATCTCCTCAACCGCCGCCTCGACCGCCAGGTCGATGCCGCGCTTGATGGCCATCGGGTTCGCGCCCGCCGCCACCACCTTAAGGCCCTGGTTCACGATAGCCTGCGCCAGCACCGTCGCGGTGGTGGTACCGTCACCCGCCACGTCGTTGGTCTTGGAGGCCACTTCGCGAAGGAGCTGGGCGCCCATGTTCTCGTAGGGGTCCTTGAGCTCGATCTCCTTGGCAACGGTCACGCCGTCCTTGGTGATCGTGGGGGAGCCCCACTTCTTGTCCAGGACGACGTTCCGGCCGCGAGGTCCCAGGGTTACTTTGACCGCCTGAGCGACGGCGTTGACGCCCCGCTCAAGAGCGCGCCGGGCCTCCTCATCGAAAGCCAGCATCTTGGCTGCCATCAGTTACACTACCTCCTTGAAGTCACGCTCTCGCGCGAACCTGCTCGGGCGCCCGGTGGCGGCCCACTATCCCGCACACGGAGCCCCTGAAGTCTTAGCCTGCGATACGCATACTGGCCCCGAGGCCGCGCGCCCCACCAGCGGTGAGGGTGCCTCGGCAGCCGCGCGAGTTAGCCCTTGATGGCGTAGATGGAATCCTCGTCGAGGATCACGAGCTCCTGACCATCCACCGTTACCTCGTTGCCGCCATACTTGGCGTAGACAACCTTATCGCCCACCTTCACAGACATGGGCTTGCGCTCACCAGTGTCCAGCACCCGGCCTGGACCCACGGCCACGACCTCGCCCTCCTGGGGCTTCTTCTTAGCGGAATCCGGCAGGACGATGCCGCCCGCGGTGGTCTCCTCACCCTCGGTCGCCTTCACGACTACCTTGTCGCCCAACGGTTTGATCAAGTGTGTCACCTCCCCAAGAGATAGCTGCTGCGCGTTGGCCTGCCCCGGAGGCGGGCCCAGAAGGCCTGCCTGCTAGCCACGAAGACCCGTGGTGCCCCGCCCATCCGCCCGGCGGGATTCGCCTCGCGCAGAGCGCGGATTAGCACTCAGCAGTAGGGAGTGCCAATCCCTTCGATATGCTAGCAGGAGGCCACTAAGGTGTCAACAGACCGCAGGCGGCCCATTGGGTCAGCTGCCAAGATGCCCCTACACCAGAAGGAGTGGGGCCCTTGCCTGCGCGAAGACTCTAGTGTGCCTCGCATGACTCGTTACCCTCTCATCATCAGCCGGTCCCCCGGAAGCACGGGAGCAGGCGGCCCGCGCCTTGGCAGCGCCGCTGCCCTTGGGACCGCGATCGCGCTTATGCTGCTTTTGCTCCCCAGTTACGCCAAGGCGGCGAGGCCGGCCACCGCCTCCCGCGCCCCGGTGACGAAGCGCGCTCCCAAGGCGGCCCCGCAGCCCGCCCGCCTGCTTGTGAAGCCATCTCGGCTTGAGGTGGGGCCCGGGGAGAAGGGCCTAGTCGTGGAGATCACGATCACGCCTCCGGGGCGCAAGCGGACCCAGGCCATGCTTTCCGCCGACCTACCGGCGGGCGTTACCCTCGATCCCGAGGCGTGGACCGGCGAGGTTCCGCCCTGGGGGGCCAAGGCGTACCTGAAGCTCGGCGCGCTCCCCGCGACAAGGGCTGGCGGCCTAGTTCGGTTCAGAGCCACCTTTCTGGTCTCTGGGGCTGCTGCCACGGGTGACCTGGTCGCGGAGGTGACGCCGCCCCTGGCCGTAGCGATCAAGCCGGACCCGGTCGGCAGCTCCGTGAAGGTATGGGTACGCAACCTTCTGAAGCAGCGGCCGCTGAGGGTGCGAGCCGCGATCACCAACAAGGATCGCTTCCTTCAGAACGTGGTCTCCGGGATGACGCCGGAACTGGGTCCGGGCAGGAGCGCCGAGGTGACCATCCCCGTCATCTCCGACGGCATCGCGCCCGACGTCCCCTACCGCTTCGAGGCGACCGCCCAGACCTTCCAGGGCTACCGGACGAAGGTGGCCCGGCAGCTCACCTTCCTCACCGCTCCGCGCCGCCCGCAGCCCCCAGTCGTGGACGGCTCGCTGAAGGGCTGGGAGGACGCCTATGTGGTGGTGGCACGAGGCGCCGTGGCAGGCCGGCTCTCCGGAGTCACGGGCCGTGTGGTCTGGGACGATGAGAACCTCTATCTCCAGGTGCGCGCCGTGGATCGCCGGACGGCGGCCCCGGGCCCGCGCGCGGGCGCTGGAGCCGTGGACAGCCTCCAGGTCGCCATCGACCCGGCGGGGCTCCACCTCCCCTACTCCCCCTGGATCCTCGTAACCGCTCAGCCCTCGTCCGAGCCTAGCGGCGCCTCAGTGTCGGCCGCCTACTCCGCCCATCCGGAGAGACATGGCCTGCCTGGTGCCAAGGCCACGTGGAGCTGGCGGGACGGGCTTGGGACCTACACGCTGGCCCTACCCTGGAGTGAGCTGGGGATGCAGGCGCGCGTGGGCCTCACCTTTGGCTTCAGCTTCCGAGCCGAGATCGCGGAGGGCAGCTCCCCCGGCGAGGGTCTGGGCTGGGGGACGGGCATCGTCCCCACTCTGGACCCACAGCAGTTCGGTGACCTCACCTTGGGAGGTTCGGAGTAGAAATGAGCGATGAGCGGCCGGAGCTAGGAGTTGGGAGGGAGAAGCTTCGCGCCGGACCGCTTGTGCTTCTGGAGGGCCAGCCCGGGGCCCCAGAGGAGGGCCCAAAGGCGTTCTCCAAAGCCGTTACCTGGCGTTCCGTGCTCCTCGGCAGCATCCTCACACCCATTAACTGCTACTGGGTGATCCAGATGGAGCGGGTGCGCTACTCCGCTCACCCCACCACCATCTCCATCCTCTTCAACGCGGTCTTTGGCGTCCTCATCGTCTACATGCTGAACCGCCTGGTGGCCCGGCGGCGCCCCTCCTGG
>DASXUI010000098.1:0-19818 GCA_036504955.1 Armatimonadota bacterium
GGTTCCCTTGGTGTCTTGGTGTCTTGGTGGTGGCTTCTTCGTGTAACGATGGCGTTTGTGTGACGCGGCGCTACGGCCAGGGGTCGGGTTCTAGGCCGGCTACGCGTTTGAGGAGGCGGATGACGTCTTGGATGGTGACGGCATTGTCGCCTACCGCGCGGGCGGGGCCGGGCTTGGGGGCGACATCTGCTAGGCTCTGCTGCGCTGGGGTAAGGGTCTGGAGGCCCGCTACGGACTTCAGGGCCATGATGGCATCCTGTACCGTCAGGATGCCGTCTCCATTGAGGTCCCCAATCACCCCCTGGTGGGACGCCACGGGGTCTCGCAGCGCACTGCCGATGTCAAGCCGGCCAGGCCCGAGGCGGTAGCCCCAGGCCGCGTCACGGCTCGTGACTCGGGCCGTACGCTGCAGGGCACCAAGCACCTGAGATGAGTCCAGGCTCGGGTTCTCCTCGAACAGCAGTGCCACGGATCCGGCCACGTGCGGGCTCGCCATGCTGGTGCCCTCAAGCAACTGGTGCATCTTGTCTGACGTTATGTACGACGGCCAGCTCTGAATGGCTGTTGGCAGGTCTTCCGTCAGGGCGGACGCGATCCACTCCCCTGGCGCGGAGATATCCGGCTTCCGGCGGCCATCACGGGTCGGCCCATGGCTGGTGAAGGTGGAGGGGTCGCCGGACAATACCCCCGGCTCCGCGAAGCTCATCTTATGCCCGTTCAGCCCGGTCCAGCTCGTCTTCGTGACGTAGGAGCCTACGGCGATCACGTTGTGGCCGGTGGCCTCGTCCACGATGCTGTAGTCCCCGTCTCCGCGCAGATCGCCCGTGTCCATGGCGAAGGACTCACCCGCTTCGGTCGGCAACCACATGTGGATGGACCCGGTGCCGGTCCCGGCGGTGCGGGTGAGCCTCAGGGACCAGGGCGTGCGGTCGATGGTGCCATACCGCGTCCCGGTCAGGTCTACCGACAGATACAGGTGGTTCAGCGACGGGTTGTTGGGGTAGGGGCTTTCCGAGGAGTCCATGAACACGTCAGCGCCCACGAAGGGGCTGGAGGCGGCGGTGGCCGAAGTGATGTGGAAGGTACGCTGCTGCCCCGTGGCGATGGAGAAGCTCTGAGTTGATCCGGTGCTGTTGGACGCGTAGACCAGTTCACAGGTCACCTTGTCGCCCGCGTCATAGTAGGCATCGACTTCAAATAGGTTCGCGCCGGCGCTGGTACCAATGACGGCTGTCACGCTCTTGCCCACTGGCAGGACCCCCGAGGTATGCAGCGCGGCGTCGGCCTCATTGCCCGCGGAGAAGGAGACGGCCCTCCCAGGCTTTCCAGGTCCAAACAGCCCGTCCATCGCCTGGCTGAAGGTGTCGGTACCGTCGTGGGGGCCGTAGTGAGTGCCCCAACTGTTGTTGATGCTGACGGGCCTACCCAGCTTGGCGGCCTGGTCAAGGATGTACTGGTGCGCCTCCAGGGCGTGGGTGTAGTCGAACTTCACCTCAATCAGGTCAGCAGCCGGCGCGACCCCGGTGAACTGGCTGGCGGACCGGCCGTTGCCGGCCGCGATGCCGGAAACGTGAGTGCCATGGCCCTCCGTCGAGGGATCGTCATCGCGCTCACCAGGGACCTGGCCGGCTGCCAGTGAGGCGTTGATGTCCGCGTCGGTGTACTCCGTGCCAAAGCCGTAGCCGGCCGGTCTCGGCCCCTTGTTGTCGGTCATGTCCCAGACTCTGAGGACACGGGTCTTCCCGTCGGCCGTACGGAGGTCAGGATGGCGGAGATCAACGCCTGCGTCGATGATCCCAACCAGCGCGCCGGTTCCGAGCCGGCCCAGCTCAGTGTGAGCGATCGTGCCGCCAATGCCCGGCACGCTGACGTCCAGCCTGGGCTTGGCCTTGCGCACGCCCTGAACATACGCGACCCCCGGAAGAGAGGCAAGCGCCTGAAGCTGGGAGGCTGGTACCTCGACGGAGAGTATGTGGCCGGCACGCGTCAGAACCTTGGCGCCCAGACCCGTGAGGCCCTCCGGCACCGCGTCGCCGCGCAACCGAACCAGAACAGGCACCGAACCGCTTCTAGACAGCACGGCACCCAGGCTTCTGAGGGAACGGGCGCGAGTGGAGGACGTCGTTGTGGCACTCAGGCGATGGAGGAGAGCGGAGAGCTGCGGGTCCAGTGACCCGGCAGCGAAAGAAGCACCCGTCGCGGCCGTGTAGATGCCGGCGATGGCTGCCAGGAGGCAAAGCGTTCTTCGCATCTGGTGGCACCCTCACCTTGGTGGTAGAGGCCTAGCCTGCACTGTTCACGGCAGGCTTACGGCATCCGGGCGCCCAGAACGCACCGGCGCCACGTACATAGCGTGGGCTAGGACCTCATAGTTTCGGAGACCGCCCTGACGGGCTTGGCTCCCGACGACAGCACAGACCTCAATCCTCGTTGTGGCGCTTGGCCCGGAGGAAGCTCGGGGCTGTGCGGCCGGCATCGGTATCGGAAAGGGTGTCCAATGCTGGGCCGGCAACACCCGCCGTGGTGAGCCGGCTCCTCTCAGTCTGACGATGCGCATTGGGGTCGGTTCCCCCCAAGCCGCGACGGGCGGTCCACGAATCTGGTAGAGTGGACTCGGCCGCGGGCCCGTGCGTTTGGGTCTGCCCTGGGGAAGACAGCATGCTCAGAGAGCTCCTTCAGTGGGGTGCCAAGCGTGGGGTGCTGGAGGCGATGAACCCCTCCCGTACCTTTGAGGACGTGATCCTGCCCGCCGCGACGCGACGGGCGCTGGATCAGGCCCTGGTTCAGATTGAGAAGTCGGAGCTCATCTTCAGCCAATGGGGCCTCGGGCAACGCCACAGCACCGGAACGGGCCTGGCCTTCAACTTCGCCGGGCCGCCCGGAACCGGCAAGAGCATCTGCGCGGAGGCGGTGGCCTCGGCGCTTGGGAAACGGATGCTCAAGGTTCGATACAGTGAGCTGGAGAGTCAGTGGGCTGGTGAGACCGGCAAGAACGTGGCCTTCGTGTTTCGTGAGGCCAAGCTGCAGGATGCCGTGCTCTTCTTCGACGAAGCGGACACTATCGCCGCGCGGCGCTTCACCGGCATGGGCCAGGGCTACGAGCGCGAGGCCAACACCGTTGTCAACACGCTCCTTAAGGAGCTCGAGGAGTACCGAGGGGTAGTCGTCTTCGCCACCAACCTGGCGGCCAACTTCGATCCGGCCTTCGAGCGTCGGATCCGATCCCACATCCTGTTCGAGATGCCAGGAGCGCGGGAGCGAGAGCTCATCTGGAAGGTGCAGCTTCACCCAACCCGTACACCCCTCTCAGCCGACGTCGACTTCAGGGACCTGGCGGCGCGATTCGAGGTGTCTGGGGGCGACATCAAGAACGCAGTCCTGAAGGCCGCGCAGATAGCCGCCGGCGAGCCGGGCCTCGACGAGGAGAAGCGGCTAACCCAGCAGCACTTCCTGCAGGGGATGGAGGATGTCCTCGCCAGCAAGACGGTGATGGAGCAGTCAGTCTTCGAGGGCAAGGACGACCTCACTAGTCTGCTCCCCTTCGCTGGCGCCAACACCGAGAAGCTAGATGAGCTGACTGCGTCACACCAGGAGCTCCGCGAGCGTTCGATACAGGAGGGCGCCCGTCTGGAGCTGCTGAGCCAGCAGACGCTGGACTTGCGCGCCCAACTCGCCCGACAGGCCCGAACACTCATGGCCGTCTGCCTGGCATCAGGCGCCGTCGCGTTGGTAGCCCTTGGACTGGCGCTGGCGGAGGTGCTGAAAGGGTCGTTGGGTCGCTAGGGCATTAGGAGGGGCCTCGGAGGGTGAGCTTTGGTCCCTTGGGTCACTTGGCTAGAGGGACATAAGGGACCAAAGCTCACCCGCTGAGGTCCTTCCCCAACGACCCAACGACGCAGCATCAGAAGGGAACCTCGTGCCGGACCTTGTTGCCTTTGGTGAGGGGATGCTGCGGCTGACGGCTCCCCAGCATAGCCGCCTCCACGCGGCCGCCACTCTGGATGTGAGCCTTGGTGGCGCGGAGCTGAACGTGGCCGTGGCTCTGGCCAACCTGGGCGTTTCTACGGAGTGGGTGTCTGCGCTTCCGGACAACCCGCTGGGGCGCCGAGTAGTGGATGAGCTGCGCCGGCACGGCGTGGATACGGGCCACGTAGTCTGGAAGCCCGAGGCGCGGCTGGGGCTGTACTTCCTGGAGGAGGGAGCATACCCTCGGCCTTCGCAAGTCCTGTATGACCGCCAGGGCTCCGCCATCACGCGGATGGTGGAGGGCGACGTCGATTGGGGTGAGGCGCTCCGCGACGCTAGGGTCCTGCACGTAACGGGCATCACCCCAGCGTTGTGCGACTCTTGCCGTCAGCGTACGGAGGAGGCGGTCCGGGCGGCCGGCGCGGCGGGCGTGAAGGTCAGCCTGGATACGAACTACCGGAGCAAGCTGTGGAGCCCCGCCGAGGCGCAGGAGTGCTTGGAAGCGCTGCTGGGTGACGTCAACCTTCTGTTCACGTCCCCCTCCGACCTAGAGGCTGTCTTTGGGCGCTCCGGGGCTCCGGAGGACATGGCGGCGGAGCTGCGATCCCGGTACTCGCTGGAAGCGGTCGCGCTCTCGCTGAGGGTGCCCGGGTCTGCTCAGGGCCGCCTGTGCCGGCAGAGCCTGCTTCTGACCGACCGCCTGTGGGCGTCGGAGGCGGTGGAGCACGACGTGGTGGACGCCCTGGGGGCAGGGGATGCCTTCACCGCGGGGGTTCTCTACGGCTGGCTCCAGGGTGATCCGCTGCTGGGGCTTCGGATGGGCGACACCCTGGCGGCGATGAAGCAGACCGTGCCGGGGGACCTGGCGGACTTCACGCTTGCGGAAGTGGAAGCCGTGATGTCCGCACCCTCCGCCAGGGTGCATCGCTGAGCGGAGCGCCGCCTGAGGGGCCTGCCTGCGCCAGTCACGAGCGGCCCGTGGAGGCTAACGGCATTCGGGACGCGCAAGACTCTCTTGCGGTACGCGAGCTAGGGGAGGGGACCGGATGATGCGAGGTTCTGAGGTTACCGCCAGGATCGAGCAGGAGCGCGTGGTTGCCGTGATCCGCACCCAAGCCCCGGAGGACCTGCTCCCTCTGGCCGAAGCCATCGAAGCGGGGGGCATAGGAATCCTCGAGTTCACACTGACCTCACCGAAGGCGCTCCAAGCTCTGGAGCAGCTCACGGATGCCGCGAGTGGCCGCCTGCTGGTCGGGGTTGGAACCGTGCTGGATACCGAAAGCTGCCGGGCCGCCATCCTCGCGGGGGCCTCCTTCGTGGTGTCCCCCACGCTGAACCTGGACGTGATACGCCTCTGCCGGCGATACTCCGTTCCCGTGATACCAGGCGCCTTCACCCCCACGGAGGTCCTCACGGCCTGGGAGTCGGGTGCCGACCTGGTGAAGGTCTTCCCGGCAGGCCGGCTAGGCCCTGGCTACCTGCGCGACCTGCACGGCCCTCTACCTCAGGTGAAGCTGGTGCCCACCGGGGGTGTAGGCCCGGAGAACGCCGTGGAGTACCTTCTTGCCGGCGCGGCTGCCGTGGCCGTCGGCGGCAAGCTTACGGCGCCGGGCGGGCCACCGGAAGGGCGCCTGGCCCGCGTCACTGAAGCGGCAGAGTCCCTGGTAGCGAGCGTTCGAGCCACCCCCTCAACTACCCCCCGATAGCAGTGCCCCGCGGCGGTCCCCGCCGCACAGTGGGCGCATGGCGCCCAGTTGCCCACCGGCCTCCTCAACGAACTTAGACAGCGGCCACAAGCTACTCCACCACGAAGAGTCGTGTGCAAGCACACGATACACCAGGACACCAAGAGAACCCAAGCTAGTTTCCCTACGTGTGCCTCTGTGCCCCTGTGGTAAGTCAGTTCCTGGCGGCCCTTCGTGTCCTCACGGCGAAGCTGTTGGTGGGCACTGGCACTGCCTCCATGGGTGGTCGTCTCCGATGGAGCCAAAAACCCGTCCGGCAGAGTGTCGGAAGACTGCTACATATCGTCGGCCCCTTGAGCCCGACCGTCCGCTGGGCACGGCCAAAGTGGTTTGCGTTTGGGGTCTGACGGGGAACGTCCTTGGGGGACACTCAGTCACAGAGGGTAGGAAGGCGCCAACCAAGACGGGGTGGTAGGAACCTGACTGGTGGTGCGCCCCGAGGAGGTTCTGTATGCTCCGACGAGTGAGTCTTGTGATGACGCTGGCCTTCGTGGTCTCCACCGCGGGCGTCCTGGTGGCGCAGAGCCCTAGCTACGCGGGCTCCAAGGGCCGGCGGAACACGATGTATGGCCTGGCTGGTGTGACGATCTGGCAGGCGCTGGAAGGCAAGACCACCAACGCCATTCTGGGCGGCGTTGGCACCGCCATCGCCTATCACCAGTACAAGAAGGCCAGAAAGAAAGAGAAGCGGTTGGCTAACGCCAGGTACTACAGCAGTCTCCGCCGTGGCCGCAGCTACTATCATCCGACCCGCCGCTATCGTAGGGTCAGCTATCGCCGGTAATCCCGCTCAGCAGAGCCCGGGCGAAGAGCCCCGCGATCCGGCAGGTCTTCACATAACAGAGGCCCCACCTCCTGCGAGGTGGGGCCTTTGTCGTATGTGCTCCGGACGGCGAACTACTGCGGAGACGGGGGAACTGGAGGCGGGCTTAACAGCGCGCCTGTCAGCTTGGTGCTGTACCAGTAGCCGGTCCACGGAGCCAGCGTGCTGCTGTCTGCCGCCGTCGATACCTCAACGAACTTGTTCAGCGGATTGCTGAAGGCCCAAGCGACATCCGTGGTGGCGCCAGACGCCTTGGCTGCCTTCATCGAGAACGTGCCCGAGAAGCTCCTCAGCGTGAACCTCGCCGGGTTCCAGGTGAGGGGCAGCGCGTAGGGGTTGCCCAGCATATTCCACCCAGGCTGAACCGCGTTGGCCACTGAGGAGGAGAGATCAACGAGCTGCCCAGGCTGCTGAATCTGGTGCTGGCCCGCCTGGGCCTCGAACAGGAAGAACCCGACGCCGGGCTTGAGCACGGGGTCCTGCACGTATCCGCCACCGGTGTAGGTGAGGGCCTTGACCTGGGTGTCGCCAAAGACCTGAGAGGCCTTGAGGCCATGGAAGTCAAAGGGCACCGAGACCAGGTTCCAGCCCTGCGGGAAGACCGGCTGTCTCAGAAGGAGCACAGGGACCTGGCCGTTGGCCTTGGTCAGGTTGACTGGCTCAGACTGGGGCACCCAGCCCTGCGCGGAGACGACCAGGGTGTAGGTGCCAGGCAAGAGGTCAGTGAAGGTGAAGGTGGTGCCCTTCACCGTAGCTTGGTTGGGCAACTGCTCGCCAGCCTCATTCAGGAGCCCCAAGTTCGCGCTTGGGGGCGGGGAACCATCGGCGGTGGCCAAGGACCCGGTAAGGGTCACCTTGGTCGGACCAAGGCTGAGAGTGACGTCAACCTGCGTGGTCGTGCCTGGCTGACCCACCTTGATGGTGACGCCGCTGTCACGTCCGGAGTAGTTCATGGTTCGTGGCTGCGTCGCCGGTCCGAAGGTATCCTTGTCGCGAGCGGGGAGAGGCGTGCTGGGTGCCGCGGGAAGACCGAAGGTCGTTCGTGCCTCGGGGGTGGAGTAGAAGACGTCAAGCGTCCGGCTAGGGTCGATAAGGAACCAGCCCTTGTCCGGCTGCTTGCTCCACGTCGGCCACGGGTCACCGGGGTCCCCTCGATTGTACCGCGGGAAGGGCAGCATTCCCGGAGTGAGGAGGAGGTTATACTGACCATCCGCCTCCTCAAGCCTGAGCATCAGGTGATCGGCGTTGTCGTTCCCTGAGACGGACTCGTCGATGTGGTAGATGATGGCGCCTGAGTTGGGCAGATAGGCGTCAAAGCTGTCCGCATCGAAGTCGCCGTTGTTGCGGTTCTCGATCAGAAAGTACTCTTCGGGCCTAAGGGGGTCGGCGGGCACTTTGAGGGCCGCCGGGGAGCGCTCCATGGAGGGAAGGGATATGCCCGTGGTGGTGGAGGATACCGTCACCGGGGTTAGCCACCCGAGTTTCATCTTACTCCAGGAGTCAAGGTGGGCCGGCAACTCCAGCGAGCCGCCGGCGGCCATCAGCGACCAGTAGCCAGGGCCCACGTGCGATGAATTGGCTCCATACAGGTCTGGGAGCCCCATGGCGTGACCCAGCTCATGGGCAAGGGTACTGAAGCTCGGGTCCTCGCTGACGGTCACATAGGATGTGGCGCTAATTGAGTACTCCGCCCCGGCTCCGCCCCGCACTCTGATGGTGTCATAGGGAGCGCCCAGACGCTTCAGCGTAATCTGAGCGTCCGCCCCAGTGCCCATGTTGCTTCGGCTGATAGTGTTCTCCGGGAGCCTGGTCCAGTGGGACCAGATGGTCTGGGGATCACCGGTTCCCTCGGCCCCCTGGCCGGCATGGACCACCGCCAGGAAATCGATCACCCCGTCGGCGTCGGAGTCGAAAGCTCGCCAGTCAAGGTTTGGGTTGGCCCTGATCGCGGCAGCGAGCGCATCCTGGACCATCTGGGTGGCGTTGTTGGGCGGAGTGCCCAGGCCGAAGCTGTCACCGGAGTAGTAGTTGTAAGGGTGTGGGAGCCGTAGGTAGCCTGTGGCGCTCTGTGGATCGGTCACAACCTGACCGTCGAGGTCTACCTTGCCATAGGAGTTCTCAAGGAAGTAGTCACGTAGGCTCTTGGCCGCGCCAGCCTTGCTGAAGAGCAAGGTGTTCACTTCGCTAATAGTGGTTGTGGCCGCGATGTCGGTGAACTGAACAGGGAGTACCAGGACCCTGAACTTGCCGTGGAAGTCACGCGCCACGAGCTTCAAGGGTGCCTTGCGACCGGAGAAGAGCGAGTTCCTGACCTCGTTCCGCCGCGCAGCAATCTTGCCGGTATCGGTCAGCCGGTCATGCAGGCCGACCCACGCCTGTTGGCTGGCCCCTGGCGTGAAGGCGCCAGCGGGCGGGATGGCGCAGAAATCGGGGGTGGCGGTGTTCCCAGCGGCGAAGGAGCTGGAGGCCAATGCCAGGAGCGCAAGCGACGAAACGACGGCCAGCGCGCGCCCAAGGGGCGTCCTGGGAGCCGAAGACTTCATGGGGAGATCTCCTTCTGCTCAGAGGGAGTAAAGAGACGTGAGGCGTGCTCCGGGGACGGGAGGGCGAGAGACGTCCACCGGGTCCTCCGAGCCTAGACTTGCTGCACAACAGATAGGCATCGCTGCACGTGGCTGATGGTGGGGTCCTTGGCGGCCGAGGGACTGCCGCGCTGGGGAGGACCTCAGGACATGCCGCAATGCGACGACCGGGGGCCCAGGTAAGGGCCGCGCCGACCGGCGCCGCAAGTTTCCTGCGGCTTTGGGTCCGAGCCGCCGGTGTTGCACGGCACTTGGCTGCCGCCCAAAGAAACCAACCACCAGCGGAGGGGCGACGGCTCCTTCGCGGACGCGGGGCACAGCCGACCACACTGGAACACGCGCACCAAGTCAGGGTAATTCTAGCAACGGCCCCCTGCCGTGTCAACGGCGCGGTCTGTACGTGAGGGCCAGCGTCCGCTCAGTAAAGCAGAGACATTTCCGAACCTCGCTCTCAGGGGCCGCCAGTGGGTGGCCAGGCTCACTATGAGACACAAGCGCCGCGCGCGTCGTGGGGTCCAGGCGGCCACAAGTCGCTAGCACGCCCCACCTACATCAGCCCAGTCTGAGCAGCGGACCAGCATACGGAAGGTCGCATGTTGCATCCGGAGGTTGGCCTTCCGGGTTTGACACCCCCTTGAGGGGCTCACTACAATGGTGAAGACAAGGGAACACCTATCAAGAGTGGAGCAAGGGACCGACCCGGTAACAGCTCCCCACAACCTGTCTCGCCACGCGAGATAAGGTGCGAACTTCGGACAGACGAAACAGTCTGGAAGATAGGGAACAGCCACATGGCCTCTCTGGATTCCACCGAGCTCCTCGCTGAGCTCAGAGCCCTCCCGCGCTGTTTCGCAGAGCGGCGACGATGCCTCTGCTAGTCAAGCCCGCTCTGCTCCGCAGTCCACCCTTGGGTGTGCCCGCAGCGGTTCCCTGGCTGCACCCGAAGCCGGCATCTTCGTTTGTCCGTGGCCCTCAGGGCCTCCGGCTCCGGGGTATCCGTGCACATGCAAACTTGGCGCGGCCTACCGCGCACCATCAGGAGGACCCACAGTATGGCAGACCTTGACCTCTTCAGCTCGGAGTCGGTGACTGAAGGCCATCCAGACAAACTCGCGGACGCCGTTAGCGACGCCGTGCTTGACCTCGTGCTTACTCAGACGCCCAAGGCGCGGGTGGCGGTAGAGACTCTGCTGGGCCACGGCTTCGCGGTGGTCGCGGGCGAGGTGACCCCCGTACCCAGCGCCGAGGCGGTGGAGAAGGTCCTGCGAGACGTAGTCCGCGACTGCGGCTACACCGCCGACCAGCTTGGCTTCAACTGCACTAGCTGCAAGGTGGACGTTCGTCTGCATGGGCAGTCCA
Organism: Armatimonadota bacterium; assembly: GCA_036504955.1. Taxonomy (GTDB): domain Bacteria; phylum Armatimonadota; class DTGP01; order DTGP01; family DASXUI01; genus DASXUI01. Next base: position 10,476 of record DASXUI010000098.1, read on the forward strand.
GCGACATCGCGGTCGGCGTCGATGATGGTGGCGCCGGCGACCAGGGCATGATGTTTGGCTACGCCTGCCGGGAAACTCCGGAGCTGATGCCGCTCCCCATCACCGTCGCCCACGCGCTCACGGCAAAGCTGGCCTCTGTACGGCGCGCGAAGCCCGAGCTTGGCCTCCGTCCCGACGGCAAGTCCCAGGTTACCGTTGGCTACGAGAAGGGGCTCCCGAAGCGCATCGCGGCGGTGGTCATCGCCACTCAGCACGACGAGGGCATGAGCCTGGGCCAGGTGCGCGAGATCGTGGACGCGGAGGTCGTGAAGCCGGTCCTTGCCGAGTATCCCGACTTTGTAGACGACGACCTGTATCTGGTGGTTAACGGCACGGGGGTGTTCATCGTGGGCGGTCCCGAGGGCGACACTGGTGTGACCGGCCGCAAGATCATCGTGGACACCTACGGTGGCATGGCCCGGCATGGCGGCGGCGCCTTCAGCGGCAAGGACCCCACCAAGGTGGACCGCTCTGCTTCGTACCTGACCCGCTACATCGCCAAGAACGTTGTGGCGGCGGAGCTAGCGGAGCGCTGCGAGATCCAGCTCGCCTACGCCATCGGTAAGGCCGACCCCATGTCGGTACGTGTAGATACCTTCGGCACCGGTCGTGTCTCTGACGAGAAGCTGCTGAAGGCCGTCAAGGAGGTCTTCCCCCTGACTCCGGGCGCCATCATCAAGCTGCTTGACCTCCAGCGGCCCATCTACCGCCAGACGGCCCTGAATGGTCACTTCGGCAAGCCCGGCTTCCCCTGGGAGGCCACCGACAAGGCGTCGGACCTCTCCTTCAAGGTTGCCTGACTGCGGGTCGTAGGGTCGTAGGGTCGTGGGGTCGTAGGGAGGGGCCTCAGAGGGAGTTCCGTGGTCTCCTGGGTCTCTCTGTTGAAGGGACGAAAGGGACCCAAGGGACCAAAGCTAGTTCTCTGAGGCCCCTCCCTGCGACCCCACGACCCTACGACCCTTGCTTCACATCCACTCCACTTGCAGGACCCAGTCAAGCCGGGAGAGGGCGTGGAGCAGGTCCTTTCTCCGGGCGGGGTTGCCCATCTCGAGTGAGATTGAGGCTTGCTCAACGCTGGGCACGCCCGCGGATTCACGGCGGTAGCTCAGCACCCTGCTGTCTGGGCTGTCGACCGTCTGAAGCAGCTCGTCCATCCTTCCGGGCTGGGTTTGGTACTGCAGCATGAGCTCCTGCTCTCTGCGACGGCCCTTCAGTCGGGTCTCCAGTCGGTTCAGCAGCGCTAGGGTCAGGTAGCTCAAGGCTGTTGCCACTACCGCGAGCGCCAGAAAGACGCCCCCGCGCGCGACGGCGATGCCGATGCCTGCCACGGCCCAGAGGCTGGCGGCAGTGGTGAGCCCTCGGACCACGTTCCCGTGGCGCATGATGGTGCCGGCCCCCAGGAAACCGATGCCGCTGACGATCTGGGCCGAGATACGGGACCTCTCGCCGCCCGTTCCGTAGGACTCGGAGATCAGGGTCAGCAGGGTCGAGGCGAGGCAGACGAGGATGTGGGTGCGCAGGCCGGCGGGCCGGTCGTGTCGCTCCCTCTCGATACCTATCAAGGCACCCAGAATGAGCGCCGCAAGCAGCTTCAGCGCCATGCCTTGGAGGCTGTGATAGCTACTGGGATCCAACGGCTGCCCTCCCTTCCAATTGCTGCGCGCGTCGTCGCTTCGCTAGAATAGCGGAGGGTCGAGGGCCAGCAAGTGCCCACGCTTCGATAGGCCACCAGTAGATCACCGGTGGCGCTGGGTAGGTTGCGCCTCCACCGGTGCTAGCCCCTGCCCCGAGGCCTCCCTGCTCCGCTGAGGTGCACGGCCACGGCCCCCGCGGCAGAGCTTGCGCGCGGCCCCCGAGTGCGCGTTCGCGACCAGGCCGGATTCAGCAGTTGGATGGTGTGCTCATGGCGAGGAGTCGGAACGACCTCCTGGAGGAGGCTAGGGCTCAGGTGCCCGAAGTCTCCGCGGGCGAAGCTAGAGAACGTCTTGGCGATGGAGCGACCCTCGTCATCGATGTTCGGGACGATGACGAGTGGCGTGAAGGGCACCTCGAGGGTGCGCATCACCTGACGCGTGGGATGCTGGAGTTCGGGATCGGGGACCTGTGCGCGGATGTTGAGAGGCCAGTGCTTCTCTATTGCGCCGCCGGCAGTCGTTCGCTGCTAGCCGGCCTCTCGCTCCGGACCCTTGGCTACTCACGAGTGGAGTCGCTGACCGGCGGGATCCGCGCCTGGAAGGAGGCGGGCTACCCCGTAGTCGCCGAGAAGGCGCTGTCGGCCGGCCAGAGGCAGCGGTACAGCCGTCACTTCCCTCTGCCGGGCGTTGGCCCCGAGGGGCAGGCGAAGCTCCTGGACTCCCGGGTTCTGATCGTCGGCGCCGGAGGGCTGGGCTGTCCGTCCGCCCTGTACCTTGCCGCGGCCGGGGTGGGGCACCTGGGGATCGTCGACGGCGACCGGGTGGACCTCACGAACCTTCAGCGGCAGGTCCTGTTCGCTGACGCGGACGTGGGGAGGCCCAAAGTTGAGGTGGCCCAGGAGCGGCTCAAGGCGCTCAACCCCGAAGTGGAGGTGACCATCCATGACAGTCACCTGAGCCTGGAAAACGCCTGGGACATAGTGCGGGACTACGATGTGTTGCTGCAGTGTACGGATAGCTTCAGCGCGAGGTACCTCCTGAACGACGTGGCGCACTTCGCGCGCAAGCCGGTGGTGGACGCCAGCATTCACCAGTTCCAGGGGCAGGCAACCATCCTCGACACGGCGTCCGGCGGCCCCTGCTATCGGTGCCTCTTCCCGGAGATGCCCCAGCCTGGGGCTGCCTGCGGGTGCAATGAGGCGGGTGTGTTCGGAGTCTTGCCGGGCGTGCTGGGCACGCTCCAGGCTACGGAGACGCTGAAGCTGCTGCTGGGGCTAGGCACCACGCTGGTCGGTCGATTGCTCCTGGTGGATCTTCTGGCTGTCCGGGTCCGCGACCTTGCGGTCGGCAGGGACCCAAAGTGCCCGCTTTGCGGCGACGCGCCAACCATCGCCAACCCGTGGGCGGGCCGCGTCAGCCTGGCGGCGGCATAGTCGAAGCCTAATGGCTGACAGGTCTGGTCACGGCCGTCACGGCACTCTGGGCACAGGAGATGGCTTGGGGGCGCCTCGTCAGGGCCTTGCGGGCCAAGCAGCCCGTACTTACAACGATTGACAAAGAGGTCAACCATGGCGACAGGCGGTCAGAGTGACAGCGGAGTCCTGAAGCGGCGGCGGCATGCAGGCTGATCGACTGCGCGAGCTTCTGGAGGGGGTAAAGGCGGGGCAGGTCACACCGGACGAGGCAATGGCCTCGCTCAAGAGTCTCCCCTTCGAGGATCTGGGTTTCGCGAACCTGGACCACCACCGTGGTCTGAGGACTGGGGTGCCGGAGGTGGTCTTCTGCCAAGGTAAGGCGCTGCCGCACATCGTGGAGATCGTGCGGCGCCTGCGGGAGCAGAACGGGCACGTTCTTGCCACCCGCGCCTCCCAGGAGGTCCACCAGGCTCTGCTGGCGGCCGGTGAGCCGCTGACCTACCACGAGATGGCCCGAATCGTGGAGGTGGGCGTGCGGCACCGGGTGCCCGATCCGGAGGAGCCTTTCGTCTTGGTCGTCTCCGCCGGAACGGCGGACCTCCCCGTGGCCGAAGAGGCCGCCGTGACTGCCGAGGCCCTGGGAAGCCGCGTTGAGCGCCTCTACGACGTGGGCGTCGCGGGGATCCACCGCCTCCTGAGCCGCACGCAGCAGCTTTACGCCGCCAGCGCCGTCATCGTGGCCGCTGGGATGGAGGGGGCCCTCGCCAGCGTAGTGGGCGGCCTTGTCAGCGCGCCGGTGATCGCGCTGCCCACCAGCGTGGGCTATGGGGCCAGCTTCGGCGGCCTAGCCGCACTGCTGACCATGCTGAACACCTGCGCCTCCGGAGTGGCGACCGTGAACATCGACAACGGCTTCGGAGCGGGCTACTACGCCCACATCATCCTCACTCACCGCCCATGAGGATCGCCTACCTGGACTGCTTCAACGGCATCAGCGGTGACATGCTCCTGGGCGCCCTGATCGACGCCGGCGTTCCTCTGGACGACCTCCGCCGCGGCCTGGAGGGCCTCAAAGTCCCTGGGTGGGACCTGCACGCGGAGAGGGTGGTCCGACAAGGCATCGCCGGGACGGACGTCACGGTGGTCTCCGACGATGGAAGGCCGGTCGACGCTCCGCCCGACGCCATGGCGGCTGGGCACGCGCATCCTCACGACGACCACGGCCACGGGCACGCCCATCACCACCCTGAGCACGCTCCCTCCGGCGGCGAGCGCCGCCACGGCGGGCAGCCGACTCGGGGGTTGGCCGAGATTACGGCCATTCTGCGGGAAGCGGACCTGCCGGAGCGGGTGCGGGAGCTCAGCCTCCAAGCCTTCCGACTTCTGGCGGAAGCGGAGGCTTACGTTCACGGCTGCGGCGTGGAGGAGATCCACTTCCACGAGGTGGGCGCGCTGGACTGCATTATCGACATCGTTGGAGCCGTGCTGGGCTTCGAGCTGCTGGGGGTTGAGGACTGTCGCGCCTCGGACGTGCCCACCGGCAACGGCTTCGTGCGCTGCGCCCACGGGATGATGCCGATCCCTGCGCCCGCGACCGCCGAGCTGCTGAAAGGCGTCCCTCTGGCTCCCAGTGACGTGAAGGGGGAGCTAACCACGCCCACGGGGGCCGTGCTTCTTAGGGTCCTCTGCTCCGGCTTCGGCCCACGCCCGCCCATGACCGTCGATACAGTTGCCTACGGCGCCGGCAAGAAGGAGTTCGGCGACAGGCCCAACCTCCTGCGGCTGGTGCTGGGCGACTCCGCGGACAAGGCAGATGCGCCACCCGACGTTGTGAGAGTCCTGGAGGCAAACGTCGATGACCTCAGCCCGGAGGTGTTCCCCTTCGTGATGGAGCGCCTCTTCGCCGCCGGGGCCCTGGACGTGACGTTTTCCCCGCTGGTGATGAAGAAGGCCCGGCCCGCCACTCTCCTTCGCGTCCTCTGCCCTGTTGAAAGCGAGGGGGAGCTGACCGACGTCATCTTCCGTGAGACCTCCACCTTCGGGCTTCGCTCCTCGGAGTGGCGACGGAGATGCCTGGAGCGGGAGTGGCACGAGGTCGGCACGCCCTGGGGGCTGGTACGCCTCAAGGTTGGTAGAGATGAGCAGGGCGGGATCGTGACGGTGAAGCCCGAATATGAGGACTGTAAGCAGGTCGCGGAAGCCTCCGGGCAGGCCCTTCGTGAGGTCCAGCGGGAGGCGCTTGTGGCGGCGGCGGCGGCGGGCTGGGTCCCTGGCGGGCCCCGCTCGTAGAGCCAGGGAGCGCCCGTCGGTCGGGCAAGGGAGGGTGGCGGCGTTGAAGGTCCTGTGCGAGCGAAAGGCTTTGGCTGAGGCTGTATCCGTGGCGGGTCGGGCCGTTCCAGGTAGGACCGCGCTGCCCATCCAATCTCATTTCCTCATCACCGCCGAGGACGGGAGCCTGAAGCTGGCGGGGGCCGACTACGAGCTTCAGGTCGAGAAGCAGATCGGCGCTCAAGTGATTGAGGAGGGCCAGTGCACCGTCGTGGCCCGCGTCTTCCAGGACATCGTCGGCTCGCTCCCGGACTCCGACATCGAGTTGGAGTCGCAGCCTGACGGCAAGGTGTTCCTCAAGTGCCGCTCCAGCCAGTACGAGCTCCTGGGTCTCCCCGCCGAAGAGTTCCCGCCGCTGCCTCACATCAGCAGCGAGGTGGGGCTCTCTGTCACGGGCGCCACGCTCAAGACGCTGGTCCGTCACACCACCTTCGCGGTCAGCGACGATGCGTCTCGGCCGCAGCTAACCGGCATCAACGTGCTGGGCTCGGAGTCTTCGCTCAAGTTCGCGGCGACCGACGGCAGCCGCCTGGTAGTGAGGCGCGTGGAGCTGGAGGCGCCTCTTCGAGGCGAGATCAACTGCATCGTGCCCGCCCGGGCGCTGAATGAGGTCGCGCGAGTGCTGGCCGACGACCAGGTGATGGAGGTCTCCGTGACTCCCAACCAGGTTCTGTTCCGGCTGCCAACGGTCTCGATCGTCTCCCGACTCATTGAGGGGCAGTTCCCCAACTTCGAGCGGGTGATCCCGAAGGAGTACACCAAGAAGGTGACGGCGCCCGCCCCGGAGCTTCACGCGGCCTCGCGCCGGTGCATGATACTGGCCGAGGAGAACCAGCGGCTCATCCTGCAGCTTCAGGGCGATCAGCTTCACCTTAAGGCGGAGAGCGGGAAGTACGGGCGCGGCCACGAGCAGGTGGAGGTGGTACGAGAGGGCGAGGACATCGAGATCGCCTTCAACGCTCGCTTCCTCAACGATTTTCTTGCCGTGGTGAGCAGCGAGGGCGTGGACATCGAGATGACCGCGCCGCTGTCGCCCGGCGTGTTCCGTCCCACCGAGACGGACGGCTTCACCTACGTGCTGATGCCGATGCACCTGATGTAGGTGAGCCAAGGGCCGGGCGCCCATCCCTGGTGCCCGGCCAGATGATGTGTCTGGAGGTGACCTTCTGATGTTCAGCGATAGGCTCCCGGAGCTGCACCAGCGGTTGGACGCGGCACCACAGCGCCCGCCGGACTCCGTGGAGCTGAAGGAGCTGCTGTCCGCGGCTCAGTCTGAGACGCGGCTCGAACCCGGTCAGATGTGGCGACTGCTGCATCTCGACACCGAATCCCAGCCCGAAGCCTTCGAGCAGTTGTTGGAGGCGGGCAGGCAGCGCAGGCGACCCTCTCTGCGCGGCCAGGTCCTTACCGTCTCCCCGCTCTACGCCACCAGTATCTGCCAGGAGAACTGCCTCTACTGCAACTACCGAGCCGCCAACCGTGGGGAGCATGTGGCTCGCCTGCGACTCAGCGCGGAGGAGCTGGAGGGAGAGGCGCGCTTCCTCATCCACGAGAGAGGGCTCCGGGCCGTCGAACTCGTCTATGCCACGGACCCCAAGGTCCGGGTTCCGCAGATCTGCGAGCATATCGCCCTGGTGAAGTCACTCCTCGACGAGGTGGGCGGCGGGCAGGTTGGCCTCAGCGCCGAGCCCTTCGACGTAGAGGACTACGCCCGCTTCGTGGAGGCCGGTCTTGGCTTCTCCGTGCTGTGGCAGGAGACGTACGACCCGGGAACCTATACAAGGCTGCACTCGGCCCGACACAAGAAGGGCCGCTTCGCCTACCGCGTAGACGCCTTCGACCGGATGTTGGAAGGCGGGTTGTCCTGCGTCGGGCACGGCATCCTGTCCGGTCTCTCCCCCTGGCGTCGAGACTGGATGAGCCTGATCGCTCACGGCCTGTACCTGCGTGACGAGGCGGGTTCGTCACCCGCCATCCTTGGCACCCCGAGGCTCAAACCGGCCCAAGGAGCGGAGCTTCAGACAAGTCCGAACCTTCCCACTGACCCAGAGTTTCTCCTGGCGATCGCCATTCACAGCCTCGCGCTGCCGGAGTGCCTGCCGTGGATCAACACGCGCGAGTCCTGGGAGCTATGCACGCGCGCGGCGGCCGGGGGAGGGGTCCTCTTCACGATGGACTGCTCAACCATCCCCGGCGGCTATGCGCACGAGGAGCGGGGCTACCAGTTCCCCGTCCACTCCTTCAACTCGAAGCTTTACACCCAACGCCTCCTGGACCAGGGGCTCCAGCCCGTCTACGACTGGCGGCTCACCGGCTGAGCGCGGCCGGCATAGCGGCCCAACCGAAGGGATCCCGCCGGGCCTCTCGGGACTCCTATCTGTGTGCCCTTCGCTGGGCGGACGGTATCCCTGGTCTACTGAGTCTACAAAGGGAGCTCACGTATGCTGTTTACGAGAAGACGTACTGGTAGGGCGCTGACGCTTCTGGGCCTGCTCCTGGCCGGAGGCTGGGCAGCGGGCAGGGCCAGCGCGGCGGGTCCGCAGAGCGTTCTGCCTCCCGCCTCCGCGGTGCAGGGTTGGAAGCAGATGGGGCAGGTGAAGCTGTACAACACCGCCAACCTCTACAACCTCGTGGATGGCGAGGCCGAGGCGATCATGGCCTACACCTTCCAGACCTGTGCTCACGCCGAGTACACCCCGGTCAAGGCCGCGAGGCAGGTCCTGACCATCGACGTCTACGACATGAAGGACCCCCTCAACGCCTTCGGGCTCTTCAGCAGCGACCGCCTGAGTGGCCAGCCAATCGCCATCGGGACGGAGGGCGTCCAGATCCAACCCAGCGGCCTAAACTTCTGGAAGGGCCGCTACGTGGTACGCACCACCATCATCAAGGTGGACCCGGCCAGCAAGGCGGCTCAGCAGGCCTTCGCCCGTGCGACCGCGGCCAAGATTCCTGGCGCCAGCGCGATTCCGGCGGTGGTGAAGTCGCTTCCGCCCGGCCGCCAGCCGCGCAGTGAGAAGTACGTGCGCACCAACGTGGCGGGGCAGCGGGCCCTCAGCAACGCGGTGACTGCCAAGTACCCCAAGTCCGGCATGGGCGCGGAGCTGTTCATCGCCCAGTACCCCAGTCCGGCGGGCGCGAAGGCGGCGCTGGCAGCCTACCAGGGATATGAGCGGTCCGGCCGAGGTCTAGCACCCGTGAAGGGGCTGGGCGACCAGGCCTTCCAGGTTCAAGACAAGTACGCCAAGAACGTGGTGGCGGCGCAGAAGGGCAAGTTCGTGGTCGGTGCCCACCACTGCCGGGACGCTGCTAGCGCTCAAGCTCTTGTCAGACAAGCACTGGCGAAGCTAAAGTAAGGTCAGGTTTCTGAGAAGCCGAGAGTAGTGCTCCTTCCGGGGGGTCTGGCCGCCAACCATGGGCCGGACTCCCCGGCCGGTTTGGGCCGGGGATCGGCCCCTCAGAGGTGTGGTCATGGCAGATCAGGGCAAGAACGTTTCCCGGCGCCGGTTCCTCGAGATTACCGGAGGCGCAGCGCTTCTGGGCGGCATCTACGGGCTCACCTTCGTGGACCAGAACGCGATCGAGACGCCTCGCCTTCGGCCGCTGGCCAAGCCGGGGGGTATGTCGGACCTGGTCGTGGTCGAGGGCACTCCGAAGGACTACGGAGCCATCACCGAGCGCGCCATCAACGAGTTCGGTTGCATCGAGCGCTTTGTGAAGAAGGGCGACCGCGTGGTGCTCAGCCCCAACATGGGCTGGATGCGCACCCCCGAACAGGCGGCAGCGACTCATCCGGACGTCCTTCGGCGGGTAGTTCAGCTCTGCGAGAGGGCAGGGGCTTCCAAGATCACCTGCATCGACTACACCCTTGACGATTGGAAGATGGCCTTCGACATCTGCGGCGCTCAGGACGCCATCAAGGGCACT
>DASXUI010000099.1:0-4784 GCA_036504955.1 Armatimonadota bacterium
CGTGAGTGGGGCAGGCAAACTCGACCACGAGCAGCAGAGCGATACCCCAGGGAGGCGGAGGGCCCCCCAGTGCCGTCCGTCGGGTCTCGGAGCGCAGTGCGCGCTCCGGGGCCCGCTCCTGGGGACACGTCCACGGCCTCACCCCCGGGCCGCCTCCCGCTGCGTGCTGACGGTGATCCTCTCTTTCCCCAGGGTGACCGTCACCGCGCCGCTGAGGTCAGTACGGTACACCGTGGATCCGGCTTCGCGAAGCCTCCTCAGCGTCCCCAGGTCGGGATGGCCGAAGGGGTTCCCCGCTCCGCAGGAGATAACAGCCACTTGGGGGTGAACCTCCGAGAGCAGCTCCGCCGTCGTGCCCGCCCGGCTTCCGTGGTGGGCCACCTTCAGCAGGTCCACGTGCGGCAGGGGATGCGGCAGCGTCCTCTCCCCCTCTGCCTCGCAGTCCCCCATCAGCAGTGCCGACCTGGGTCCCTCCCTGTACAGGGCCACTACTGAGCCGTTGTTCCCCTCCGCCTCGCCGCCGCCTGGGGCCGGGCCCAGGAACTCCAGCCTTGCGCTTCCGTCCAGATTCAGCTTGGCCCCTCGGTGGATCACCCGGCGCGGCACCCCGCGCTCTCGGGCCGCCGCCACCAGCTCCCGGAACCCCGCGCAGGTCTCGCCGGCAGTCTCCGGCTCCAGCAGCAGTCCCGCCGGCAGGCGGCGCAGCACGGCGGCAAGTCCACCGGCGTGGTCCTGGTGCGGATGGGTGAGCACCACGGCATCCAGACGCCGGACGCCCAGCGTTCGCAGCGCGGGCACGACCACCGCTTCCCCGATTGGGTCCGGGCCCGCTGCCCGCGATGCCTCCGAGCGGCCCCCGCCGTCGAGCAGCACCGCGTGGCCCGAGGCCGTTCGCAGCAGGATACAGTCCCCCTGTCCCACGTCCAGGAAGGTTAGAGTCGACTCCCGAGGCCACCTCGGCGCGGCCAAAGACGCGACCAACGCCAGGGCCAGCGCGGCGAAGGCCGCGACCCCGCCGCGTGGTAGACGCGACCGCCTGGGCTCCGGGCTGGCGCCGAGGCTCAACCGCCTACCCAGAGCCAAGCGCTTGTGCTCATCTATCATGTCCCAGTGTTCCATATCGCGCGCCCGATGGGCGCTGCCGCCCGCTTGCACCCTACGCGAGTCAGGTCTCGCAGGCCAGCCGCCAGGGCCTGGACACCAACAGAAGCCCCAGGTAGAAGAGCCCCAGCAGGACCGCCGGCGGAGGCGCGCAGTCGAGGCAGGCGAGGGGGAGGGAGGCGAACAACCGCACCAGCAGCAGAACCCAGAAGCACAGCCCCTGCACCAGCAGCCCGGTGATCCACGAGAGCGGTAGCCAGAACGTCGCCAACAACGCGTGCAGCAGCGAGAGGCCGACCAGGGGCAGGGTGATCGGTACCACCACCAGGTTCGCCAGCGGCGCGATGGGGGAGACCATCCCGAAGTAGTAGGCAACCAGTGGCGCGATACCGGCCTCCGCCGCCAGCCCCACCCCAAGCCCCCGCAGGGACCAGTCCAGAGCCTTCGGCAGCGCTCCGGCACGGGGCGCCAGCCGGGACCCCGCCCAGGCGTAGGCGGCGCCCCCGAGTAGCAGCAAACCGGCCACCGCGACCCCCGAGAGCTGGAACCCAAGGTCGAACAGGTCTGCCGGATTGAGATGCAGCAGCACCAGTAGGGCCGCCAGGAAGCTGTTGGCGATGTCGCAGTCGCGGTCCGCCAGCGGCCCCGCCGCGAAGAGAACGCCCATCACGGTGGCGCGCAGCACCGCCGGCCTTGCTCCCGCCGCCACGCAGTAGCAGACAAGGAAGGCGATCAGCAGGCAGGCAGACGCCCTGCGGTGCCGGCGGCGCGAGCGGCCCATCAGCCAGCAGAGGGTCAGCGTGAGGCACGTGAGGTGGACCCCCGAGGTGCTCAGCAGGTGGATCGTGCCGGTTCGCCGGAACTCCTCCAGGCGCTCCGCGTCCAGGGCCGGCACGCTGGAGAAGACCAGCGCCTCCGCCAGCCCAGCGGAGGTGGGCGGCAGGCTGCGGCGCAGCCCGTCCCTCAGGCGGTCCCGGCCCGCCAGTACCCAGGCCACCAGGGCGCTGGGGGGCGCCGTCCCCACGCGCTCGATCCCCTCCCGACGGTACACGCGCACCTGCGTCGCCATGCCCTGGCGCCCCAGCGTGCTCCTCTGCACCGGCGCCCCAGGGTTCCGGGGCCCAGCGGGCAGCGACAGCCGCCCCTGAAGGCGCAGCCGATCCCCGTACAGTGGCGCGACCCCGGCGGCGGGCCCGTACAGGCTGACACGCGTCACCTCCCCCGGCCGGTGGGCCTCGCCCCATCGAGCCAGGCGCTCCACCCGCGCCCGAAAGGTGGTCCGGTCAGGATACGCCTCGGGATCGGAGCAGACGAGCAGCTCCATAGAGAGTGGTTGGCGGGAGACCAAACGCGTCAGGGCCGTGTCCGCGGGCGTGGCCCTCCAACCGGCCAGGCAGTACCCCCAGGCCAGGAGCGCCACGGCGGCCAGGGCTCGGCCCCGGTCTCCAGCGCCCAGCCCCACCACCCCCGCCGCGCAAAGGAGCAGCAGGCCCGCCAGCCACCCGGGCGCCGCCATTTGTGCGACCCAGCACCCCAGAGCAAAGGCGACCACCGGCCAGAACAGGGGCCTGCGCGTCATGCGTCCCTCCGGAACGCCTCCAATCCCTCGGCTCAGCGCCAGGCCGCCTGGGCCCAGAGCCAACCAACGAACGGCATCAAGATAACACCTAGCGGTAGTTCCGCGCCCTCAGTATAGGCCCGTACGCTCGGTGGATCAATCCCCCACAAGCCCGGCCTTACCGTTCGGCTCAAGCATCAGCCCCGCCCGCCGACAAGCAGAATGGCATGCTCTGGCAACCAGGTGGCAGTACACAGGGAGGCGCCATCCGCGCAGTGCCGCCCTCCCGCCGCCCCCGCGCCAGGCGCCGATGACGCCGCGCACGCAGGGCTTGGACGGGGATGAATGGCACTCTTCACTTGGAGCAGTGACTGGAGCGTGGGTGTACCCAGCATCGATCTGCAGCACCAGAAGCTGATCGACCTGATGAACGAGCTTCACGAGGCGATGCGTACGGGCAAAGGGGGCGACCAGATCGCCAAGACCCTCAAGGAGCTGGTCGGCTACACCCTGGTCCACTTCGGCAACGAGGAGCGCCTGATGAAGGCGCACGCCTACGGGGAATACGAGCGGCACAAGGGGATCCACGACGACCTGGTGGCCACCGTGAAGGAGCTCCAGCAGAAGGTCCTGTCCGGCAACGCCTTCGTCACCATCCAGGTGATGAACATGCTCAAGGACTGGCTCGCAAACCACATCCGCGGCGAGGACCAGAAGCTAGGCCCCTACCTAACCTCCCAGGGCGTCGCCTAACCGCGGGTCGTAGGGTCGTAGGGTCGTAGGGGAAGAGCCTCAGAGGGTGCCCTTTGGTCCCTAACGTCCCTTACGTCCCTTCAGCAGAGAGACGTAAGAGACCAATGGTCACCCTCCCCAGCCCTCCCCAGCCCTCCCCAACGACCCCACGACCCGCCCCTACGGGGCGCCAACAGCAGCCGTCACCATCGTCCAGGTGTGGGTGCCGATGGACTGGGCACGTACCTCGCTGAAGGGGGAGACGCTGGGGTCACCGCGCCAGGCCATCACGCGGGCCTCGCCGCTGGTCATGGGGACGGAGCTGGCTCGGGCCAGCGCCAGGGTGTCGGGCTCCAGGCCCATCAGCCGCACGGCCTCTTCGGCGGTCACCGCGCCGCGGTCCTCGTCCCGGTTCTCGCCGCCTACATAGAGTACGAAGAGCTTGGCTCGGTTGCTGTGGTACCTGACCGTGAGTAGGGAACCGTCGTGCAGGCGGTAGTCCCGCCACTCGCCGGGCATTTCACCGGGGCTCCAGGTGATGGGAACCTGTCGGAAGGAGCGGCCCAGGCGGCGCTCCACGCGCGACCTGCTGCCGTTGGCGAGGCGATCCGCCAGAAGCAGGGGGCCTGGGCGGCGCTGGGTGACCAGGAAGGGCTCCTGCTCAAACGCGGGTGAGGTCTCCGCCGGCGAGAGGGCGACCATTCGTAGCTGATTTGCCGTGGGGCCGCGCTCCTCGGACTTGCCGATGAAGAGCCCCAGCCCAACCAACGCGCCCACCAGCAGCGGCGTTTCCACCATGCGCCTGGGGCTCCAAGCCAGCTTGCTGGGCGCTGGGTGAGGCTCCTGGGGGTCCAGCAGGCCGTGGCCGTGCGTCACCTCCTCGTCCGGACTCCACGGGTAGGCGACCACCTCCAGGCCCTGGCCGCGCAGAGCGGCACGCCGCTCCTCACGCTCCAGGCGAGCCTTCTCCTCCTCATAGATACGGCGCCGCTGCTCCGCCGAAAGCCTCATCGCTGCCATCCCCGGGGTGTCGAGCTGTCTCAGTTGGCAGAGCCCTTGGAGCCGCCAGAGTCACGATTCCGGGTTCGGGCGCCTCCCAAGGATCAGTGCCCCACGCGCAGCCGCCGTGCAAGCAGCGGCAAGGGCCCGCACCGCCCCTGTCGCCGGGGGCACGCGGAGCTTGGGGCCGGCCCTGGTGATGAGTCCGCGTCAGTGCTCAGGGACTTGCGGCTGCGTGACGTGCCTGGTTCCGTGACGGGGAGTCGCTTCATGGTTCAGTTTGGGGCGCCCCCAGAGGGCAACAACCGGAAGGTGGAAGCGAACCTCTCGAAGCCTTGGGGAGGCCGCCCCGCCCGAAGAGCAGCCAGCATGTACAGTGTCCTCCCACTCAACA
>DASXUI010000100.1:0-6589 GCA_036504955.1 Armatimonadota bacterium
GGCCGTCGCGCGTCACCGCGGCCTTTCCGGGCGACATCGCGAAGGTCGCCATATCGGTCTTCACCGTGGGGGTCAGCAGATCGGTGCCCTGGGCCCCCTGCACGGTCACCCGGAACGCCATCTCGGCGGTGGCGCTGCCCCGGCTTACCATGGCCGGGTGGGTATCGACGAAGATCGTGTAGCCCTGGTCCTTCACCAGCCGACCGGTGGGCACCTCGCCGCTGCGGGCCACGAGGTCGTCGGTGGTACCTAGGCCCTCAATCGGCGCCACGTAGATGTCCCGGTCCCAGTACTTCTTGATGTAGGGCCAGGTGATCCACTGGCTGTCGCGCCCCAACGCCGTGTGCAGGTGCACGGTGGGCTTGGCGTCGAACTCCTCGCTGCCGCGTCGCAGCCGGATGTCCGCGAGCTGCTTCAACCGGCCCGCCTCGCGCACCACGCCGACCAACTCCACGTCGTAGCCCAGAGCCTTCTGGGGCTGCCCCTGGACCAGGGTCACCCGCTGCTTGGAGTCGTAGACGGAGCTTCCGACGATGCCGATCAGCATGAGGCCCAGACCCGCGTGCGCCACGTAGGACCCGAACTTGCCCAGGCTGGCCGGCTTGCGGAGAGGCATCCTCGCGTTGGCGCCAAGCGTCCACGCGCCCGTGATCAACAGGAGCAGAGGGAAGGGCTTGCGCCAGCCGCCCAGCCAGACGACCAACCCCAGAGCCAAGGCGAAGGCGAGAGGACCGCGCGCCTTGCGCCATGCGTCGGCGGCGCCCGTCGGTGCCCACCGAACCAGCGTGATGGAGCCCGCGGCAAGAGCCATTAGGATGCCCAGGGGCGTGGTCATCCGGTTGTACCAGTCCGCCTGGAAGCTGAAGGCCTTGGAGGGAAGGAAGGCCAGCGACGGCATCCGCTCTCGCAGAGACGACGCCCAGCCGCTGATCACCGGCCAAGAGGTAGCAACGATCACGACTGCGCCGAACACGCCCAGCAGAAGCACGCCCCAGTAGACGGCGGTCTCCAGGGTGTAGCCCTCATCCTGGGCGGGCTTCCGGGGGAAGTCCTTGTAGCGAGCCGCGAACATCGCCAGCCCCAGCAGCGCGAAGGCGATGATCCCACCCAGCAGCCAACCCATGATGCCAATGTTGCCGAAGGTGTGGTTTGAGAACTGAGACAGCACGCCGCTTCGGGTGAGGAACGTGGAGTAGAGCACGAACACGAAGGGCACGGTGGCCAGCAGCGCGGTGGTTCGGTGCCAGGCGCCCCGGGTCCGCTGAACCACCAGGGCGTGCATCAGCATGGTGCAGCCGATCCACGGGAACAGGGAGGAGTTTTCCACCGGGTCCCAGCCCCAGAAGCCGCCCCAACCCAGGGTGGAATAGGCCCAGTACCCGCCCATGCAGACGCCGCAGCCGAGGACCGCGAAGCCCAGACACGCCCAGGGCATCACTCGCTTCGCCCACCCGTCGTAGTCCCGCCGCCACATACCGGCCATGGCGTAGGCGTACAAGACCGTGGTCAGCGCGAAGCCCAGGAACAGAATGGGCGGGTGGATCGTCATCCACGGGTTCTCGAGCAGCGGGCTCATGCCCTGACCATCCGGCCACGGGCGGGCCATTACCTTGAAGGGGCTCTTGAGGATGAGGATCCAGAAGATGCAGGCCGGCAGCATGGAGATGAAGGTCATCACCTGCGGCTCGTACTTGCGTGCCACCTTCATCAGGATGAGGCCGATGATGCTGGTGTGCAGCAGCCACAGGAAGAAGCTGCCCTGCTGGTCGCCCCAGAAGCTGGCGAAGAGATAGAAGGGGAGCTGTCGCCGGGCACTGACCTTGATGACGTAGTAGACGTCAAAGCGATGCGAGAGGATCAGGTACATCAGGTAGCCGGCGGCCAGGAAGGCCATCACGGCCATCAGCACGAAGGCCGTCCGCGCCACTATCAGCACCGGATCGACCTCGCCCGGCGCAAGGGCCGGTGCCTTCCCCCTGCCCTTGCCGGCAGGTACCCGCTCCACGGCGAGTGCACGTCTGCTCGCCACGAAGTAGGCGGCCACCGCCACCAGTGCGCTGAGGAAGCCTATCCACAGGGGCAGCGTGCCCTCGAAGAGTACAGGCAGGGTGTCTTCAGATGGCATCCGTACTGCTCCTTACCGCGCCCTCGAAGGCTTACACTTGCGCCAACCAAACATCACACGCCGCGGGCATCCACCGCGTACCCGCCGCCAACCAGGGTGTGCCGGGGCAGTACGCAGGGCCTCGCCCAGTGCCCTGCAGTCAGATCAGCGTCGCTCGGCCACCCGTTTGAACAGGGCCGCCTTGTCGCTGGGCACCTCCGGCTTGGCCTCGAGCTTATTGTACTTGCTGGGACACTTCACGAGGAGGCGGGTTGCCCGAACCTGTCCGCCCTCGTAGCGGCCGATGGCCACTACCTGGTCCGCCTGGTCGAAGCTCGCCGGCTTGGGGCCCTCGTAAGCGACCATGATGCGCTCGCCGGTCTTCTTCTCCACCATGGGAAAGACCAGCTCGCCTCTGGCGCTGTCGAACCGCGTTTCCTTCTTCACGGCGGCCCCGGCGACCTGGATGCCACCCGTGGAAGCGCGCGCCTCCGCGAAGGAGACATAGGGGGTCAGTGAGGTCTTGAAGGCGCCCATACCGAACACCACGAAGCCCGCCACCAGGCCGGCTCCCGCTAGGAACTGCAGCTTCATTGCTTCTCCAGGTCCCGCACCTGGCGGTCGAGACGGACGAGGTACAGGAACAGGCCGAGAAAGATGATCCCGGCCACCACCATAGTGAGCACGGACCCGTGAATGGGCGTGTCGCTGGTGGGCATCATGGGAGGCGCGGCGACCCAGAGCGCTTGGGAGAGAGGCAGCATCACAGCACCGACTCCTTTCGAATCGCCACGGACTGCAGCCGCGCCCGAAGCTGGAGCATCCAGACGTAGAGGACCGTAAAGGCGAGGTTGGACCCCATCAGCACCATCCCTATCTTTCGGTTCACTTCACGGTCCACCACCGGCGAGGGGTGCAGGGCGGAGACCACCACGAAGCGAGGGATGATGAGCATCAGGAAGGGCACCGCGACGGCGGCCAGCAGGGCGTAGACCGCGCTGAGGGTGGCCCGGCGATCGGGGTCCGGTACCGCGGACCGCAGCATGAAGTAGGCTCCGTAGGTCAGCATCAGCAGAAAGATGGAGGTCTGCTTCGGGTCCCAGTTCCAGTAGGCGCCCCACTTGGAGCGCGCCCACAAGGCGCCGGTGACAGTCGCCAGGAAGGTGAAGAGCAGGCCCAACTCCGCGCTCGCGGCCGACAGGGTGTCATCCGCAAGCCGTCGCCTCGCCAGATACTTGATAGCATAGAAGGCGGATACGAGATAGGCCAGGCCGCCGACCCAGGCCATGGGCACGTGGAAGTACATCACGTAGGTCTCATCGCCGAGCCCACCGACCCTGGGCGCCCACAGGAAGCCGGCCGCGATGGAGCCCAGCATCAGAGGCAGCAGTAGGAGCTTCCACCAGGAGAGCCTGACTCCCCTGGCTTGTGCTTTCGCCGCCACCGCCCCCCGTGACACGCTCACCCCCATGGCCGCTATCCCTCCCTCCAGATGTACTCGAACAGAAACAATCCCACAACGAAGAGCGCTCCTGTGTAGGAGATCAAGAGGCGGAACACGGGTATCAGTTCCCGCCAGCTCGCCAGAGCACCCAGAGCCACGGTCGAGCCCTTGGCCAGGAGGATGAGCGGGGGCAGAAGCAACGGGAAGGAGAGCACTCCGAAGAGTGCTCCCGTGGCGCTTGCCCTGGACACGATGGCGGCCGTGAGTGTCGTCGGCAGGCTCACCGCGGCGTTGCCGACCACCAGCAAAACTACAAGCATGTCCGGGTGTGGCACGCGAACTCCGAGCATCGCGGTGAAGAGCACCGCCACCAAGACCTCAAGCACCGCGAGCAGCGCCATGTTGAAAAGCAGCTTGCCTAGAAACACTGCTTGCGGATGGGAGGAGAGCCTCAGCGCCAAGGCCGTGCCCGTCTCCTCCTCCCGCACGAAGGCCCGGGACAGGCCGGAGAGCGAGGCGAAGAGCAGGATGGCCCAGAGGAAGCTCGCCGAGACGCGAGCCTCCGGCGCCACGCCGGCCAGGGTGAAGCTGACAACTGAGAGAGTCGTGACGGAGAAGAGCAGCAGCGAACTGAGGGCGACCTTGCCTCGCAGCTCAGTGCGAAGCTCCTTCGCCAGGACCGCCACGGCCCCCTCAGCCCAGCCGGAGGAGAGTGTCGCCATAGGTGTACTCCCGCTGCTCGTTGGTCGCGATGATGGCCAGGCCATCCCTCCTCTGCTCCGCGAGCAGCTCCTCGACCAGGCGGATCCCCTCCTCGTCGAGGTTGGCCGTGGGTTCGTCGAGGAAGAGGAACGGCGGACGGTGGAGGAGCGCGCAAGCGTACTTCACGCGCTGCTTCATGCCGCTGGAGTAGGTGCCGAGGCGGTCGTCGCGCCGGGCGGAGAGCCCAATGCGATCCAGTAGGTCCTTCACGCGCTCCGGCGCCGACGGAACCCCACGCACCCGGGCGAAGAACGCCAGGTTTTCCCCGGCCGTGAGGTCGTCATAGAGGCAGAGGTCGGGACTGACGAGCCCCACGTAGGGATGGGCCAGCAGGGGCGCCAACTCAGCCCCCCTAAGGTGGTAGGTCACGTGTCCCCGCGACGGGCGCGTGAGACCCAGCAGAACGCGCAGCAGTGTGCTCTTGCCGGAGCCGTTGGGGCCAGTGATGACCAGCACCTGCCCACGATCCACCCGCTGCCCCAGGTCGCGGAACAGGACCCGGCGTCCGTAGGCCTTCCCCAGGTCCCGCCACTCTAGGCTCACCATACCAGGCCTATTCTAGCACCCACCGCTCTGTTGCTGGAAGGCGGGTCGTAGGGCGGTGAGGTCGTAGGGTCGTAGGGGGGGCCTCGGAGGGTACACCCTGGGTTTCCTAGGTCTCTTTGGTCTCTTGCGTCCCTTGGCTGAAGCGACCTCAGAGACCCAAGGGACCCAAGGGACCCAAGGGACCAAAGGTGAACGGTCTGAGGCCCGCCCCTACGACCCCACGACCTCACGACCCTACGACCCGCCCTTGAGGTTGCTATCGCGCTCTGAGATATGGTATAGTGGCTCTGCACGGAGAGATGGCCGAGCGGCTGAAGGCGCCCGCCTGCTAAGCGGGTGTAGGAGCTCAAACTTCTACCCCGGGTTCGAATCCCGGTCTCTCCGCCAGCCTTCACCCTTGTAGTGCGCCCGTAGCTCAGCGGATAGAGCGGCAGGTTGCGGACCTGTAGGTCGGGGGTTCAAGTCCCTCCGGGCGTACCATACCCCTGTTGAGTCAAGAGGAGCCCAACCACGATGCCCGTGGTTGGGCTTTTGTGCGTCTGGGGCTCCTCTGCCGGGAGCGCCGTGTCGCCCTTCCCTCCGCAGCCAGACCGAAGGGAGGAGTTGGGGCGCAGGCGTCCCGACTGCGCGGCTTGGCGGCAGCCTGCGCCCTCTGGATGTGGCCTGCCCCCTGCGGCGTATCCCCAGCACAGCCTGGACGTAGCTGTAGGTTGCGCAGGCGAGACGCCTGCGCCCCAACTGCCTCGGCCGTGAGTTGGAGGCCTGGTGTGGCTCAACGGGGCGGTAGGTTGGGCAGGGCCCTGCTCTGCCTGCGGCCGAGTGCAAGCGGGACGCTCGCGCCGACTGCGAGCATCATGCTCGCGCCACGGGGGACGGGCCGGCACCAGACCGACGACGCCGCGACAGGTGCCCCTCGCGCAGGCGAGATGCCTGCGCCCCAACCCCTCCCATGGGCCACCGCGCGGTTTCGCCCCAGTGGGGGCTATCGCAACGAGAGGTTTCCGCGGAGGTAGGCGTTCGTGGCTTCGGGGGCTACGACGAGGGCATCGTGGCCGAGGCGCTCCTCCATGCCCTCGAAGTGGAAGGAGCCGCCGGAGAGCCACTCCAGGCGCAGGCCGGCCTCCCGACACACGCACACCGGCGCCACCATGTCCGTCAGCTTGTCGCCCATGCTGATACAGCCGGCGAACCGCCCAGCGGCCGCGTAGCAGAGCTCCGCGCAGATGCTGCCCAGGGCCCGGAGCCGCCCCTGAACGGGCACGAAGTCCACTCGCCGCAGCGAGCGGCTCGTCGCGACAAGCGTGTCCTCGGAGGCGAGCTCACCGATATCCTGGGGGGCCAACGGCACGCCGTTCAGCACGGCGCCCTGGCCGGTGGCCGCGGCGAAGGTCTCCCCCAGCAGGGGCAAGTGGAAGACGCCCAACACGCTCTCCTGCGCCTCCAGGAGGCCGACGGCGATACCCCACATCGGAATCCCGTGGACCAGGTTGGCCGTTCCATCAATGGGATCGACCACCCACAGGCGCTCTCGTGAGGCACCCCGGAACCCGTACTCCTCGCCCAGGAAGCCCGCGCCGGGATCAAGTTCTCGAAGCTGGGGCTCCAGAAGCTGTTCCATCTCGCGGTCCAGCCGTGTGACGACCGTAGAGTCCGCCTTCAGCTCCCCCACCAAGGCGGCAGCCGCGAGGGACCGCAGGGCCTGTTGCCCCGCGTTTTCGACGATGCCCACTACA
>DASXUI010000101.1:0-10696 GCA_036504955.1 Armatimonadota bacterium
CCCTCCGGGGCTTCCCGCGCTCCGTGCTCCCTCACATGTGTGCTTACGCCGGCCTGCCTCAGCCCCGGAGGGGCGCCTCTACGTCAGCCGGGGATGGCATCCCCGGCGAGGGAGTGGTGCTTACCTCCGACCGTGCCGAGGCCCTTCCCCTACGACCCTATGACCTTACGACCCTACGACCCGCCCTCATCTGTCCAGCAAGCTCTCTTCGTAGATCCGGCGGATGGTGTCCTCTATCTGGGGCTCTCGGAGGGTGAGGTCCTGCAGGCGGAAGCGGTCCGAGAGGCGGGCGATGAGGCAGGACGCGGTGACGGCGTTGCCGTCGAAGCGGTAGGTGGCGCGCACGCCCTCGTGGGAGACCAGCTCGGCGCCCTCCACGCTTACCTGCGTGTACTCCTCGGCGAAGTCGACCACCAGCTCTCGGTGGCCGCCGAAGCGGGCCTGGAGGTCATCCAGGGAGCCGTCGTAGAGCAGCTTGCCGTGGTCCAAGATCAGCACTCGCTCGCAGAGGCGCTGCACGTCCGTAAGGTCGTGGGTGGTGAGGACCACTGTGGTTCCGCGCTCCGAGTTCACGTGGCGGATGAAGCCGCGAATCCGCTCCTTCGCGACTACGTCCAGGCCGATGGTCGGCTCATCGAGGAAGAGGAGCTCGGGGTCGTGGAGCAGGGCGGCGGCCAGGTCCGCCCGCATCCGCTGGCCCAGCGACAGGGAGCGCACGGGCGTGTCCAGGAAGGCATCCAGATCGAGGAGGGACCGGAACTCCTCCAAGTTGCGCCTGAAGCGGTCGCGGGGCACGCGGTAGATGTGCTCCAGCAGCTCCAGCGATTCGATGACGGGCAGGTCCCACCACAGGGTGCTCCGCTGCCCGAAGACGGCTCCGAGGGTGGCCACGTACTTCTGCCGGTCTCGCCAGGGCACGTAGCCGTTCACGCGGACCTCCCCGCTGGTGGGGACCAGGAGGCCGGTGAGCATCTTCAGCGTGGTGGACTTGCCGGCGCCGTTGGGGCCCAGGTAGCCGACCAGCTCCCCACGAGCGACCTGGAAGGAGACATCCTGGACGGCTTCCACCCAGGTGCCGCCGCTGACGGCGCCGGTCAGCGTTCCCCACAGCCCGGCGCCCCGGCGGTTCACGCGGAAGCGCTTGCTGAGCCCCTTCACCTCGATCAGAGGCGTCACGAGCCGGTCCCCTGGTAGTGGCGCAGGCCGTGCCGCCAGAAGAGGAGGGCCGCGCACAGGACCCCGCAGCCGGCGACGGGGGCAAGGAAGGAGGTCCAGCCCGGCAGGCCCAGTGGGTCGGCACGGTCGAGGAAGTAGAGCGTCGGGTAGTAGCTCAGGAAGGCAGCCGGAATCAGGTATGTGAATGTGCGGCGCATCCAGTCCTGGTAGATGGGCATGGGGTACGACATCAGCTCACTGCCGCCATAGGTGAAGATGTTGACGGCCTCCACGGACTGAACGGTCCAGAAGGTGATGGTGGAGCCCACCAGATACAGCCCCCCAAAGAAGCATACGAGGCTGCTCAGGACCACCGGCAGGTAGAGCGTCTTGGCGATGGTCCAGTGCGGGTGGGCCAGGTGCAGCGCCAGGGCGAAGACGGCGACCCCCTGCGCCACGCGACCCAACCGCTTCAGCAGGAAGCGCGAGCCCAGGACCTGCAGCGTGATCCTCACCGGCCGGAGCAGGAGTTGGTCTAGTGTGCCTCGCCGGACCTGCTCGCCGAAGACATCCGGATCGAAGCCGCTGAAGATCATGTCGGACAGGCCGAAGGAGACCTCGATCAGGCTATAGAGGAAGGCGATCTCGCCCAAGGACCATCCGGCGACGTTCCGGAAGCGCTGAAGC
This sequence comes from Armatimonadota bacterium, assembly GCA_036504955.1. GTDB lineage: Bacteria > Armatimonadota > DTGP01 > DTGP01 > DASXUI01 > DASXUI01. The sequence goes on from DASXUI010000101.1 coordinate 1,843, forward strand.
AGGAGCGCCAGCGTGAAGAACCACAGCACGGTGTTCGCCAGCACGGAGATGACGTCCAGGGCGAAGGACACGGGGTACTGAAGCTGGCCGCGGATCTGCGCGGACAGGAGGCGGCGGTAAAGGTCCAAGGGGCTATCCCCCCTGGATGACGAGGCGGCGGACCCCCCGGTGAAGGGCCAGGTGGGACGCTCCGAGCAGCGCCGCGGCCCAGAGAGCCTGGACGGCCAGTGCCGTCGTGAGCTGCGAGGGGCTCAGCACTCCTAGATACACCTCCACGACGGTGTTCACCATCGCGGGGAAGGGCGTCAGGTGGCAGAAGGCGTTGAACCAGTCTGGGAAGAAGCGGAGCGGCATGATGAAGCCGGAGAGGAACCAGGAGGTGGCGAAGAGCGCGCGGCCGATGCCCTGGGCGTTGGGCGTCCAGAAGGAGGCGAGGTTCACCAGGAAGCGCCAGGAGAAGCTGACCAGCCAGCTCAGCGAGAGCGCGGCGGCCAGGGCAGACCAGCCTCCTGAGCCCCTCGGAAGCGTGATGCCGAAGATCAGGGAGTAGGCCACCATGATGGTAAGGCCACGCGTCAGCAGGGCCGCGAGCGCGCGCCCCAGGTCACGGGCCATCCAGTAGCGCAGGTAGCCGAGGGGCTTGAGCAGGTCTGCCCCCACCTCGCCGCTGTAGACGCTGTTCATCACGTCCCACCAGCCGAAGATGCTGAGCAGCGCGATCACGGCCTGAGTGAGGCCGGTGAAGGTGATAGCCCCGGCCAGGCTGACCCCCGTGACCGAGTGGCGGGTGCCGTAGAGCGCGGTCAGCAGCGCCGCCCGAAGCAGCCCAAAGAAGAGGTTGGTCGCCAGCCCGGACAGATTGGCGGCACGATACGCCATCTGGCGCCGGAACGAAAGACGGCAGACCTCGAGGAAAGGGCGCAAGGGTGACTCCTGAGGGGGGTCGTAGGGTCGTAGGGTCGTAGGGTCGTAGGGGAAGGGCCTCAGAGGGTCCATCTTGGGTCCCGTAAGTTCCCTCGATGGAGGGACGTAAGGGACGTAAGAGACCAAAGGGACCCAAGGGGGACCCTCTGGGGCCCTTCCCCTACGACCCTACGACCCTACGACCTTACGACCTTACGACCCTACGACCTTACGACCTTACGACCTTACGACCCTACGACCCCCTTTTTCACTTCCTCTCCGCTCTACTGTGGGAGAGGAGCCAGGTGTAGAGCTCCGGGTTATTGTAGGTTTCGGTCCAGGAGTCGTGCTGGGGGTCGGGGTAGATGGTGAGCTTCACGTCCGGGTCACCGGCGGCCTTGAGGGCATCGTACATGTCCTGAGACTCCTTAACGGGGACCGTCGGGTCCTTGCCGCCATGGAAGATCCACGCGGGCACGTTCCTGATGCGGCCGGCGCGGCGAGGGGTGCCGCCTCCGCAGATGGGCGCGATGGCGGCGAAGCGGGTGGGGAAGGCCATGGTGAGGTCCCAAGTGCCGAAGCCGCCCATGCTGAGGCCGGTCACGTACTCGCGGTCCTTGTCCACGCGGTACTTCTTCTCCACCTCATCGAGCAGCGTGCCCAACACCTCGGAGGACCAGCTCTCGTTCTCCGGACACTGGGGGGAGACCACGATGAAGGGCATCTCCTTGCCCTGGCCGATGAGCTTGGGCGGGCCGTGGACCTTCACCTTCTGCAGATCGCTCCCTCGCTCTCCGGAGCCGTGGAGGAAGAGCAGCACGGGCCAGCGGGTGCTCGAGTCCCGGCCGTAGTCGGCGGGGAGATAGAGAAGGTAGTCGCAGCGGACCACCTTGGTGATCTTCTTCTTGAGCGCCTTGGGCTCTTGGGCTCCCGCCTTCTGCGCGAAGGCGCCGGGGACCGACAGGAGCGCGACGGCAAGGGCAAGGCTAAGGCCAAGTCTGTTTGTCATGGGTCCTCCTGGGAGGTTAGGGTCTTGGGCAAGGCGGGGCGGCGTTCGGGTGCCCCCTCGCTGCAGGGCACAGGCCGGTGCGGCAGGTGGCGCTCTTTACCTCTTGGCTGAGTGGCTGCTAGGCTCCTTCAAGACGGGCCGAGGTGAGCACCTCCTTGTTGCCGTGTTGGGGAGGTCAGCGGGCGGGTGTAGCAGAACGGGAGCCCATGCGTACCCTAACGGCTCTCCTTCTTTCCGGCGCTCTGCTGCTTCTGGCAGCCGAGCGGGCGCCCATGGACCACATGGGTCCCCAGAGCGACGGCACCTTCATCGTGGCGACCGGCCAGCGGATCGAGCCCGGGACGATTCACTTCGCCGGCCGGCCCATCGACCTCGCGCTTCACCCGACGCGCGACCTTCTCGCCATCCTCGATCAGGGCAGCGTGCTGCTGGCTACGCGCGCGGGCGTGGTGGCGGGCTCCGAGGTGAAGACGCTGAAGGGCGCCTCCTACCGGGGCTGCGTGTGGCACCCGGACGGCAACAGACTCTTCGTCAGTCTTACCAACGGACAGCTTCAGGAGTTCAGACTCGAGGGGGACCGCCTGGTTTCCGTCGGGCCCATCGACCTGAAGCGGGCGGCCGGGGCGGTTGGCGGAGGGCCCTCAGGGTCCGCCAACCCGACTGAGCTGGAGCACGCGCTGCCGGCCGAGGTGGAGAAGCGCAACCCCGTGCCCGGCGGTATGTGCATCACCCGCGACGGCACCCGCCTGTTCGTGGCCTGCGCCAGCCGGGGGGCGGTGGTGGAGGTGGACCTGACCTCCCGCAAGCGCGTGGCGGACTACCCTACGCAGAACGTGCCCTTCGAGGTCCGGCTCAGCGAGGACGAGCGGACCCTCATCGTTAGCAACTGGGCGGGTAGGGAGGCCACCAAGGAGGAGAGGGAAGAGGATGAGACGGCTGACAGCGACGGCGCTACGGTCGTCGTCGACCCGCGCGGCGTGGTCTCGACCGGCACCGTCAGCCTGATCGACCGCGCGACACGCAGCCGAACTGATCTCCTCGTAGGCAGGCACCCCGCCGGCCTCGCCGTGCGCGGTCACCAGGCGTTCGTGGCGAACGCTGGGGATGACAGCGTCAGCGAGATCGACCTCGGGCGGAAGAGGGTCGCCCGCACGATGCGCCTTCGCTGGGGCAAGCAGCGACTCTTCGGCAGCATGCCCAACGTGCTGGCGCTGAAGGGCGGCACGTTGTACACCTGCAACGGCGGGGACAACGCGGTCTGCGAGATGGACCTGCGCACCGGCAAGGTGCGGGGCTTCCGGCCGGCCGGCTTCTATCCGGTCGGCATCTGCCTGGCCCGCGACGGACGGACCGCCTACGTGGTGAACACCAAGGGCAACGGGTCGGTGCAGAACACGACCCAGGGCAAGCCCGGCAACGCCCACAACTTCCAGGGTACCGTGTCCGTGATCGACCTGACGGCTGACCTGGACGCGGCTACCCGGCGGGTCGCAGAGCTGAACTACTGGCATCGCTCCCGCCAGGTCCTGCGGCCGAAGTTGGCCGTCTACGGCGGCGCCATCAAGCACGTCCTCTACATCATCAAGGAGAACCGGACCTACGACGAGGTCTTCGGCGACATGCCACAGGGCAACGGAGACAAGTCGCTCTGCGGGCTGCCGGAGGAGGTGACGCCGAACCACCACGCCCTGGCGCGGCAGTTCACCCTGTTCGACAACGCCTACGTGTCCGGCACCAACAGCGCCGAAGGGCATCAGTGGGCCACCGAGGGGCTGGGCAACGACTATATCGAGCGGTTCTACGGCGGCTACGCCCGCAGCTACCCCTACGATGGCACCGACGCGATGGCCTACTCCTCCGGCGGCTTCATCTGGGATGCCGCGCTGAAGAAGGGCCGCACGGTCCGCAACTACGGTGAGTTCTGCAGCGACCAGGAGGCGAAGCTGGTCCCCAATCCCAGGAACTGGATGGTTGCCTGGTGGGACCGCCAGAGCGGCAAGAACAGCATCAAGGTCACGGCCTATTCCCGCGTCCAGGGGCTTAGGGCTTACACGCACCCCAGCGTCACCTGCTGGCCGCTGCTCACCAGCGACCAGTGGAGGGCAGACCAGTTCATCGAGGACTACCAGCGGCTGTCCCGCGACGACAAGGTGCCGAACCTGATGCTGCTCACCCTCCCCAGCGACCACACGGAGGGGACCAACCCCAAGTACCCCAAGCCCAAGTCCATGGTGGCGGACAACGACCTCGCGCTAGGCCGGGTAGTGGATGCCGTCTCCCACAGCCCGCAGTGGAAGGACACCTGCATCTTCGTGATGGAGGACGACGCCCAGGCCGGGCCCGACCACGTGGACGGCCACCGCACCGTCTGCCTGGCCCTCAGTCCCTACGTCCGCCGGGGTTTCGTGGACTCCAGCCTATACACGCAGATCTCGATCCTGCGGTCCATCGAGTTGATGCTGGGTCTGGACCCCATGACCCGCTTCGACGCACTCTGCCCGCCCTTTGCCGCCTGCTTCCAGGAGACGCCTGACCTCACCCCCTACACCACGGTGCAGAACCGCGTGAAGCTGGGCGACATGAACCCACCCCTGAGGGCGCTTCGCGGGGACGACCTCTTCTACGCCAAGAAGACGCTGGAGCTGGACTTCAGCGGCGTAGACACCGCTGACTGGTACTGGCTGAACCGGATCGTCTGGCACAGCCTACACGGCGGCAAGCCGTACCCCGTGAGGAGAGGGTGAGACGAGCGGCGGCGTTGGCACGAGCGGCGGCGTTGGCACGAGCGGCTGAACCCGCTCGCTAACAAAGCATGCGCCCCGCCATCGCGGGCCGAACCGCGGGTGGTGCCACCGGTCATCTGATGTCACCGACCGCGCCCGCGAAGGCGGGTGCCCGGTTGGAGGCCGCGCCGCGAGAGGGTTCAGCCGCTCGTCACCTCCGCCGCTCGTGCCCAGGCTGCTCCTCACTCCCCCCGGAGGACCCCTTGCCAACCTTACAGCACCCAACCGTCTGCCGCGCTAGAGGCCGGAGACAGGGACGGCCCTCCGTCGTGATGATGCTGGCCCTGGCCCTAGCGAGCACAGCTTCCGGCTCGACCGCCCATGCCGCACCGTCAGTGGTCGCCCTGCGCTCCGCTGGCTACGTGCTGGAGGTCGGAGGCAACACGGGCGCCATCGCCTCTGTGCGTGGGCCGGGCGGGGATGTGGTGTGCGGGTGCCCGTCGTCAGCACCCGCATGGCGGCTTCGCTTCCGCGACGGCTCTCAGCTTGCGTCGACGGACTCCGCCGCCGGCAGGGCCCGTGTGGAGCGCGTGCCGGGGGGCGGCGTGCGCGTGACGCAGGCGGGGGCGCTGGCCGTTGTAACGACCGACCTCACGGCGCGGCGCGATGGCTTCGAGGTGAGGGTGACGGTGGCGGGTCCCGCCAAGGACGTCACCTTCCTCGAGTCGCCGGCCGTGCTTGCCGCCGACACGAGCCGGCTTAGTCGCGTCCTCTTCCCCAGCGACCTCGGGATCGCCCTGAAGCCGGGCTTCTTCCGCGGGCAGGCCAGCCCGGGCACGTGGGTCGAGCGGGAGGCAGGTTCCGGGCCGCTCAGGAGCATGACCGGCCTCGAGTGCAAGGTCATCACCCCGGCGGACTCGCAGGTGGCGCTCAGCGTCACTCCTGAGGGCCGCGAGCTGTTGGGGGACGCGATCTCAACCGCCTGGACGGGCCAGGTGCGGCCGGCGAGCCGGCCCACCGTGACGAAGCCCGACCTCGAGCTTGTGACGTCGCCGAACGGGGCGTACGTGGCGGGCCACCGTGTTGGCGAGGGGATGCTGGTGCGCTTCGGCGGCCCAGTGCTGTACCGGGACACCTCGCTGGTGACGGCGACGGTCCGGCGGCTGCTGGCCGAACTGAAGGCGGGTCGGTCGGACTCCTTCGCGCCGCAGGTCCGGCGAACGCGGGTCGTGCTGGTGGCGCTGAGGAAGGGGCCGGTGACCGGCGGGTGGAGCGAGCCGCGCGTTGATGGCTGGCGGGCGGCCCTTGCGGGTGATACCGCCCTGCGGGGGGCGGGTCTGAAGCCCGTCCTCGCGGGGTCGGTTGCCGAGATGGTGGCGGCGCTGGGGAGGGCAGACACCTTCGCGGTGATCGATCCCTACGGCGAGTCTCTCCCGACGGGGGACCTGGCGCCGGCGCACGTCCTCGACGCGGTGGGGCGCTACCTGCGTGGCGGCGGCGTGTGGGTGGCTACGGGCGGCTGGCCCTTCTTCTTCGAGCTTCGCTCCTCGCCGTACCTCTCGATGGACGCCAACAGGGCAGTTCAGTTCTCGGACTTCGTCCGCTTCGAGTCGGCGGGGGGCAGCGTCAGCCTGTTCAGCGTCCAGCCTGACGGTAAGGGGGTCTACGCGCCAACGGAGCTTCGCGCGTACGGTTCGCCGGAGGGGGCGTGCGTCTCCAGGGTGTGGACGACCTACGTGCCCAGGGGCGGTACCTGGACGACGCCGCCGACGAGGCTGCGGGTCGGCGGCGAGGCGCGCGCGGTGCTGCGGGCCTACGCCCAGGCGAACGGGCTGGTGAAGCCGCTCTCGGCCAAGATGCCGGCCAGCGTCCTTAGCCGATGGCGGAACTCCCTTCTGCTGGCCTACGAGGCACCGACGTTCGCGGAACAGGCGCGCGGGCTAGAGCTTCTGCCCAAGCCAGCCTGGCTCTCCTTCGCGAACCACCTGCCCATCGGCTTCGACCGCTACCTGCCCGACCATCTGCCGCCGAACCCGAGGGTCGGCACGATGGAGGAGCTGCGAGAGTTCCTGCGCCGCGTGCGCGATACCGGGCGCCTGGCCGCGCCCTACACCAACGTGACCTGGTGGTGCGATCAGCCGCGTGGGCCAACGTTCCAGCGCGTGGGCGAGGCGCCTCTCCTGCGTGACCTGGCGGGCAAGCTGGTGCCGGAGGCCTACGGTCCCAACGTGGGGTGGGCGGTGTCGCCCTGGCACCCCGAGGTGTTGGCGGCGAGCGACCGCGTCAGGGATGCCTTCGCGAAAGACCTGGGCGCCGAGACGCTGTTCCAGGACCAGGTGGGCGCGCGCACCTGGCTCCGCCACGACCCGGACCCCGCGGCGCCGACGCCCTACGCCTACGTGGAGGGCATCGTCCGGCTCTCGGAGCGCACGGCCAAGGTTGTGCCAGTGTCGACCGAGCACGGCTTCGACCGGCTGATCAACGTGCAGTCTCAGTTCCGGGGGCTTACCTGGTCACTGGTGCCCCTGGGTGTGCCCCCGGACTGGATGTCAACCTGGCGGCAGTACCGAGACTTCATCGAGCCCACTGACTGGGAGTTCTACCCCCTGGCGCAGTACGTGACGGCGGGGCGCGTCGCCTTCGGGCACCACGGCGGCTACCCGATGGTGACCGACCGCACGCTGCTGTCGTGGTCGCTGGCGCTGGGGTATCAGTTGAGCCTCTACGTGCCCGCTCCAACCCTGGCCGATGCCCCACGGCGGCAGTGGCTCCTCTACCTGGACCGGCTTCAGAAGACGATCTGCTCCCGCTACTTCGACCAACCGATGCTGAGCTGCCGGTACCTGGCCGGCAGCGGGGACCGGGGCGTGATCGAGACGACCTTCCGGGGATTGCGCATCGTGGCCAACTTGAGGGACGCCCCTTACCGGGTCGGCGCCGTGGAGGTTGCCCCTTGGGGGTTCTGGGCGACTACGGAGGGAGCCGAGGCCGGCATCCTGCGGGAGTACGGGGGTCGTCGCTACGACGCCGACCTCTGGCTGGTGCGGGAGAAGCGCGCGGGCCGCGAGCATATCTGGGCCTATGCGGATCGTCCGGTCTCGGTGGCTTCGGGGAAGGCGGTGGCATCTTTGGAGCCGACGTGGGCGAGCGATGAGCCGCGGCCCTCAGGCGACCTCGCCAGGGCGCCGGCTCAGCGCCTCGCTCCGCCCGCGCGGGTGGGGGTGCTGTCTCTGGGGCTGGGCGACGAGTGGTACCGCGCCTGGGCGCCGGCCACGCCCGAGCAGTGGATGGAGGTCCTTGGAGCCTGCGAGCCCGCGCGCGCTGGCCGGCTGCGGGTGGTGCCTCTCACCTCAGTGAGCGAGGTCGCGGGCGCCCTTGCCCACCCGGAGGCCTGGCTCGCCATCGTCAATCCCTACGCCGAGCTGCTGCCCGTCGATGCTGTCCACCCCAGGGCGGGGATGCTGTCGGCGATCCGCCGGTACGTGCGGAAGGGGGGAGCCTGGGTGGAGGCCGGGGGCACTCCCTTCTGGCAGGACGCGGACGTCTCGGGCCCACGGCCCGTGATGACGCCCGCGGCCACCGATGGTCTGATGGCGCTTGGGCTGAGCGGCGCCGTGCTGCGTGAGCCCTTCACGGACCCGCTGCCGGTTCGGCTGGGCGCCGATGGCCTGACGTGGCTGGGGGCGGAGTTCGCGCGAGGGCTGAGGGGCGCGAGGGCAGCTTCGCTGCGGCCGCCCGTGTCCCGCGACTACGAGCTTTCCATGCTGGAGTGCGAGGATGGGGCGCCCCTGCTGGTGGGCAGCCAGCTCCACGGCTGGGGCTGGTTCCTCCGCTTCTGCGGGCAGCTTCCCCAAGGCCAGGGACCGGCCGCCGTGTCACGGATCATCGAGCACCTCTGGAACGAGCCGCCAGCGCGACGACCATCCGCCGGGGGGTACCGGGAGTTTGTCTCTGGCGGAGGGTCGTAGGGTCGTAGGGTCGTTGGGCAGGGCCTCAGAGGATGGGGGTTGGGACCGGTCGGACGGGTCGGACCGGTCGGACGGTTTGAGCCTTGGCCACGGCGGGGCAGTGTGTGCGGAAGTGGCTAGCCAGCGGCCGTCCGCCCGGCGGTTGATCGCCGGGCTCCGGGGCGCAATCCCGCTGAACCGGGGTCCTGAACCACAGGTGGACCTTGGAGTCAGGACCCTTCTACCAGGAGGATAGCGGCCGTCCGCCCGGC
>DASXUI010000102.1:0-13032 GCA_036504955.1 Armatimonadota bacterium
CCCACGCGGTACAGGCCCTGCGGGTATCCCTCGGGCTTGTAGTAGGTGAACTTCAGGAAGGTGAAGGGCTCTGCCGCCTCACCGATGAAGCTCGCGTAGTCATCGTGCTTCAGCCCATCGGCCACCACGGCGCCGGTGGAATCGACGATGCGGAGGGGGCCATCGTAGAACTCGATACCGCCCTGCGGACTCACCAGCCCCATGAAGTGGCTGGGGAAGTTCGCGAAGGTGCGGATCTCCTCACCGTAGTTGTCCACCGCCCGCTTGAACCAGTTGAGGGTCCTCTGGGCGATTGCCAGCGCCTGCGGGATGCCGGCCAGGATCTCGTCCTTCTGCTCCGTGGCCAGCGGCTCGCTGACGCCACCCGGAACCACCCACGCCGGGTGGACCCGCTTGCCGCCGAGGATCTCGATGGTGTGCTGCCCAAAGCGGCGCAGGGCGATGCCGTCCTTTGCCAACTCCGGATGCTTCGCCACCACCCCCAGCAGATTGCGCTCGACGGGGTCCGCGTCCATGCCCAACAGCAGGTCCGGGGAGGAGAGGTGGAAGAAGCTCAGCGCGTGGCTCTGGACCATCTGAGCCAGGTTCATCAGCCTTCGCAGCTTCTGGCCGGTCTCCGGGATCTGGACGGCCAGAAGGGCGTCGCAGGCCTTGGCGGAGGCCATCAGGTGGCTCACGGGGCAGATACCGCAGATGCGCGCCATGAGGGAGGGCATCTCGTAGAAGGGACGTCCCTCGCTCAACTTCTCGAAGCCGCGAACCTGCGTTACGTGGAACTGCGCGTCTTGGACCTCGCCGCTGTCATCCATGAAGAGGGTAATCTTGGCGTGTCCCTCGATGCGGGTAACGGGATCAATGGTTATGGTACTCGCCATGGTCTTCCCTCCTAGCCGAAGCGGGCCTGAGTGAGGTCGGGCGTCTTGCCGTCCAGCAGATCGCTCAGCACCTGGTAGATAAGGTCGGCCGAGGGCGGGCAGCCGGGCACGAAGAGGTCTACCTTCACCACCTCGTGCAGGGGGCGGGCCTTCGGCAGCAGCTTGGGGAGCCGCTCGTTGGGCACGCCCGCCTGGCAGTCGATGTTCTCCAGGTAGACCCTCTTCATCACCAGGTCAACGCCGAAGGGGTTGCGCATGGAGGGCACGTTGCTGGTCACGGCGCAGTCGCCCAGGGCGATGAGCGTCGTGCTTCGCTCGCGGATCAGCTTGATCTTGTGCAGATCCTCGTCACTGCTGACGGCGCCCTCGACCAGGGCCACGTCCACGCCCTCGGGGAACTCCTTGGCGTCTACCAAGGGGCTGTAGACGATGTCGATCTTGGGGATCAGGTTCAGGATCCGCTCGTCCATGTCCAGGAAGGACATGTGGCAGCCGGAACAGCCGTCCAGCCATACGGTCGCTACGCGGACTTTACTCACTTGTGCTCCTCCCGCATCAGCGTCAGGTAGGGCAGGAACTGGCGGCGCTTAGACATCTCGGCCACTGACCGCCCCTTCTCGAAGAGGGCGCCGGTGGGGCACACCTGAACGCACTTGCCGCAGCTTGTACACGTGTCGGAGGAGCCCCAGGACTCACTGAGGTCCGTGATCACCCGCGTGCCAATGCCGCGGCTCATCAGGTCCCAGGTATGGGCGCCCTCGATCTCGTCGCATACGCGAACGCACCGGGAGCAGAGGATGCACCGGTTGTGGTCCGCCACGAACCGGGGATGAGAGGCATCCACGGCCAGCTTCGGGTAGCGGTAGGGGAACTCCACGCTGGTCATGCCCAGCTTCTGAGCCATGGCCTGGAGGTCGCAGTGCCCGTTGGACACGCAGACCGCGCAGATGTGGTTGCGCTCGGCGAAGACCAGGCTCAGGATCTGCCTGCGGTACTTCACGAGGGCGTCGGACTTGGTGAAGACCTCCATCCCCTCCGTCACCTTGGTGACGCAGGCGGGAAGGAGCTTGTTGATACCCTTCACCTCGACGAGACACAGCCGGCAGGCGCCGACGGAGCTCAGGCCTTCCAGCTCGCAAAGGGTCGGGATATCAACCCCGTTCTCGCGGGCGACCTGGAGCACCGACTGGCCCAACTGGGCGGTAACGTCGACATCGTCGATCTTTAGAGTGATAGCCTCAACGGTGGCGCGATTCATGCGGCCGCCTCCTTAGCACCCTTGGTGTCGCAGACGCCCGCCGGGCACTTGCCCTCCAGAACGTGTGCCATGTACTCGTCCTTGAAGTACCGGAGAGTGCTGTACACAGGGTTCGGGGAGGTCTGGCCGAGGCCGCAGAGGCTTGTCGCCTTCACCAGGTCGCACAGCTCCTGGAGCATGGGGATCGTCTCTTCGGTAGCCTGGCCTAGGGTGATGGCCTCCAGGAGGTCATGCATCTGGGCAGTGCCGACGCGGCAGGGGATGCACTTGCCGCAGGACTCGCTCATGCAGAACTCCATGAAGAAGCGGGCCACGTCCACCATGCACGAGGTCTCGTCCATGACGATCATGCCGCCGCTGCCCATGATGGAGCCGGCTTTGAAGAGCGACTCGTAGTCCACGGACATGTCTAGCTGGTCCGCGGGGATACATCCACCGGAGGGTCCGCCGGTCTGAACCGCCTTGTACTGCTTGCCCTCGGGGATGCCGCCGCCGATATCGTACACGATGTCCCGCAGGGACATGCCCATGGGGACCTCGATGAGTCCGGTGTTCTCTACCCGGCCGGCCAGAGCGAAGACCTTAGTGCCCTTGCTCTTCTCGGTGCCGATGCCGGCGTACCACTCTCCGCCGCGTCGCACGATGGGCGCGATGTTGGCGAAGGTCTCCACGTTGTTGATCAGCGTGGGGCAGCCCCAGAGGCCGGAGACGGCGGGGAACGGAGGCCGAGGCCGGGGGGTGCCGCGCTTGCCCTCGATCGAGGCGATGAGTGCGGTTTCCTCGCCGCAGACGAAGGCGCCCGCGCCGAGTCGAATGTCTACGTGGAAGCTGAACTGAGTGCCGCAGATGTTGCTGCCCAGCAGTCCCTGGCGCTCCGCCTGGCGGATGGCCGTTCGAAGGCGCTTGATGGCCAGCGGGTACTCGGCGCGAACGTACAGATAGCCCTGGTTGGCTCCCACCGCGTAGGCGCCGAGGGCCATGCCCTCCAACACGCGATGCGGGTCGCTCTCCAGAACGCTGCGGTCCATGAAGGCGCCGGGGTCACCCTCGTCCGCGTTGCAGATCACATACTTCTGATCGCCGCCGGACTTGGCTACCGTGCTCCACTTGATGCCGGTGGGGAACCCGGCGCCGCCGCGGCCGCGGATTCCGCTCTTGGTGAGCTCGTCGATGACCTCGGGAGGGGTCATCTCCGTGAGGGCCTTCAGCAGGGCGGAGTAGCCGCCCGCCGCGATGTAGTCCTCGATGCGCTCCGGGTCTATCTCGCCGCAGTTCTCCAGCACCACCTTCACCTGGCGGCTGAAGAAGGGCAGGTCGCTGGGGCACATCAGGCGCTTCACGGGGTCTTTGCCGAGGTTCTGAACGATCTCGGGGGCGTCTTCGGGGGTTACGTCGCGGTACATCACAGGGTCAGGTCCGACCTTCACGAGCGGACCGGCGGAGCAGAGGCCCATGCAGCCTACGCCGCGGACCTTGCAGCAGTCCTCCTTGCCCTGCTCCTTAACCTGCGCCTCGAGGGCGGTCTTGACCTTGTCGCTCTGAAGGGAGAGGCAGCCGGCAGCGACGCACACGTGGACGGTGTGCTCGTACTGCTTGTTGGCTTCCTGCTCGGCCGCCGCTATCTCTCGGAGGTCCTCAGGAACCATTGTAGGCCATCTCCTTCACGCGATCGAGGATATCAGCAGGGCTCATCTTGCCCAGGACCTCGCCATCCAGTACGGCGGCGGGAGCCAGGCCGCAGGAGCCCAGGCAGCGGGCGGTCAGCACGGAGAGAACGCCATCCTCGGTGGTCTCGCCGGGCTTGACCTGCGCCATCGCGTCCAAGCCGGCGATGATTTGCGGGGCGCCCTTGATGTAGCAAGCAGTACCCATGCAGACGACGCAGGTGTGCTTGCCCTGGGGCTTCAGGCTGAAGAAGTGGTAGAAGGTGGCAACGCCATACGCCTTGCTCAGGGGCACCCTAAGGCAGGCGCTTACGTAACGGAGCGCGTCCTCGTCCAGATAGCCGAAGGACTCCTGCACTGTGTGTAGTGTTTCAATGAGCGCATGCGACTTGTGCCCATGGCGGCGCATCGTCGCGTCAACTAATCGCCAGCGGCGATCGTCGGAAGGAGGAGCAGGTCTCTCCATGCCTGTCCGCATCTCTTACCCCTTTCAGAGTCACCTGTGAGCGGACTAACCCGTGCCAGAAAGCATACGAGCGGAGGGAAGCCTGTGGGGGGGCGATCCTACGCCTGAAGTTTCGAGCTCCAGGCTACAGTCGGGCGCCGGGCCCTGTGCCAGCCCAAGCCTCAGCTCTTGGTCCTTGCAGCAAGGTACCGCTAGTAAATACGGCAGCCGACCGAAGCCCTGCCGCAGGTACCCTTTCGATAGAAGTCCGGGCCCTGGCCGCCCGAAGCCCCGCTCTCACCGCCCAGGCAACGATGCCCTGAGGTGAGGCGGCGCCGCCGGACTCCCGGGACGTTGGACGGACGCCCCGCCGAAACGGAACGCCTGAGTGGCTATTGCCAGTGGCACTAACAGCGGAGTGAACGTGAGTGGAGGCACTTCTGAAGTCGCCAGCGTGTCCTTGTGGTGAACCTGCTAGCACCTCTGGGTGCGCCCGCCGTAACACGAAGGCACTTCCCGCGAGCCGTACCATAGTGGAAGCTGAGTCAGGCCCTCTCTAGCCCCGCCTTAGGCGTAACGATGCGGGATACACACTACCCCCGCACCCCTCGACACAACCTCCAATGTGAATGATATCACATTCTCCGCAAGTCGGGAAGCTCCGAACACCCACTCCAGGCCCCACTTTCATCTCGACTTGGCCCGCCCATCACTTAAACGCCTGCCAGCTACATTCCTGCCATCCCATCGTACTACCCCTAGCTTGTGTCGTTGACTCCTCATGCGGCGGTCGGTATCATGGCTCCGGCGGGCCCCCACTCTCCCGCCGTTCAGCCCGCAGGAGGACTCCCTTGGCCCACCCCCCGCCCCCCTTGGCTCGCCCCTGCCGATCCTGCCTCCACCGCGGCCCGGAGGAGCGGCGCACGTGACGACCGACGGCTGGCTCTGGGACTACCTGGTCCTCACCGCCTCCAACGACGAACAGGCACGCGCCTACCAATCGCAGCTTGGGCTAAGGCAGCGGTTGGGCCTGCTCCCCGGCTTCCGTGAAGTGCTGGCGGTAGCCGATCCGGAGGGCCGGCGAGTAGGCAGCGGCGGAAGCACGCTCTACTGCCTTCAGCGGATCCTGAACCGCGAGGCGGAGACCTTCGGCGCTCACGTCCGCGGCCTGGAGGAGGCCCTAAGTCGGCTCCGCGTCCTCATCGTGCACGCGGGGGGCGACTCACGGCGCCTTCCCGCCTACGGCCCCTGCGGCAAGGTCTTCGTTCCGGTCCCCGGCCCCACGGACGGTCCCCTGCCCACCGCGCTCTTCGACCGCCAGCTTCCCTTCTTCTCTCAGCTTCCCTCGGGCCTCCCCGGCGCGGGACAGGTGGTGGTAACGGCCGGCGACGCCCTGATCCGCTTCGAGGCCTCGGAGGCCCGCATGGACTACCCCGGGCTCACGGCGCTGACTAGCCCCACCTCCCTTGAGGAGGCCAGCCGCCATGGAGTCCTCTGCCCCGGGGAGGGGTCGGAGGCACGGATCTACCTCCAGAAGCCAAACGGGCGGGCGCTGCGAGACCAGGGAGCCATCCGAGGCGACAACACGGCGCTGTTGGACATCGGCGTGATGAGCCTGGACGCCCGTTGTGCAGCCACGCTCATGGGCGCCTTCGGCATGGCGCTGTCCCCAAACGGCACCGTCGAGTGGAACCCCGCGTCTAGGGAGCGGGTGCTCACCAAGGGCGCCGACCTCTATCGGGAGATCTGCTGCGCCTTGGGCCGGGACGCCACCGAGGAGCACCATTGCCGCACCGCAAGGGGGAGCGGCTCCGCGTGGTCGCCTGAGGAGCTGGGACAGCTCTATCGAGACATCCACGCCATTCCCCTCCACATGGTCACCCTGAGCGGCTGCGGCTTCCTGCACTTCGGCACCACGCGCCAACTTGTCACCAGCGGTCTGGAGTTGCACGAGAGTGACCACGGTCACCGGCCCCCCCATGAGCTGCTGCTCCTCAACAATCGGGTATCCGGCGCAGGATGTATCGAGGGAGACGGATCCTGGGTCGAGGGATGTCGGATCACCGCACCCTTGGCTCTGGCGGGCGGAAACGTCGTAGTCGGCGCGGACATCAGCCAGCCCCTAGCGCTGCCCAGGGAGACCTGCCTGGACCTGGTGCCGGGGTGGTCCCGTGATGGCCTCCCTGTGTTCTTCGTGCGCCTGTATGGCCTGAGAGACACCATCAAGGACAGCGCGGCCAAGGGCGGCACGCTGTGCGGCAGCCCCCTGATGGAATGGCTCTCCGCCGCCGGCCTATCCCCCGCTGACGTCTGGGACGGGGACCTGCCGGAACCCAGTCGCAGCCTCTGGAACGCCCGCGTCTACCCCACCTCGGAGGGCGCGGGAGCCCTCAACCCCTGGCTCTGGATGCTAGAGCCCGCAGCCGCCACGCCTGAGCAGCGCCTAGCACTCCTCTCAGCGGACCGCTACAGCATCGCGGAGATGGCGACCCTGGCGGACCAGGACGCCTTCCACGCCCGCCGGATGGAGGGAAGGACCTGATGGGCGAGCCGATCCGCCCACCTGGTGCGGCGCTGTTCCACCTGATCGAGAAGCAGAAGGCCTACTACCGGGCCCGCGCCACCGAGTATGACGAGTGGTTCGGCCGCCAGGGACGCTATGACCGTGGTCCGGAGGAAAACGCGGAGTGGAACCGGGAAGTGGCGGCGCTGAGGCGGGCGGTCTGGTCGTCCGGCCTCTCCGGCAGCGTCCTTGAGATGGCCTGCGGAACCGGGCTGTGGACCGAGTTGCTGACTCAGCTAGCGGACGAGGTCACGGCCGTGGACTCGTCGGAGGAGATGATCGGCCTCAACGCAGGCAGGCTTGGGCTGGCACCGCTATTCGAGGTGGACGAGCAGAGAAGACACCCGGACGACGAGCCCATGCAGGCTGGTGCGTGCCAGGTGAACTACCTCATTGCGGACCTCTTCAACTGGCTCCCGGGCCGCAGCTTCGATTCCGTTTTCTTTGGCTTCTGGCTCTCCCACGTGCCGCCGAAGCTCCGGGATGGCTTCTGGAGCATGGTGGAGGCCGCCATCGTGCCAGGCGGGACGCTCTGCTTCGTGGACTCTCTGCCGGACCCGAGCTCGACGGCGACCGACCATAGGCTCGGCCCAGTCGCAGACGTGACCCAGGAGAGGAAGCTGAACGATGGCAGGCGGTTCACCATCGTGAAGATCTTCGACAGCCCCGATGACCTGGCCGCCACGCTCCGAGCCAGAGGGTGGCAAGCCACTGCAGGCACTACGGGACGCTTCTTCTACTACGTGGTGGCCCAACGGCGGCCCATGGGGGCCTAACGGCCGATCCTGGGCCGGGCACACGCACAGGCGAGCCACCCACCGAGCTTCGGAGGGGATCGCCTTGGGGGCACGGAACAGGATAGAGTGTCCTAGGGAGTGCCAGGGCGGTTCGGGGCGACCCACGCCCCCGCCGGTCCACGCGGCTGCTCCAGACGATTGCCCTCGTTAGGCTAGGCGTCGCCTCACAGCCTCATCCCCTGGCAAGCGCCCCCATCGCGCCCACCCTTGTGAGCCGCGATAGATGTGCCGGCGCTGGTCGTTCCCCCGCATGGGCTGTATAGTTGTCAGCCAGCTTGTGAAGCCTGCGCCACGCATCACGCGCAGGCGCCCCGTGCATCACGCGGGTTAGGTCACTCAGGTGCTAAGGCAGTACTGCTCAGGTGTATCCCGCTATGCGTTGTGCCCCACAAGAACCTCTGGCCGCTTCACGCTGGAACCCTGGGGCCATGGAGACCCCATCTCGTGAACCGAATCCTCAGTAAGGCCTGGCTGGCCGAGACCGTCGCCCGATTCGAGATCGAGGCGCCGCTCACGGCTCGGAAACGACGGGCAGGGCAGTTCGTCATCCTGCGTGTCACGGAGGACGGCGAGCGGATCCCACTCACCATCGCAGGATCTGACCCGGAGCGTGGCACCATCACGCTGGTCGTCCAGAAGGTCGGCAAGACAACGTCCGACCTCTGCGACCTGGAGTCCGGGGACTACCTGAAGGACCTGGCCGGACCGCTCGGCCAGCCGACTCATATCGAGAACTGGGGCCACGTCGCGTGCGTGGCCGGGGGCGTGGGCGCCGCGGTAGTGCTGCCCATCGCCCAGGCCCTCAAGGACGCGGGCAACCACGTCAGCACCGTGCTGGGCGCTCGCTCACAGGACTTGCTCATCCTGGAGGACGAGATGCGAGCCGCCAGCAACGACCTCTACCTGACTACGGACGACGGCTCCTACGGCGAGAAGGGGCTCGTGGTTGTCCCGCTGGAGCGCCTGCTTCAGGCCGGGGGGATCAACCAGGTGGTCTGCGCCGGTCCCGTGCCCATGATGCAGGCCGTCTGCGAGACGACGCGCCGGTACGAGGTGCCCACTCAGGTGAGTCTGAACCCCGTGATGGTGGATGGCACGGGGATGTGCGGCGGCTGCAGGGTAACGGTGGGCGACGAGGTGCGCTACGCGTGCGTGGATGGCCCTGAGTTCGACGGCCACAAGGTGGACTTCGCGGAGCTGCGGGCGCGGTTAGCCATCTATAGGCCGCAAGAGGAGGCCCTGAGGGCCCGCAGGTGCGAGCCACAGCTCAACCCCATCCGTTAGCCTGCGAGGTCCTCGCGGCGCGCCGCTGCCGTTCAGCGGCTCGAGCCTGGGTGTGTCTCGTGGATAGTGAAGCCTAGTTCGTACCTTTGGAGCGACCGGTGGACTCGGCGGCGGACCTGCCGCCTTCGCCCGGCGCCGTGGTAGTTAGGACAAGGGAGCCTGTAGTGAGCGACCAAGTAAAGCGAACGGCCATCCCCAAGCATGAGAACCCCGTGCGCGAGGCAGATGAGCGCGTGCAGGACTGCTTCGAGGTGGCCCTCAACCTGACGGCCGAGGATGCCATGCTGGAGGCCCAGCGCTGCATCCAGTGCAAGAAGGCCAGATGCATCGAAGGATGCCCGGTCGGGGTCAACATCCCCGTCTTCGTGAAAGCTGTTGCCGAGGGCCGCTTCGAGGATGCGCTTCACACCATCCACGAGGCCAACCTGCTGCCCGCCGTCTGCGGCCGCGTGTGCCCGCAGGAGACGCAGTGCCAGGAGGTCTGTACCCTCGCGAAGAAGTTCGGCGCTGTCTCCATAGGGGCGCTGGAGCGCTTCGTGGCGGACCGCGCCCGCGATAACGGCGGCTCGGCTCCCGCTTCCGTGAAGCCCACCCCCACCGGCCGCAAGGTAGCAATCATCGGCAGTGGACCCGCGGGCCTGGCCGCGGCCGGAGACCTCGCGCGCCAGGGCCACGCGGTCACGGTGTTCGAGGCGCTGCACAAGCCGGGCGGCGTGCTTGTCTACGGCATCCCGGAGTTCCGCCTCCCAAAGGCCATCGTGGCGGACGAGATCGCCGCGCTGGAGCGCATGGGCGTCACCATCGAGACGAACGTCGTCGTCGGCCGCACCATCACCATCGACGAGCTCTACGAGGACGGCTACGACGCCATCTTCGTGGGCACGGGCGCCGGCCTTCCCCTCTTCCTCGGGATCCCGGGCGAGAGCCTCTGCGGCGTCTGCTCTGCCAACGAGTTTCTCACCCGCGCCAATCTGATGGGGGCCTTCGACCCGGCGCACCACGACACACCTATCTACGTGGGTAAGCAGGTCGCGGTCATCGGCGGCGGCAACGTCACCATGGACTCCGCCCGCATGGCCCGCCGGCTTGGCCCAGACAAGGTCACGGTCCTCTACCGCCGCACTCGCGCCGAGATGCCCGCTCGCTACGAGGAGATCGAGCGCGCCGAGCAGGAGGGCGTCCACTTCGAGTTCCTTGCGGCCCCAACCCGGTTCATCGGCAACGAGCGCCGCTGGGTGACGGGCGTGGAATGCCTCCGCATGGAGCTGGGTGAGCCGGATGCCAGCGGCCGCCGCAGGCCGGTGCCCATCGAGGGCTCGGCGTACGTGGTTCCCGCCGACACCGTGATCGTCGCCATCGGCAACTCGCCGGCGCCTCTGATCCCCTCAACCACCCCCGGTCTGCAGGTTACCCGCCACGGCTGCATCGTGGCCGACCACGACACCGGCGCCACCCCGCGCCCCGGCCTCTTTGCCGGCGGCGACATCGTAACGGGCGCCGCGACCGTGATCGAGGCCCTCGGTGCCGGCCGCCGTGCCGCCGCCGCCATCGGTGACTATCTGGCGACGCTGCCCAAGTAGCCGGCCCCCAGCATGGTGGACCAGCGGCTTGAGCACAAGCCCGACCGTACACTAGGACTTCCTCTGGGTCAGTAGAAGCCAGTGTAACCCGTCGAAGCGAGGGGCCCCGCGAGGGGCCCTTCGCTTCTTCAGGCCACTCGACGGCCCCCTCGCCGGCGGCTCCTCCGCCCTGGCGTCTCAGCGATAGGCCTCTAGCAAGGACGAAGGAGCACCCATGCGCCTGAACCGCACCATCCTCCGCACCTTCGCCCTCGCACTGCTCAGCGTGGCACTGATGGCACTCTGGGCCGGTCCCACCGGAGCAGCAACGCCTGTCGTCGTCAGCTCGGACCTCTTTCATCCCTACGACGACATGGACGACCACTACGACCTACTGGCCCTCCACGCGCTGCCTGAGCTGAAGCTGCTGGGGTATGTGCTGGACCAGGGAAACAGCGGGGAGCAGGCCAAACGCCCGGGCGCCATCCCGATGGACCAGATGGCTGCCATCACCGGGACAGCGGTGCCCTACGCGGCGGGCCTCTGGCCGCCCCTGAGCTCGATGAAGGACGATGGACGGCATGCGCCCAGGGGTAACCAGGCCGGCGTAGAGCTACTGCTGAAGACGCTTCGGGCATCCAAGGAGCCTGTTGACCTCTTCGTGCTGGGCTCCTGCCGTGACGTGGCCGCGGCCTACTTGAGGGAGCCGGCACTGCTCCGGCGCGCTGTCCGCGCGGTGTACGTGAACGCCGGCAACGGCTACGCGGCCATCCAGGATGAGTGGAACGTTGTACTAGATCAGCCGGCCTATCTTGTACTCATGGGGTCTCGCCTCCCGATCCGCTGGTACCCCTGCTTCGGCGCCCGGGGATTCGCGACCCTCTGGAATGTACCCCGCCAAGGCCCCCTTGCCGAGGGCATCGACCCTCGCCTTAAGGCCTTCCTCGCCTACGCGCTCAACAGGACCGACCCGAAGGCCCTTTCACCCCTTGGGGCTCTGCTTCGGACCGGTCCGGAGGGAGAAGCCGACTTCCGCGCCTTCCGAGACGCCGGCCCCAGGTCCTTCTGGTGCGCGGCCTCGTTCCTCGACGCCGCCGGCCGCCGGGTCTACGAGAGGGGCGGAGCGTACGTAGCCCTCACTCCCTCGGAAGCCAGACGCCAGGGGCTCATTCGGGATGTCACCCCCTACCGCATGGAGCCCGTCGATGTCAGCTTCAGCATGGCGGACCCGCCTGGCCTGGGCCGCACGGTGCTTGCCGGCTACGGACAAGGCGGGCGTGTCATACCCACCTTCCACGTCACTACCGATGCGGCCACCTACGACCGCATGATGGCCTCCGTGCTGCGCCAGCTCTACCTTGAGCTCTCTGGGCGCCTGCCATCCCACCCACCGGCCGAGCACCCAGCCCGGTAACACCTGGCGGTCGCACCGACGTGCTCTTGTTCCCGTTGCGGCTCCCGCAAGTTACAATCCGGTGCCTTGGGGGTGGGTCGGTGGCACTAGCGTTCCAGGCTGCCCCTTGCCCGGGCGGCTACACCTTCCTCAGCATCTCCTTCACCGGCCCCACCTTCAGCGCCGCGGGCCGCTCGCACGTGCTCCCAACTGCAACGTGAGCTCCCTGCTCGGCGGCGTCGTGGAAGGACTCCATCACGTCCAGCACGTGGTAAGCCAGCTCTCCGCTGGCGCGGAGCGGGCGCCCATCCTGCATCGCCCAGGCCATGTCGGCCACTCCCACGCCGCGGTGCGGCTCCGTGAAGTCGTAGGCAAGCGGCACGTCCTTCCACTCGCCGCCGCGCCAGGCGCGCACCTGGCCTCCCAGACCGTTCGGATCAGGCACCATCAGCGTGCCCTCGGTGCCGTAGATCTCGATGCGCGGGTGCTCCGCCGCCCAGACGTCGAAGCTTGTCGTCAGGGTACCGACCGCGCCGCAAGCGAACTCCATCACCCCGGCTAGGTGCGTGGGCACTTCCACCTCGATGATCCCGCCACTGTAGGGCTGGCTGGTGATAGTACGAGTGGGGAAGGTTCTCCGAGCAGACGCGGTGACCCGCCTTACCGGTCCCAACAGATTCACGAGGGCAGAGAGGTAGTAGGGTCCCATGTCAAACATGGGGCCCCCACCCTTCTGGTAGTAGAAGGCGGGGTTGGGGTGCCAGTTCTCGTGGCCGTGGCAGGAAAAGAAGGCGGTTGCACCTACCGGTGCTCCGATGAAGCCTTCGTCCAGCAGCTTCCGACAGGTCTGGATGCCCGCGCCAAGGAAGGTGTCCGGCGCGCAGCCGATGCAGAGGCCACGCGATGCGGCCTCTGCGAGGAGCCGCTTCGCCTCCTCGCGGGTGAGCGCAAGTGACTTCTCGTTGTAGACGGACTTGCCCGCCTGAAGCGCGGCCAGGGCCACCGATGCGTGCGCTCGCGGGATCGTGAGGTTCACAACGATCTCGATCTCCGGGTCAGCCAGAAGCTCGGAGACCTCGTAGACCCTCGGAACGCCGGACTCCCTCGCGCGCGCCTCCGCTTTGGATCGATCCAGGTCGGCAAGCGCGACCACCTCCAGGTTCCCAAAGAAGGGACAACCCTTCAGGTACGCTG
>DASXUI010000103.1:0-6849 GCA_036504955.1 Armatimonadota bacterium
TGTCGACCTGTTGATTCTGGACGACTTCGGCCTGCGCCCCGTCAATGCCCCGGGCGCCGAGGACCTCTACGAACTGCTGCAGCGCCGCTACGAGCGGGGCAGCATCCTGCTCACCAGCAACCGGGCGCCCTCGGAGTGGGCAGAGGTCTTCGGGGACGGGCTACTGGCCTCCGCCGCGCTGGACCGCCTGACCCACCACGCCCAACTGACCGCCCTCACCGGCGAGAGCTACCGCCAACGCCAGCGTCGTTGCACTCTGCCCCAAGAAGGAGGCCCACCCTCAGCCCTGACGGAACCCTAACCCACTACCAGGCAACGACCTCCGCCAGCCCAAGTGGTACAGATCCACCCGACTCTGGGTGGTACAGATCAGGGCGGCTGTTGACACGCGGCAACTCTGTGTCCCGCCAGACCCTCGCCGCTGACGGGTAGGTGGTGGTTGCCACCAGCAGCAGCAGCACCAGGCGCCGCACCCAGTCTCCGATCGGGTTGGTCGGGCTCGTGGACTCTGGGTCGGCCTCAACCGGGCCCGTGGCTTGCCTGATCCGTGGGCTCATTGCGTAGCTCCTAGATCCGGGCCGCCGCTCAGCCTCCAGCAGGGCCAAGCCGCCTGATCCACCCCGTGCGGTGGCATGGCGGAGGATGGCGGGACTCGCGCTCCAGCCTCGGTGCCACGACTACAGCTTACGCATGGACACCCAGACCAACCGGTAGACCCGCGTCATTCTGCGTCCGCAGCCCACGGCTGTCAACCACGCCGCCACAGGAAACCTTTGGGGGCCCAGCAGACCTTATACTCTTGGCGATCGGCTGAGACAGATCGATGTGGCGCGATACGAGACCGGGAGGGAGGGTCACCCAATGGTGGGCGAAGCGGGACCTGGGGTTTTAGGTGAGGACACCATCGAGGCTGTGGAAGGCTTCACCAAGGGCCGTTACCCCGAGCCAGAGGAGGGCTACCTGGACTCGGCGGTTGTGAAGGAGAAGGACCGGTTCAGAGACTATGAGGCAGACGCTCGCCCCTGCGTTCGGGAGTTCTACCGCCTGAACCACACCCACCAGACCCTCGACTTCGTCAGGGCGATGAAGGCGCGGTACCTACCCCTTCGGAGGGCCTCCATGGGGATCTGGGAGGCGATGGAGTTTCTGAACACCCTGGTGGACGACAGTGACCCGGACGTGGACTTCTCCCAGATCGAGCACCTGATGCAGACAGCGGAGAGTATCCGGAAGGACGGGCACCCGCGCTGGTTCATCCTGACGGGTCTGATCCATGACCTCGGTAAGGTCCTGTGCCTCTTCGGCGAGCCCCAATGGGCCGTGGTTGGAGACACTTTCCCCGTGGGCTGTGCGTACTCCGACCGGATCGTGTTCCACGACTACCTCAGCGCGAACCCCGACTCCCAGGTCGCCGAGTACCAGACTCGCCTGGGCATCTACGTGGAGGGCTGCGGGCTGGACCGCGTGCATCTGTCCTGGGGCCACGACGAGTACCTGTACCAGGTGGTGCGGGAGTACCTGCCGGAGGAGGCCCTGTACATGATCCGGTACCACTCCTTCTACCCCGCCCACCGCGAAGGGGAGTACCAGTACCTGATGGACGAGACGGACCGGCGCTACTTCCCCTGGGTGCGGGCCTTCAACCCCTACGACCTCTACTCCAAGGGCCTGGAGCGGCCCGACGTGGAAGCCCTTAGGCCCTACTACGAAGAGCTGATCTCGGAGTTCTTCCCGACGGCCCTGGCCTGGTAGGCACCTGCGGAGCCGGCAGACCGGTAGCCGCCAGGCTTTGGCGTCCGCGCGGCCGGGCTGTGCTGTAGGCGAACAGCAAAAAAGCCCGCGCCACTGCCGGCAGTGACGGCAGTGGCGCGGGCTAAGCTGTCGTTACAGGTAGAGGCGCCCTTGCGGTGCCTCTACTCCGCCTTCTTGGCCTTGTCGATCAGCTCCTTAACCTTCTGACCGCCCTTCTGGCCTATGGTCGAGAAGTGCTCGACGCCGTACTTCTTCTTAACCGACTGGCCGCCCTTCTTACCGATCTCCGAGAAGTACTCGGGACCGCGGGTAGCCTTCAGCGTGTGGCCGCCCTTGCCGCCAATCTCTGAGAAGTATCCGGGACCGTACTTCTTCTTGACCGTCTCTCCGCCTCGCCTTCCGGCCTCGCGCACGGTCATCTTCTCCTCCTGGTCCGCCATTCAGTCAATCCCTTCCTAGCATCGGTCGTGGCGTCCACACGATCAGGTCGTGGGAACGTGCCTGCTGCCACCTGTCCCCCTCCCGCTCTCTCGGCCTACGCTGTGCTACGCTCGCGGCAGCGTTCGAAAACCCCTATCCAAGGAATGGGTACCACACTTGGCCGTAGTCGGAACCACACGCATGGTGCCACCGCCACCGAGGAGGTTCCGGAGAGGCCTAGGCCGAAGCCTGAGGTCCGCGAGGGCGAGGTCCAGGGATGACCCCGCCGCCGAGTGTTACGCAGGGGTGAGTGCAGGTCCGCCCGCTTGGGATACGGGTGGTTTCCCCCGGGAGCCCCGGGGGTTCTGTTCCCTAGCATTGAACAGCAGATACCCACCCTCGCGTTGGGTTTGTCTGCCTAAGCCCCTGTTCTGTCCTTCAACCTCCACACTCCTTCTTTGTGTTGAGCAAGCTCCTGCCAAACCTCCTGCCCGTCACTCAGGCGCCGGCTTAGGTCAAACAGTTTGAGGCTTGTGGCGGCCCAGGGGTTCCCTTCCAGGTTGGTTCGCGACCAGGCGCCCGATCACGGAAGCCCTTTTATGATACCGCGAACGGCGCGAGCCAGGGGCGCTTCGCACCCTTCGCGCTCGAACCTAGCAGGAAGCCGGGGGGCCCCCTGAGAAGGGGGATAGGGTATGCCCGCACAACGCATGGAGGTGCCGAACGCAGTTGAGACCCAGGACCTGGCGAAGCACTTCGGCAGGACGAAGGCGCTCACCGGCATCACCCTGAGTATCCGGTCCGGTGAGGTGTTCGGACTACTGGGCCCCTCCGGATGCGGGAAGACCACCTTCCTTCGCCTTCTGTCCACCCTCGAAGCAGCGTCTCAGGGCTCCGGTCAGGTCGCAGGATTCGATCTTCGCACCCAGCCCGGCGGGATACGCGCCCACACCGGCGCTTGCTTCCTCCGCCCCTGCCTCGACCCGGCAATATCTGTCTATGAAAACCTCGAGCTATTCGCGACGCTGGCCTCGGTCCCCAAGAGCCAGCGCACGGGACGAATCATCGAGCTGCTTCACCTTCTGGAGCTCTTCCCTCGGCGCGACTCCCCCGTGCGCCTGCTGTCTGAGGGCCGGCGGCGGCAGGTGGACCTGGCTCGGGCGCTGCTCCACGACCCTGAAGTCCTTCTGTGGGACGAGCCCCTAGCCGGGTTCGACTGCTCCCTTCGGAAGCGCGTGTGGGACCACTTCCAGGACCGCCGCGCCGCCGGCCCTTTCACCGTCGTCTTGGCGTCCGCCTCGGGCTCTGCTTTGGAGCCCTGCCACAGAGTCGCCATCATGGACAGGGGGCGCATCGTGGTAACCAACAGCCCCATGGCCCTGCGCGGCACCAGTACCCCGGACACCATCTCCATCCGCCCCGTGGACGACGCGCTCGCGCGCAGGCGGGTCAGGGACCGGCTGCGTGTGGCCGTGGAGATGGAGGACGGCAGCTTCCGACTGGAGGTGCACCAGGGCGATCAATACGTGTCGGAGTTCCTCAAGGAGTTCGCCCCCCACGTGTGCGCCATCGCCGTGAGGCGTCCCTCGCTGGATGACGTGATGGCTAGGTTGACGGGCAGAGGAGCCAAGGAGCCCCACGTTCAGGAGCCCAAAGACGGAGGGATAGTCACCTCCTACGACCTCACTCCGCCTTCGGAGCAAGACCAGTGAGCGTCGCGCCCCAATCTGCTACGCGCGCGGTTCGCCGACCCCAAGGCACGCGGTCCCGCCCCCTACCTCCTCCGGCGACACCCCAATTCCCGGGACCCCACCTATGATCGCGGTCCTAGCTCTACTGCGCAGAGACCTGCGGTCCGCGTCAAGGTCGCCGCTGGACTTAGCTTACCTTGTGATGGGTCTGGTAGGCTGGCTGCTGGTGGCCCGATTGGTGGCGGGCCAGGCCTCCGTCAGGGCTGACGCGCTTAGGGGCCTCAGCATTGGCCTGATTGGGCAGGCGTCCCTCTGTACGCTCTACGTGCTGGCGCTCCAGTACAGGGACTACCAGTCACAGGCCAGCATAGCCCTAGAGCTCGCGCCCCTGCCCCGCCTTCTGCCCACGCTGGCCCGCTGCCTGGCTTCGGCGGCGACCGTTCTGGCCTCCGCCCTCACTCTGGGAGCTCTGGCCCTGCTGACTCGGCTGATGCCCGGCGGCCTCGAAGCCCTGCCTACGCTAATCCCCGCCGCCCTGGGGCTCGCCTGGGCGGCAGCCAGCGTGACTGCCCTGGGAATCGCGGCGTTAGCGCTTGTGGTGGCGGAACCCCGAAGGCTGGCAGCCTGTCTATCAGGACTCGCACTGGCCCTTGGGTTGGGCTGCGGACGGCTTTCGACGCAGCCGCTGCCCCGCTGGCAGGCTCTGGCCGCACACTTCAGCCCAATATACTACGTGATCGACGCCTCGGAGCGCCTGCTGTCCCCGTCGGGTCTCGGGCGCGCTGTGGTGGCGGATCTGCTGGTGCTAGGGCTGGTGGGCCTCGCGGGACTGCTGCTGCTATCTCGGAAGGAGTAGCCCTTGGGCGCGCCCCCAGGCGACCGCGCTTCGGCGCTTGGGTGCCACACGATGTAAGCCCGGCTGTACCTCAGTAGCGGAACCACTTCGCCGATCCGCGGCGCCAATCGAGCTTCTTGGTTCATGGGCGGAGCGGGAGACGCCAAGCTTCCGGCACAGCGACGGCACCAAGGACGCGGTGGGCGGTCCCTCGCGCCGAAGGCCGTTGAGGCTTCGTGAGTGCACCCCAGCCCTGTTTTGGAGGAGACCTGACATGTGCGGCATCACTGGATACGTCGGCACCCGGGCTAGCCTGCCGGTGGTACTCGAGCAGCTCAAGAGGCTCGAGTACCGCGGATACGATTCCTCCGGCGTAGCCCTCTTGTTGGGGGACCAGCTCGAGGTGGTCCGCTCCGTGGGCAAGCTTGCCTCGCTGGAGTCCCGGGTGGCGGGGATGGAGAGCAAGGCCCAGGTCGGCATTGGCCACACCCGATGGGCCACGCATGGCGCCCCCTCCGATGAGAACGCGCACCCGCACATCGACTGCAAGGGCACCTTCGCCGTCGCGCACAACGGGATCATCGAGAACTACCAGGAGCTGCGTGAGTGGCTCATGGAGCGCGGCCACCACTTCACCTCGGAGACCGACACCGAAGTGCTCCCCCACCTCTTCGAGGAGCTCTACGAGGGCAGCGTCGAGCAGACGCTTCAGAAGGCCTTCCAGCGGGTCGAGGGCTCGTACGCCTGCGCCATCGTCACCACCCACGCGCCGGACACCATCTTCGTCGCGCGGCGCCAGAGCCCACTGGTGATCGGCCTGGCGCAGGGAGAGAAGTTCGTGGCCTCGGACATCCCAGCGGTGATGGGACACACCCGAGACGTGCTCATCCTTGAGGATGGTGACATCGCGCGCGTCACCAAGGACGCCATCCACCTCTTCGATGAGAACCTCCACCCGCTCTCCCGTACCCCCTTCACCGTCACCTGGGACTCCCACGCGGCGGAGAAGAGCGGCTACGAGCACTTCATGCTCAAGGAGATTCACGAGCAGCCGGCAGTGCTTCGCGATACGCTGCGCGGCAAGCTCACGGACGACGGCCGCGTTCACATCAAGGAGCTGGAGCCGCTGGCCGATGAGCTCCGCCACGCCGACCGAATCAACATCGTGGCCTGCGGCACCGCCTACCACGCGGGCTGCGTGGGCAAGAGCTTCATCGAACAGCTCACCGGCCTGCCCGTTGAAGTGGACTTGGCGTCAGAATACCGCTACCGACACCCGATCATCACGGACCGGACCATCGTCGTGGTGATCAGCCAGTCCGGTGAGACGGCGGACACGCTGGCCGCCCTGCGGGAGAGCCGCGCCAGGGGTGCCAAGGTCATTGGGGTCATCAACGTGGTCGGCAGCAGCATCGCGCGGGAGTCGGACGCGGTCGTCTACACCTGGGCGGGCCCCGAGATCTGCGTCGCCAGCACCAAGGCCTACGTCACGCAGCTCCTCGCCCTCTACCTGCTGGGGCTGCACATCGCCCGGGTGCGCGGGGTGGCCGACGCCGAGAGCCTCGCGGTGGTGGAGAGGCTTCGGACGATCCCCGACCTGCTCGAGAGGGTCCTGGAGCACGCAGACCAGGTCCGCGAGTTAGCGCGCGGCCTCGCCGGCAAGCAGGACTTCTTCTTCCTGGGCCGCGGCGCCGACTTCGCCGTTGCCCTGGAGGGTGCGCTGAAGCTGAAGGAGATCTCCTACTTACACGCGGAGGCGTACGCGGCCGGCGAGATGAAGCACGGCCCCCTCGCGCTCATCAGCCCGGACGTGCCCATCATCTGCCTGGTGACTCAGGAGCGGCTGCGCGAGAAGATGATCTCCAACATCAAGGAGATGAAGGCTCGCGGCGCCCGCTGCGTGGGCATCACCAAGGAGGGCGACCGCCAGACCCCCGGAGTGGTGGACGAATCCTTCGCCATCCCCTGGATCGAGGACATGCTCACCCCAATCCTCACGGTCGTCCCCCTGCAGCTTCTCGCCTACTTCATCGCGAAGGAGCTGGGCAGAGACATCGACCAACCCAGAAACCTGGCCAAGAGCGTCACTGTTGAGTAGCTAAGGGCTAGGGACAGGGGACTGAGGGGACTGAGGGGGCTCAGGGGGCTTAG
>DASXUI010000104.1:0-2115 GCA_036504955.1 Armatimonadota bacterium
TGGGGTATGGGCCGAGGAGCGGGTCGTGGAATGGGCGCGGGCCGCGGCATGGGTGCCGGTGCAGGATGCCCCTTCGGCGGGCCGGGCAACAACCCCGACTGCCCGCTTCTGAAGAACCAGTAGGTTGTCCGGCGGGGTGCCGAGCGGCGAAAGCACTCGGCACCTCGCTACCCCCAGCCCCCGCGCTCCACGCACATTAGTTCGAAGAAACGCCCCCCAAACGGGAACCCTGAGCCCCCTCGCCGGCGTTAGTGTCACGGAGATCGGGAGTACTCCTCCGCCAAGGGACCCTTAGCCTGCTCTGTCGCCCAGAGTGTGACAACGCCCGCATGATGCACATCGTGCTATGCGTGTCGTGCATCATGCGGGTTAGGACGTTAACCCCTCGGCGCCAGCGGCTTCCGATGCGCGCTACTGGACGACGCCTCGTCGCCCTTGGAGGTGCCCGGAAGCCCATGGGAGAGCTCGTCGTCGATGAGGTGCGCTGCCGCCTAGACTCCCTCTTCCGGGGCGAGTCGCGCCGCATCCTGGCCACCCTGATCCGCCTGCTTGGGGACTTCGACCTGGCGGAGGACGCGCTGCACGATGCCTTCGCCGCCGCTCTGGCGCGATGGCCCAAGGACGGCGTGCCCTCCAACCCCCGCGCCTGGCTCATCTCCGCCGGCCGCTTCAAGGGCATCGACGCTCTGCGGCGCCGCGCCCGGACTGATACCTCCCTGTCGGACCTCGTGGAGTTGGTGGACGCCAAGGCCCCCGATCCCAGCCAGTGGGAGGGCGACGGCGTCGAGGACGACCGGCTGCGGCTCATCTTCACCTGCTGCCACCCCGCCCTCTCCCGCGAGGCCCAGATCGCGCTGACGCTGCGGGAGGTCTGCGGGCTCACCACCGAGGAGATCGCTCACGCCTTCCTGACTCAGCCCTCCACCCTGGCGCAGCGGATCGTGCGTGCGAAGGCCAAGATCCGTGAGGCGCGCATCCCCTACCAGGTGCCGACCCGCGAGGACCTTCCGGAGCGCCTGGACGGAGTGCTGCACGTCGTCTATCTGGTGTTCAACGAGGGCTACTCCGCCTCATGCGGCGACTCCGTCACGCGGCACGACCTCTCCGCCGAGGCGATCCGGCTGGGCAGGCTGCTGGCGGAACTGCTCCCAGACCCCGAGGTGGTTGGCCTGCTCGCCCTGATGCTGCTCCACGACTCCCGTCGGGGCGCGCGCACCTCGCCGGAGGGCGACCTGATCCGCCTGGAGGACCAGGACCGCGGCCTCTGGGACCAGGCCCAGATCGCCGAGGGAAGGGCGCTTGTGGACCGGCTCTTCTCCCACGGCCGGTTCGGGTCCTACTCCCTTCAGGCGGCCATCGCCGCGGAGCACGCGTCGGCGCCGGACGCCGGCTCCGTCAACTGGACCCGCATCGTGGGCCTCTACGACCTGCTGGCCCGGGCGGAGCCCTCACCCGTGGTGGAGCTGAACCGCGCGGTAGCCGTCGCCATGAGGGATGGTCCCGGTGAGGGGCTGACCCTCATAGATGACCTGATGGCGCGCGGGGATCTGGCCGAGTATCACCTCGCGCACGCGGCCAGGGCGGAGCTCTGCCGCCGACTGGGGCGGGACGACGAAGCGCGACAGGCCTACGCCGAGGCTCTTCGGCACGTGGCTCAGGAGCCGGAACGGCGTTTCCTCCAGCGCCGGGTGGCGGAGCTGCGCTAGCCTGCCCAGGGGGTCGGTGGCAGGAGAGCGCCACCACGAAGGCGCCAGGAGACGACTGGGCGTGGTGCAGGGGTGGACCAGCGACCCATTCCAGCAGGTGCCGGAAAAGCCAAAAGAGATTCGCCGCGCTGTTGTCGATTCCGTGGGTCCCCGTTCGACTACTCTATGCCAAACCAAAACGCCCGGGCATCCGGGGGCTGAGGCGGTCCCCGGGCGCCCCAACCATATGGGAGAGACGACGATGCGGTTCATGATGCTGGTGAAGGCAAGCAAGAACTCCGAGGCGGGCAAGCTGCCCAGCGAGGAGCTGATGAGCGCCATGGGGCGCTACAACGAGGAGCTCAAGAGGGCGGGCGTGCTGCTGGACATGGACGGCCTGCACCCCAGCTCCCAGGGAGTTCGCGTGAGC
>DASXUI010000105.1:0-7270 GCA_036504955.1 Armatimonadota bacterium
GGAGCGGCTGGACAGGATCATTGGTGAGCGCGTCCGCCTGATGGAGTCCCACCTGCATCTCTTCGCCGAGATGGCCCACGCCCGTGCCCTGGTCCACCGTGCTCGCCCCTTCCGCAGCCCCCTCGACGCCTGGACTCACGAACGCGTCGTCGCCCTTCTCCAGGAGGCCGTGGAGCTCGGTGACCTGGCATCACTGGACGCCCCCTTCGTCGCGGACGCCATCTTCGCCGTCCTATCGCCGCCTGTCTACCACTACCAGAGGGAGGTCAGCGGCTACAGCCAGGAGCGAGTGCTGGCCGGCATGCGAGCACTTGTTGTCGGTGGCTCTGGGGGGATGCCGCGTGCTGCCAAGAGCTTGCGGCAGACGAGCGAAGGGAGAGACGATGGCTGAGATCACCCTTCCCAGGCACCGGCTCGGCACGCTCTGGGTGCTTACCCTGAGCACGATCGTCGCGGTCTTCTGCGTGCTGGCGGTCGTTGACCTCGTTCACGGCGACGCGGTTCTCCCGTCGGTGGCATGGCTCGCCCTGGTGGCCCTCGCGCTGCGGGCGTCCTGCCGAGAAGCGGGGGGCACTCGTGCCTACGCGGCCAACATCCCGGGCGAGGCGCTCGGAAGGCAGTTCGCCGAGGCCTCGGTGACCGGGGAGCCACCTGGGGAGCTCCGCCTCGGGTATGAGCTGCGAGACCGTCGCACTATCCGCCGCACGATCCGGCTCCGCGCGATCCGTTCCGTGGAGTGGAGCACCGGCCAGGCCACGGCGATGGCGGGTCGCGACCGAGGCGACTGGTCAGTCGCGCTTTGGCACGACCGGCCAGCCGACGCTGAGCCCGAACGCTGGGAATCGCGGCCGGGCCAGGAGATCTGCGTCGTGGGCCCCCAGGGGCGCAGAGAGGATACCGAAGCCTTGGGCCTTGCCCTGGTCGCCCTTTTCCGCGAAGCCGGGATACCACTGACTCAGGGCGAGACCGGAGCTAACTACGTTCGTGAGTCTGTTGGCTAGGCGGACGAACTGCCGTGACATCCCCGCCCCGCAGCGTGGCGGTCGCCCAAACCGACACCACGCATGCCCGCTCTCGGCAGAATTCCATCACGGTTGAGCTCCCCGCCGCATGTCGTGGAACCACCGGTGCGTGCAACCGCCGGGCCTGTGAGTGAGGCGTGGCTAGTGTGGGGGAGACACGAGGGGGTCTGAGAGCCCCTTCACGTTCTGCCGGCCGGGGCCTGCGAGGAGGCAGCTCGGCTCCAGCAGCATGAGCAGCTCCTGGCTGCCCGGATGCCTGGCTACGTGGGTCACGGCCTCGCGGTCCGCTATACCCATGCCGCTGGGCAGGTCCTGAACGCTGTCCGCCGTCAAAGATACCACCGACTGGGCCTCGTCCGCCGTGGCGGCGAAGGCGTCCAATCCTCGGCGCTCAACCACCATGGCAACCTCCCTGTGGGTTTCGAGGATGAGCGCCTGAAGCTCCCCGAAGAGCTTGAGGAGGACGGCTAGGGTTGTGTTCCGCTCGCGGCCGAGGAGCTTCGCCATCGCCTGGGTATCTCCGTGGACCTTCAGTGCCTCGATCTGCCGCGCTGCCCCGTGCAGTCGCTGGTGGGGGTGGTCAAACTTCCTGAGCAGGCTCTTGGTCCAGGGATCGGGCGCCTCGTAGCTGTCGTACCACCGCCCGAAGGCACACTGGTGTGGGTCCATGGCCAGGGTGAAGGGCCGTTTCTCTCGGACTGATGCCTCCAACTCATCAAGCCAGCGTCGGTGATCCTGCTCGCGCTGAACCATCAAGTCACGGAAGGCATGGACCTGGTCCAGGGCCGAGGGCATCCCCAGCCTCTTTCGCAAGTCCATGAGCGGTAGTGCCTGGCCTCGGAGGTTGATGAGGCCGCGGAAGTAACTGGGGATGCCCGGCACGGAGGCGACCGGCGGCAGGGTAATAACCTCGCGGACCTCCAGCGACGGCACGGCGAAGCTCTGCTGCTGAAGCCGTAGTACCAACCAAGGCATATCGTCCGGATAGCCCATCATCGGCGTGTAGCTCCTCTTCCTGGCGCGGTCTGTGCCATGATCGATTCTCAGCCGTCCAGTCGGCCCTGCTCCCCTCGAGGTGCGGGCTCGCGGATGGGTGGGTGGTTCGATATCGGTGGCAAGCCCAGCCCTCTGGAGGAGCTGTTCTACCGGTTGGCGTTCTGGTCTAGCTATGGGGCTCCACACTTTCAGCGAACCCAGCGCCGTTTCCGGGTGGATCCAACTTCAAGTCTGCCAGCCCAGAGCATACGAAGACCGTGGACCATCACAGGCCAATCGCCGGTATGTGGTTGGGGCGGGTGGGGCTAGCAGGCAACCGGAACAACCGCCTTGTAACAACGGTTATCGTCAGTCTTCAGCTACACTTGAGCGGGGCGCCCTTGGGGGCAGTCCTGCCCGTTGCTGGCGCCCCATCGAGGGAGCTGAACCCTTCGCGCCCATGGGCGGTACGCGCCAGGTGACGGGACTGTGGGTGCGCATCAGGGCCACCAGCTTCTGCAGGTAGTAGAGGTCGCCCAGCTCCACCCAGGGCAGGTCCACCTTCGACTCCAGGTCGCGATCGCCGAACACGTAGGCCCGGGTCTGGAAGAGCGCCCAGGTGAAGTCGGGCCCGAGGAAGTGGTTCTCACCGTAGCCCCCATGCTCGCGGGTGAGATACCACAGCGGGTTCTCCAACACGGGGGACAGGGCGCGCGAGATCTCCGGCCGGGCGCTTCTCGCCAGGAAGCGGCCCACCTCCGGGGTGAGGTTGTAGAGCCCGGGAAAGCGGATGACGTGGTCGTGGCGGTCCACGATGCCGCCAGCTGAGCGAGTGAAGGACGCCCAGCTCTCGGCGCCGCGCAGGGCGGCCTCCGCTCTCTGGCCGGCCTCCCCGGCCTCCGCGCCGTGCCCCAGCCGCCGCGCGATCCTCGCGTAGGCGATCAGACCTGCCAGCTCACCGGCGCTCTTGGGCCGCAGCCCCGTCCCCGTTCGTGCGATCTGCTGCCAGTGCTCCGCCAGCAGGCTCCAGCGGCCGGTGTTGCGGGCATAGAGGTAGAGCGCGTACAAGTTCTCCGGCAGCCCGGAGAACCCGCCGGCCCGTGGCGGGTCGGCGGCCAGGTCCCCATCGTTGCGGGGCCACATCCAGGGCCGCCGTTCCGGCAGCTTCACCAGGTAGTTGTCCGTGTATCGCCAGAACACCGGCCGGTAGCTCGTCCGGCGCCTTCCCTCGAGGGCCGGCGTCTCGGCGCTCTGCCACGGAGGGTACCGCGCCATCTCGTGCTCGAGGTAGGCGGCCGTCCTCGCCCGTAGCGGGGGATCCAGATAGGGGAGGGCGTCGCTCAGCGCCCAGACCACCTCGCCAGGGTTGCCCCAGGCCGTCGATCCCCAGGGATCGATGATGCCCCCCGCGTACCACAGGGGCGCCAGGTGCCCCGCTGCCACGATGCGGCGGACCTGACCCCTCAGCTCCGCCACGAAGGAACCCATGGACGGCGCGGGCTGGCCGTAGACGGGTTCCTCCCACACCACCTGCCGAGGCGTGACCTGCGCGCTCGCCGGCCCGAAGCAGAGGCTGAGGAGGGCCAACCAACCGGCCAGCACCCTTACGGCGTGGCTGTGCGAACGCGCCATGTTCCCCCCTCCTTGGCGGCCGGTGTCCCCTCGATCACGACCAGTGTCTGGTCCCACACCCAGTACAGCACGCCGTCGGCAACCGGCGCGGGAGCGGAGCCGCCGGCGTCGGCCGCGAACCGGCCCGGACGAGGCGCCCCAGGCTGCAGGATCCTGGGCACGCCCGAGGCCTTGTTCACCCCCGAGCCGACCAGGTTCTCATCATCGCTTGGGATGCAGGCCGTGAACATGTGGCCCGAAGCCGTGTCGATGCCGCCGACCTCGGGCCAGCTCGCCACGATCAGGTTCCGGCCGGCCAGGCTAAGCGTGGAGGTCTCGTCGGAGATGAGGTGGTAGCCGACAGCGTGCTCCTCGCTGTCCAGCGAGCGGATGTCGTTGGTGGCCAGGTCCAGAAGGCCCAGGTCGCTGTTCCAGAGCGATGTAACGTGGACCGTCTCATTCCGGGGAGGGTTCTGGATCCCGGCCGTGGAGCGGAAGATGACGAAGCCCTGGCCGTCGGGCCGGAGCACCGGAGGGGTGGGAGGGCCGCCGCTCCCTCCGCTCCAGAGGAGGGGCAGCGTCTGGGTCGGGCGACCCGTCGCGGCATCTAGGCAGAACACGGTCTGTCGGGTGGGCCAGCGACTCAGGTAGTCCAGGATGGCCTTCCGCTCCAGGGCCCATCCGGCTCCGACGGTGAAGCCAAAAACGCTGTTGTCGGCCTCCCGCAGGTTGTAGTGGAAGGGCCAGGAGGGCATGGAGGTGAAGATGACTCGCCGGGCAGCCTGGTTCAGCACGGGCCAGGAATCGCGGAAGGTCTGTCCCGGCAGCGGACGCCGCCACGCCCGCCGGCCATCCGCGAGGCGCAGGCAGTAGGCGGCCATTTCATCCTCGGCCGCGAAGTAGACCCTTCCCAGGCCTACCGCCGCCGGGGTGACGATCCAGCCGCGGGCGGTGAAGCTCCAGCGCTGTCTGCCCGTGCGGAGGTCCACGGCGTAGAAGCGCTTGTCCCGCGACCCCAACAGCACGAGGTCGCCCGCGACGGCGGGAGCGGCCCAGAACCCACCCCGCCCGAGGGCCCGGAACCGCCAGAGCCGGCGCCCTGACGCCGCGTCCACGGCATACAGGGAGCCGGAGGCGGTGCCGACGATGACTCGCCCATGGGAGACGGCGGCCGAGGAGAGGATGGGGCCGTCCGTCGGGAACCGCCAGAGCGTAGCGCCGGATCGGGCGTCTATGGCGTACAACCGCCCGTCGAGCCCACCCAGGAAGACCCTTCCCCCTGCGATGACCGGCTGCGCCCGTCCCGCGATGGGCGCCTGCCGCCACCTCCACCGGATGCGGAAGGGCTCCCCCAGGGTCTGCGCGGAGTACCCGCTGCGCGCGTTGTCCGCCTGGAAGGTCGGCCAGTCGGCCCCGTAGCATCGAACTCCCCCCGTCCCAAAACACAGCGACCAGCCTACACCGACCAGCGCCCAGGCGCGCGCCCTAAGCAAGAGCCCCTCCCATCACCCGTAACTCACCCCAGAGATCCCCAGTCTGAGTCCCGCCCCTGACGCTCCAAGTTGCCCTCAGCACCAGAGCCCGTCTTGCCACCCGCCACCACACCAGAGCCCTCACCGTCCGACAGGCCCGACCCGTCCGACAAGTCCCCTAAGCCGCACCCTCTGAGGCCCCTCCCAACGACCCAACGACCTAACGACCCAACGACCCAACGACCTAACGACCCAACGACCTAACGACCCAACGACCCCTCAAGATGCTCCCGCAGATGCTCCTGCACATCCACCGGCCGCCCGGTGTGGGCGGACTCCACCGCGGCGAAGAGAAGGGCGCAGCACTGGAGGTTGTCGTCCAGGTGGTTGGGAGGCTGGGGGCCGCCCTGGAGCCAGTCGACGAAGAGCTCCGCCAACCACTGGTTCATCCAGACCGGCTGCTGGAGCAGCGGGAGGTCCTGGGCCAGCGGGCGCTCGCCTCCGTCGCCTCGCAGGACTCGCAGCCATCGGCGGTCCAGCTCCAGCGTGCCGTTCTCGCACTCCGCCCGGAAGTACTCGTTCGTCCAGCCGTTCATGGTGGAGGCGTTGGCCTTGGCGCCCTCGTAGAAGCAGTGGACCCCGTTCTCCATCTCCAGGGTCACCAGGCCCGTGCTATCCCCGGCGAACTCCCCCCAGGGTGGGTTCCAGGTGCGGGCGTACACGCTTCGGGCGTTGGCGCCGGAAAGGGCGCGGAGGCAGTCGAAGTGGTGGACCGTCCCCTCGATGAGCAGGGGATCAGGGATACGGTGTCGGAACTCCCCCCAGCTTCCGAAGCGCCGGCAGTTGTGCGTGAAGCGGCAGACCACATAGTTCAGCCGCCCGTAGTCGCCGCTCCTGATGGCCTGCTCCAAGGACTGCTTGTCTTGGTCGAAGCGGTGGCTCATGGTGACGGCCATCTTCTTGCCGGCGGCCTTCACCTTTTGGTAGATGCGACAGCAGCCCTCCATGGAGTCCGCGATCGGCTTCTCGGACAGGATGTGGAGTCCGTGGGCCAGGGCGGCGTCCACCACGCTCTCGTGATGAGCGGGCGGCACTACCACGATGGCGAAGTCGGCGGGGTTCTCGTCTAGGGCCCGCGCGAGGTCCGTGTAGCACCGCCCCTCCGGAATCCCGAGGTGCCGGACCGCGTTCTGCAGGTGCTCTGAGTCAAGGTCTACCGCTGCGGCCGGAACCGCCTTGCCCAGCTCGATGAGGCGCGGGAGGAAATGGGCGCACCAGGCGCCGCCCCAGCCGCCGGTACCGACCAAGATGTACCGCAAGGGCTCAGCCATCTCCGCCTCCAGCTACCCCGCGAAGTCCGCCGGAACGGGCTTGGCCGGCACGGGGTGGCCCTCCGCCTTCTCGGCGCTGTAGTGCAGGTGCCCCACGCGACCACCCTCCGGCGTGGCGTCCTCGAGCCAGAACCCCTCCAGATCCTCGTAGACCTCCACGATGTCGTGCTCATCGCCGGCCCGGGTGCAGACGATGTCGCCGCGCCGCACGTAGTAGGTCTCACCCTCCGTCATCACGAGGGCCTTGCCCTTGGTGAAGAGCCAGTACTCGTTGCAGTCGTGGTAGTGGCAGTCGAAGCGGCCTCCCTCCCTGGGCACGAAGAAGATGCCCGCGCTGGTGACCTGGCACCACTCGGGGCGGTTTCCCTCCCCCATCATCCGCTCACTCGTTCTGACTACAGGCACGGATCCACCCAGCCTTTCCCCTTGACGGCCCTTCAGCCCCCATCCCCTCCGGGAGCCCCCTTGCCCCAGGCTTCCGCGCCCTCGCGCGTGTTCCTGCCTGGACTGGCGATGGGACGGGTCGTTGGGTCGTTAGGTCGTTGGGTCGTTGGGAAGGGCCTCGGAGGGTGCGCCAGGGGTGTGCGCCAGGGGTGTTACCCCTGGCTGACATAGAGGCGCCTCTCCGGGGCTTTCCGCCCTCTGCGGTCCCGCACCGTTGCACCTGCGCCGACCTGCCTCAGCCCCGGAGGGGCGCCTCTATGTCAGCCGGGGATGGCATCCCATAGGCGTTGACTTTAGGGGCTGGGCCAGGGAACTTGCAGAGCCAAGCCTCGCAGGGCTTGGCTCGAGCGCCGTCTGGGGGGCTCCCCTAGCAAGCGTAACACCGACGCGGAGTCCGTGAGTAGGGCCCTCAGGG
>DASXUI010000106.1:0-25143 GCA_036504955.1 Armatimonadota bacterium
CCGAACTGCGCCTTGCCTCCCAAGGGCTGCTGGGTAACCAGGGCGTAAGGTCCGGTGGACCGGGCGTGGATCTTGTCTTCCACCAGATGGAGGAGCTTGAGCATGTAGATGTAGCCCACGGTGACGGGCCCGTCGAAGGGCTCGCCGCTGCGACCGCTGATGAGGGTGCACTTGCCGGACAGATTGTGGTCCGTGCGCCGCTCCAGACCGATGCGCCTCCAAACGTTGTCCTCGATGCACTCCAGGACATCGTCCACCGAGGCCGGGACCTCCTTGGCCTCGCCATCGGACTCAGGCAGCAGCCGAACCGTGGCTGCGGTGCCGTTGGCGGGACTGAAGGCCGGCTTCATGGGTGCCAGTGTGATTCCCAGGCCCAACTGCTGGGTGATGCGGGCGTAGGTGTCCGCGTCCGTCTTCTGCAGACCCTCAAGCACGCGCCGGATCACCGCGGCGACCTCATCCCCGTTGAGGGTGTTGTCGTCCCGGGTGAGCAGCAGTTCCCCGGTCACGGGGTCCGTGACCTCCTCAACCCCGACGGGAGACTTGGGGTCCTCCGATTCGCCAGGCTGGCGCAGGATCTCGTCGCACAGGTACTCCCGAAGGCGTCGGCGGCGGAACTGGTCCGCCATCCGCTCCATCTCGCTGAGGACCTGGGGCTCCTTGCGGCCGTTGAAGATGGGTTCGGTGAAGCTGATGCCCAGCGCTCGTCCCACGAGACCCAGGTGGGTCTCCAGAACCTGGCCGATGTTCATACGAGAGGGCACGCCGAGTGGGTTGAGAACGATGTCCACCGGAGTTCCATCAGGCATGAAGGGCAGCTCGGACTCCGGCAGGATGCGAGAGACCACGCCCTTGTTGCCGTGGCGCCCGGCCATCTTGTCGCCTTCCATGATCTTGCGCTTCTGGGCGACGTAGACGCGGCAGAGCATATTCACGCCGGCGGCCAGCTCGTCGCTGGGCTCGCGGATCAGCTCGCTCCCACAGCGGTCGCAGGTCGTCTTGTCCGG
The DNA here is from genome assembly GCA_036504955.1 of Armatimonadota bacterium. Classification (GTDB taxonomy): domain Bacteria; phylum Armatimonadota; class DTGP01; order DTGP01; family DASXUI01; genus DASXUI01. The sequence continues at coordinate 1,008 of DASXUI010000106.1, forward strand.
CTTCTTGCTGAAGTCGTACTTGGCCTTGCAGTGCGAGCAGGAGAACTTGAAGCGAGAGAAGACCTTAACGTCGACGACCTTGCCCTTGCCGCCGTGCGGCACGCGCAGGGAAACGTCGCTGGCCTCCTCGGCCTTCTTGCCGAAGATGGCGATGATCAGCCGCTCCTCGGCGCTCTGCTCGCCCTGAGATTTGGGCGCGATCTTGCCGACCAGGATATCCTCGGCCTGAACCTCGGCTCCGATGCGGATGATCCCGTTCTCATCCAGGTCCTTGAGCGCGTCCTCACCCACGTTGGGGATGTCTCGGGTGATCTCCTCAGGACCCAGCTTGGTGTCCCGAGCCTCTACCTCGTACTTCTCGATGTGGATGGAGGTGTAGACGTCATCCTTCACGATGCGCTGGGAGAGGATGATGGCGTCCTCGTAGTTGTAGCCCTCCCAGGTCATGAAGGCGGCCAGGATGTTCTGCCCCAGAGCCAGCTTGCCCTGATCGGTGCAGGGGCCGTCCGCCAGGGGCTGCCCCGCGCGAACGCGCTGCCCCTTGTAGACGATGGGCTTCTCCGTGATGCAGGTGGCCTGGTTGGACCGCAGCATATTCTGCAGGTGATAGCGGTCCTCGCCCCCGTCGCGACGTCGGACCAGGATCTCCTCGGCCGTTACGCGGGTGACCACGCCGTCGTGGTGGGCTACCACCACGGCACCGGAATCCTCCGCCACCTTCCGCTCCACGCCGGTGGCCACCAGGGGCGCCTCCGCGCGCAGCAGCGGCACGGCCTGGCGCTGCATGTTGGAGCCCATCAGCGCCCGGTTGGCGTCGTCGTTCTCCAGGAAGGGAATCAGCGACGCCGCCGCCGAGAAGATCTGCATCGGGCTGCGGTCGATGTACTGGATCTGGTTGCGCGGAATCTCCGGGAAGCCGCTGCCGTAGCGCACCTGAACGGTGTCCGGAATGACCTTACCCTTGGCGTCCACCAGGGTGCTGGCGGGCGCGATGTGGGCCGTTTCCTCCTCGTCGGCGGTAACGTAGCGGACCTCGCTGCCCACCACACCATCCTTCACCACCCGGTAGGGGGCGCGAAGGAAGCCGTACTGGTCGATCTTGGTGAAAAGCGCCATGGAGCCGATGAGGCCGATGTTCGGGCCTTCAGGCGTCTCGATGGGGCAGATGCGGCCGTAGTGCGAGTGGTGGACGTCGCGGACCTCCAGCTTGGCGCTCTGGCGGGAAAGACCGCCGGGGCCCAGGGCGGAGAGGCGCCGCTTGTGGGTGAGCTCTGCCAGCGGGTTATGCTGGTCCATGAACTGGCAAAGCTGCGAGGAGCCGAAGAAGCTCTTCACGCTGGCCGAGATGGGCTTGATGGAGAGCACCACCTGTGGGCTGGCGTTCTCCGGGTCCATGCTGGTCATGCGCTCCTTGGCGACCTTCTCCATCCGGAGGAAGCCCATGCGGAGCTGGTTCTGCAGAAGCTCGCCAACGGACCGGACGCGCTTGTTCTCCAGGTGGTCGATGTCATCCGTGGTGCCGCGGGTCTGAATTGGCAGGTAAGGAAGCGACTTGAGGTCCTCCTCCTCCTCGTTCAGGCGGATAATGTACCGGATGATGCTGACGAGGTCCTCGCGGCTGAGGCTGCGCCGAGTCAGCGGAACGTCGATGCCTAGCTTCTTGTTGATCTTGTACCGGCCGACGCGCGCCAGGTCGTAGCGGCGCAGGTCGTAGTACATGTTGCCGAGCATCTGGCGGGCGCTGTCCTGCGTGGCGGGGTCGCCGGGGCGGACCTTGCGGTAGATGTCCAGCAGGGCATCAGACTCGCCGTGGGTGGGGTCCATCTCCAACGTCGCTTCGATGTAGCGATGGACCTTGCGAATGGGCAGCTCTTCGAGGCCAAGACCCTCAATCTTGCGGGCCTCCTCGCGGTTGATCCGCGCGTAGGCCTTGCAGAGCACCTTGCCCTTGTCGTCCACCACGTCCTCGGCGGGGCGCTTGTCCAGGAGCAGGTCACGCGTCAGCTTGCCGAGGGAGTTGCCCTCGCCATCCTCGTTCCGCAGCATCTCGCGGGTGGAAAAGAGGTCCACGATCTCCTGATCAGTGGTACAAGGAGTAAGGGCGCCGATGGCCTTGGGCAGCACGCCGGGCGTCTCCAGGTGGGGCGCGATGGACTGGTCGAACACCTCCTTGGAGACGAAGGTGTCCTTGTCCAGGAGCACCTCGCCGGTGGAGAGGTCCACCAAAGGCTCGGTGATCCGCTTCAGAAGCAGCTTGGCGGGGGGAACGGAATAGGTAGGGCAGGCAGCAGGGTCGAAGTTGAGGGCGCGAAGGAGGGTCGTGATAGGGAACTTCTTGGTCTGGCCGATGCGGACGGTGATGGCGTCGTTGGCCTCGGTCTCGATCTCAGTCCAGGCGCCCTCGTTGGGGATGACGCGGACGATGTAAAGAGTTCGACCGGATAGATCGATATTGTCGTTGAAGTAAACGCCCGGAGAGCGGGCGAGCTGGCTGACCACGACGCGCTCGGCGCCGTTGATAATAAAGGTACCTCGCTCGGTTATAATGGGCAGGGTACCCAGGAAGACCTCGGACTCCAGGACCTCGCGGCCGGCACCGCTCAAGCGAACGAGGACCTTCATCGGGGCCTCATACGTCATGTCCCGCTGGCGGCACTCCTCCTGGGAGTACTTGGGCTCCTCCAGGTGGTAATCCACTAGCTCCAGCTTGAGGTTGCCGGTGAAGTCCTCGATGGGTGAGAAATTGTTGAAGAGGTCACGGATGCCTTCCTCAAGAAATCTACGGAAGGAGTCCATCTGAATCTCTATCAGGTCCGGGATGTCTACCAGGTCGGACTGGAGCGCCTGAAGGGCGGCGTCCTGAACGCCGTCTTTTGTCCTCATTTACGCAGAACCTCCTGAGCAGACTGCCTAAGACGCGCAAAAGCGCCGCACGGAAGGAGGGTCTCCCGGGGCGTTCTTAGGGTCGCCATCGCAGTTCAAAAGCTGGGGGATGATCGTCGCCGTCTTCTAGCAGTGGAATTCCAATTGTACCAGCTTTGTCAAGTGAAGACAACAGACCGGCACTGGCCGGAAGAGGGGACAGGGGGGACCTCGGCACAGGCGCCAAGCCGGGCTCTTCCTGAGGTGATGGGGTACAGCGGCGCCTTCCTTATGATAGCAGCTTCCTGAGCCCCTGGCGACTGGGGGCTGAGGCAACCCGGCTCTTGGTCCCTGGACCAGGGCTTTTTTTGTGGGTCGTAGGGTCGTAGGGGGAGGGCCTCAGAGGGTCGAAGGCTGGCGACCGGTCTGACGGGTCCGACGGTGAGGGCCCCCAGGAAGGGGCGCTCCACTGCCGGCGATGGCATAGAGGCGCCCCGTCGGGGCTCAAGCAGGCAGGTGTCACCACAGGGTAGTGGGACCACAGGCGGCAGGAAGCCCCGGAGGGGCGCCTCTATGTCAGCCAGGGATAACACCCCTGGCGTCCGGCGGCACCGCCAACCCGTCCCCGGGAGCCCTCACCGTCCGACCCGTCAGACCAGTCCGACGAGTCCCCGGCCGCCCACCCTCCGAGGCCCTCCCCCTACGACCCTACGACCTCACGACCCTTCGACCCGCCGTGGAGTAAACATGGGACCGCTTGCGAAAACGATATGGGTGGGCCTCGGGGGATTCCTTGGGGCCAACGCGCGCTACTGGCTGGGAGGTTGGGTGGCGCAGCGTTACGGCACTCAGTTTCCCTGGGGCACCCTCGTCATCAACGTGAGCGGCTCCTTCGTACTGGGGCTCATCATGGCTCTTGGTACCGACCGGTTCAGCCTGCCGCTCCAGGCCCGACTGCTGCTGCCAATAGGCTTCGTGGGCGCCTACACCACCTTCTCTACCTTCGAGTACGAGACTCTGAGCCTCGCGCAGGACGCAAGCCTGCTGCTGGCGCTGGGCAACGTGGCCGGCAGCGTGACGCTCGGGTTCCTCGGGGTGTGGCTGGGTGTCCAGGCCGCGAAACTCCTCTAGAGGACCAACCGCGCGGCCAAGCTGGTCCTGCCCTTTCGCGCAAGCCCTTCCGTGCGATCGCGCCGTCTCCGCCTCAGGGCGTGCGCGACAGCGCCCGCAGGAGCAGGAGGATGTCCTGCACCGTCAGCTTCCCGTCGCCGTTGGCATCCGCCGCCGCCTGCTGATAGGGGGTAAGCGTGGTGAGCCCGATGAGGCCTCGTAGGGCCAGAAGCACGTCTGATATGGTCAGTCTGCCGTCCTGGTTCAGGTCGCCGATGACGGGCGAGGAAGTGAAGCTGGGGATTCCTAGGGACGGGAAGAGGTCGGTGGTAGGCCAGGCACTGACCTTGTTGGCCAGGGCGTTCAGCTCGGTTCCCTGGGTCTCCGCGTACATTCCCTGGGGGACGTCCTGGTTCAGGAACAGCACGAAGCTGAGCCCATCTAGACGGTGCAGCACCAGCGAGTTCGTGCCGGATAGGCGGCCGTTGTGCTGCACCGCCATCACGTGGCCGCCGCTGGCGGTGGGCAGGTTCAGGGAGAACCACCCCCTCAGCAGGTTGGGGTACTTCACGGGCAGGGGCTGCGACCACATGGTGTCGATGGCCGGCTGTGCCAGCAGCGGGTTGCCGCTCCCCCGGTCGAAGGCCGCCAGAACCTTGGCGTAGTCCGCCGGGGCCATGATCCAGCCGCCGTGGGAGTCCATGTTCTCGATGCTGAAGCCGCCGTAGGGGCCGTAGACCAGGGGGCTGCCCGGAGTCATCACGCTCCCCGCCAGCCAGGGCGTGTAGGGGTGGTACTTCACCTCACCGGGGGCGCGCTGGGTCAGCAGGGAGTGGCCCAGAGTGGGACGGGTTACCCCCAGCGGAGCGAAGATGCTGGCCTTCATCAGGTCTGTGTAGCTTCTGCCTCCACCCTTCGCCTCCAGAATCTGCCCCAACAGGCTGAACCCGAAGTTGGAGTAGACGGAGAGGTCTCCCGGAGTGTAGCTGAGCATCCGACCCGCCATGTCGCTGGCGATCATCCCCTTGGAGACTGGGAGCACGTTGGAGAAGCTCTTGGACACCTCCGCGTCGTGGAACATCGGGTCGAAGCCCAGGGCCGCGATATCCCAGCCTCCCAGGTGCGAGAGGAGCTGCGCGACCGTCATCCCGCCGAAGCGGGCGTCCACGGGCGCCTTGCCGGAGGGGGTGGTGAGATTGAGCACCGACTGCGCGGTGTCGTTAAGCGTCAGCTTCCCCTGCTGGAAGAGCTGGTGGATGCCGATACTGGTCAGCGGCTTGCTGCAGCTCGCGATGCGGAAGAGGCTGTCCGGCTGGGTGATGGGGTAGCCCGGCTCCGCCCAGGTGTAGGCGTGAGCGAAGACCAGCCGCCCGTTGCGCGCGATTGCGAGCGAGGCGGCGCGGACGTTGGACCCCTGCATCAGCGCCTTGGCCCAGTCGTCGAAGGCCGATAGACCCGGCGCGGCTTGGCCGGTCACGTTCCACTGCCAGGCGACGGGCTCCTCCTGCCTCACGAAGAGGGCGGCGTAGCGTGTGTCGCTCCCAGAGCCTCCGCCCTGCACGTGCAGGGGATAGAAGCCCTGGGTCTTCAGAGTGTCGAGCTCTGCCTGGTACTGGTCGCTGGTGGCGCCATGGATGGCAACCCAGTCGCCAATGGGCTGGTCCAGCCAGATGCCCAGGTACTTGCCGCTGGAGGAGAGAGTGGTGAGGCCAGGCCTGATACCGGCGCCGGTGAAGGCGTTGAAGACCCCCTGGTATTGCTCGGCCGTGTCACCCAGGGTGTAGGTCCAGGGGACCCTGGGCGTGTTCTGCACCCACACCCCCGCATAGAGCGGCGACCCAGGAAGCCCATATACCGCGGCCCAGTCCAGCCGGTAGCCGTTGTTCTGCGCCCAGTCGCATTGGTCGCGGAACAGCGACTCCGTGGCACCGTGCAGGGCGCTAAAGGGCCTGGAGTCCTTCTCGAAGACTCCCGCGTAGATGGCGGAGGCCCCGGAGCCCGTGGCAGAGAGGAGGGTAGGCCGGTAGCCCTTGTTTACCCAGGTGTTGAAGTAAGCTGGGTAGTCGCTGCCGCTCATCCCATGGAAGCCTTGCCAGGGGGGGCCGTCCTTCTTCACCCAGACGGCGGCGTACCGGGGGTCGCCGGGGTCTCCGTAGACAGAGAGGGAGGTCATGCGGTAGCCCTGGCCGCTGAGGGCGGTGAACTGGGCCTGGTGCTCCGCCGAGGTCTTGCCATGGTAGGCCGACCACGCCGGCACGGCAAGGGCGGGTCGTGGCAGGAGAAGGGCCGTCAGGGCGCTCAGGAGGATTCCCAGGCACAGGACATGCCGATGCGACGGCGTAGGTAACATGGTAGCTCGTCCCTTCCGTAAAGTAGCGGGGCGCCGCGGCGCTCGGCCCTCTGGGACAGCCACCGCCCGGCCTACCGGGGGACTCCTTCGAGCCGCTCCCAGACCGTAGATGCCTTGAGCCACCGTGCCGTGCGTTGGCGGAGCCACTGGCCTTGAAGACCTTCCATGAGCTACCTGCCCGGTATACACACGGGCACCCGCGCCAACGTTGCCATCGGCACACGCAAGATCCGGCGCCGCCCCCGAGGAGAGAGTCATGAAGCATGCCGAGAGTCGCATCCCTCGCCACCAGAGGGGCTTCACCCTAATTGAGCTGCTGGTGGTCATCGCCATCATCGCCATCCTTGCCGCCATCCTCTTCCCCGTCTTCGCCCGCGCCAGGGAGACGGCCCGCATGACTTCCTGCACCAACAACATGAAGCAGCTGGGCCTGGCCCTCCACACGTACCTGAACGACTACGATGACACCTTCCCACTGAACCGCTTTCCGGATGCCTACCCCCAGTACAACTGGAAGCGTGCCATTCGAAGCTACATGAAGTCGGTCTCGGTGTACCAGTGCCCCTCCAACAGCTACAGTTGGGACCCTGCCCCCGGCACCAGCGCGCCGGGCGATGAGTCCAACAACGCCAAGCCCTGGAAGGGGGATCCCACCGCCCAGCTTCCCAACTCCTACGCCTACAACGGCAGCAGCTTCCACGAGGCTTGGGGAGACGACGCCACCGGCAGCGGCTTCATTCCCCGCACCCTAGGCTCCATCAAGGACCCTACCAACATCATCCTCATTCTTGAGAGCAAGTCCGGATACCCTGACCTCGGAGCCTGGACCGTAGATGCCGGCGGCAACCTTGTCTTCGTGCACTCCAACAAGATGGCCAACTGGGTGATGGCGGACACTCACGCGAAGTCGATGAAGCTGGCGCAGACCTTCGTGCCTCAGCAGATGTGGTGGACCGGCAAGCCCAACGGCAACCAGGACCCCATCGCCTATGGCAAGAAGGCCGTGGCGGCCCTGGCCAAGGAGTACCGCTAGAGGCGGTCCCCACTGGGGCCATCCGCGGGACAACCACCGGAAGCCGACACACCGAAGGAGCGGCTTCCAGGGGGCGGGTTCTGGGATGGTCCCGGTGGGAGAGGACGCGGGCACGGCTGGGGAGAAGGAAACGGCAAGAGCCACGGATGTAGGAGGGGGAGGACTTGCCGACACTAGAGACGCCGCCCGCGCGCCAAGGGCCTGAAGGGGGGCCATCGAGGGCGTCACAGCCGCTCAAAGGGGCTGTCTCCTGGCGCTCCATCCTCCTTGGGTTCCTCCTGCTGCCGCTCTTCGACTACCTCGTGTTGGACATGGAGGTTCGCACCTCCGCCGTGGAGCCCACGGACCTCACGCTGGTGGCTCCGGCGGTGGTGGCGCTCTTCTTGCTGGTGGGCATGAGCGCGCTGTGCCGCCGCGTGCTGCCCAAGGCCGCCTTCTCCGCCCGGGAGCTGCTGGTCGTCTTCAGCATCCTGATGCTGGGCGTCTCCCTCAGCAGCATGAACGCCCTCCCCACGTTGGTCTTCCTCATCAGCTACGGCACCGAGTACGCCACTCTGGAGAACGGCTGGGCCGACCGCCTGCTGCCCCACTTCCCCGACTGGCTGGTAGTGAAGGATACCAAGCTGGTGCACGACTGGTACGCCGGCTACGGCAGCCTGTACCAGATGAGCACCTTCCTGGCCTGGGCGAAGCCCCTGAGCCTTTGGATGGTCTTCGTGGGATGCCTGGTGCTGGCAGCCTACTGCATCAACACCATCTTCTGGCGGCAGTGGAGTAAGTCGGAGCGGCTGACCTTCCCCGTGATTCAGCTCCCGATGGCGATGGTGGTCACCGGTCCGAGCAGCCTGTATCGCAAGCGCCTCTTCTGGATCGCCTTCAGCCTGGCCGGCGCCATCAACCTTGTGAACGGCCTGTCGTTCCTCTATCCCTCCATCCCGCCCATCCAGACCGCCTTCCTGGCGGACCTTGGGCAGGCCGTGGCGGGGCACTCGCCGTGGCAGGCCATCGGCTGGACGCCTATCAACCTCTACCCCTTCGTCATCGGCCTCGGCTTCATGATGCCGCTGGACCTGCTGCTCAGCTTCGTGGTCTTCTACTGGGTGTGGAAGCTGGAGCGGGTGATCGGCATGGCGCTGGGGGTGGAGGTCAGCTACAGCGCGCTGCTGAGCAGTGGCTACCCCCACTACCGCCAGCAGATGATGGGCGTGTGGATCGCCATCCTGGTGAGCTGCATCTACACCGCCCGGCTGCACTTGCGCGGCGTGTGGCTGCGAGCCTGGGGCGACCCCCGAGGCGCCGATGACCGCGACGAGCCGGTGTCCTACCGCTTCGCCCTTATCGGCGCGCTGGTGGGTACGGCGGGAATGACCGCGTTCCTCATCGCCGCGGGCATGGCATGGACCCTCTCCCTGGCCTTCGTGCTGACGCTGCTGGGGATGTACGTCGCCATCGCGCGCATCCGGTGCGAGCTGGGTCCGCCCTGCCAGGACATCCCCGCCAGCGGCCCGGACGTGATGCTCTCCACCCTTGCCACCCCGCAGACCCTGGGCATGCGGAGCAACGCGGTCATCACCTCGCTCTTCTTCCTGAATGCGGAGCACTACCGCACGGCGCCCTCCGGTACCCATCTGGAGAGCCTCCACATGATCGACGCGGAGGGGCGGCCGGGCCGGAGGCTGTGGATCGCGCTGCTGCTGGCGACGATCCTGGGCGGCATCGTGGGTGTGTGGGGCACCCTCCACATGGGGTACCTCTTTGGGGGCGGCGTGGGCTTGAAGGGGGCGCCTCAGTGGTATGCCTGGCAGAGCTACACGCGCCTGGACGCCTGGGAGTCAAACCCCACGGAGGCGGCGGGCCCCGCCCCGGTGGTGGCCGGTGTGCTGAGCTTCTGTATCTCGATGCTGCTGCTGCAGGTGCGGCACCACGTGCTGGCCTTCCAGCTCAACCCCATCGCCTACGCGGTTACCGGCTACTGGACGGGCGACCACTTCTGGTTCCCCATCCTGGTCGCCTACCTCTGCAAGGCGCTGACGCTGCGCTACAGCGGCCTGCTGGGCTACCGCAATGCTCTGCCCTTCTTCCAGGGGCTGATTCTGGGTGAGTTCACCGTGGGCATGGGCTGGCAAGTGGTGGCGCTGATCCTGAAGAGCAACGTGTACACGTATTGGCGGTGATGAAGGCGGGTCGTGGGGTTAAAGGGTCGTAGGGTCGTAAGGTCGTAGGGTCGTAGGGGTAGGGCCTCAGAGGCGGGGGCAGTGCCAATGGCGAGGGTGATGCCCGACGGCCGACCGCCCGGCGGTGAATCGCCGGGCTCAGGGGCTCGAACCTTCTGAGAGGAGGGTTCTGGCCCCAGGGTGCAGCTTTGGTTCAGAACCCCGGTTCAGCGGGATTGGGCCTCGGAGCCCGGCGGTGAATCGCCGGGCGGTCGGCCGCAGGCTATCACCCTCACCATTGGCACTGCCCCCGCCTCTGAGGCCCTACCCCTACGACCCTACGACCTTACCACCCTACGACCCTTTGACCCCACGACCCCATACAGAACGGTAGTCTCCCGTGAGTGAGCAGCTCGATCCCGCAAAGGAATGCAGCCGGCTGATCCGGCTGGCGCGATCCCGTTGGAACGCACACGAGAACTCGTCGGCTCGCCGGGAAAGGGGCCGCGCGATGGCCCTCTACCTGACCCTCACTCCGGAGCAGAAGGACCGCATCCCCCAGATCCTCCGCCAGTGGCTGCGCTACCGCAGCACCTTCTACCTGGGCCACCCCAAGAAGAAGCGCAAGCACGCCCCCAACCCCGTACCGCCGAAGAAGGGCGGGTCGTAGGGTGTAGGGTCGTAGGGTCGTAGGGAGGGGCCTCAGAGGGTGTTCTTTGGTCTCTTGGGTCCCTTATGTCGCCTAGGTCTCTTCAGCTAAGGGACGCAAGAGACCAAAGAACACCCTCTGAGGCCCCTCCCTACGACCCTACGACCCTACACCCTACGACCCTACGACCTTACGACCCTTCCCTCATCCAATCCCCAGGTTCCTCACGTGGAAGGCCAGGGCTTCCTGCACGTGGAGGTCCCAGTAGCCCCACTCGTGGGTGCCGGGGAACTCCTGGTACTCGTGAGCGTAGCCTAGGGACTCCAGGTGGGCGACGAAGTCTCGGTTGGCCTGAAGCAGGAAGTCCTCCGTGCCACAGTCGACGCGCAGGGCTGGGCGTTGGTCTGGGGACAGGCCAGCCGCCAGGGCGAAGGGGTCGTTGGGGCCGCCCTCAGGATGCTCTCCGACCACTGGGCTGTACTCCTCCGCGAAGCGCTTGGCCCACTCATCCTTGGCTTCGGCCGGAACCAGGGGCTCGTGGCAGAAGGTGAGGGCTCCGGAGTGGCTGTTGGCGGAGCAGAAGAGGTCCGGGTGCTTCAGCGCCAGCTTCACCGCGCCGTAGCCGCCCATGGAGAGGCCCCCGATGCACCGGCCCGCACGGGTGGCTTTGGTGTGGAACAGGGCGTCCACGTAGGGGATGAGGTCCGCGACCAGGCTGCTCTCCCAGGCCATGCCCTGCTGGGCGTCGCAGTAGAAGCCGCGCCCGCCGTCCGGCATCACCACGATGAGTGGCAGGCCGGCAACGTAGCGCTCGATGCTGGTGCGCCGCTGCCAGATGGTGTGGTCGTCCGACAGGCCGTGCAGCAGGTAGAAGACGGGGAAGGGGCCCTCCAGCTTCTCCTCCGGAAGAAGGATGTCGCAGGCGGTCGCCTTGCCAAGAGACTTGCTGAAGTACTTCAGCTCACAGAGGGCCATGAGATGCTCTTCCTTATATAGCGACAGGTGTACCGAAAGCGAGCTAGCCGCTCAGGTGTTCCGCAACCTGGGGTGCACTCCTGCCGGCGCGACCGGCCTTTAGCCTCCAGGCGCCCCCGCGCGATAGAGGTGGGGACCCTCCTGGCGCTGCCATCCCCGTGTCTGTGGGAGCGCTCTGCGGGGCAAGCGCGGGTGTGCCGAGCGGCCGCCCTTCCGTTCGGTGGGGGTCTTCATTCGCGGTGTTGACAGAAGCCACTTTCGCGTGCTAGCCTTTATCGGTCTTTCTGGGCTAGGGGGAGGCGATGGAGCCACTCGCTTCCGCCCGCGTGCCTCCCATGCGGGCAAGCCCAATCCTCAGCTAGCACGGGTCGCCCGTGCCTAGCCCTCACCACCCGGACTTGCTGCCTTGGCAGAAGACCGTCGATTGCTGGCTCAGCGCCTTCCGGCCTGACACGCCTGCCGGCGTCCCTCGGGGGCGCCTGATTCGTTTCGTCACGCGTGGTCCCTCCCCCGGGGGCCCGCATTGAGGAGTGTGATTTCCATGTCTGAGGACACCAACGAACTGCTCGAAGGCGCCGCACCCAGCGCCCAGGACGCGGACGACGCCGGGACTAGCCCCTCTCCCGCCGAGTCGGCTTCGACGCTTGCATCCCCCACCGCCAGTGAGGACCTCCCCAGCAGCACCTCCGCTGAGAACATCTCCTCCTCCTCGGTGGGCGAGCGGGACGTCGAACGGGAAGGCGTGGACTACTCGCGCACCTTCCGCTCCCTGAACGAGGGAGACGTGGTGGTGGGCACCGTGGTTCACATCGACCGGGAAGGCGTGCTGGTGGATGTCGGAACCAAGTCCGAAGGCCTGGTGCCTCCGCAGGAGCTCAGCCGGAATGCCCCGGGCGTGGAAGCAGAGCCGGTCACCGTCGGCGATAGGATCGACGTCTACGTGTTGGAGGCCGAGAACCAGGACGGCAACCTGATCCTCTCCAAGAAGCGCGCCGACTTCGAGCGCGCCTGGGAGAAGGTCATGGAGGCCAAGGAGAACGACCAGATCATCCACGCCATGGTCACAGACCGGGTGAAGGGCGGACTGGTGGTCGACCTCGGGATCCGCGGCTTCATCCCCGCCAGCCACGTGGGCAGCGGCCGCGTCCGCAACCTGGAGAAGTACATCGGCCAGAGCCTGCCCCTGAAGCTCATCGAGGTGGACAAGGAGCGCCGCAAGGTAGTCCTGTCCCACCGCCTGGCCACCGAGGAAGAGCGCGAGAGGCAGCGCAAGGAGACCGCGACCACCCTGGCCGAGGGTCAGGTGCGGCCCGGTATCGTGCGCCGCATCACGGACTACGGCGTCTTCGTGGACCTGGGCGGCATCGACGGTCTGCTCCACATCTCCGAGATGTCCTGGACCCGCATCAAGCACCCCTCCGAGATGGTGAAGGTGGGCGACAAGATCCAGGTGATGGTCCTCAAGGTCAACCTGGACGCGGACCGCGTGAGCCTAGGCCTTCGCCAGATCCTGCCCGATCCTTGGGGCGAGGTGGCGCAGCGCTACAACGTGGGCCAGATCGTTCGCGGCCACGTCTCCCGGTTGGTGCCCTTCGGAGCCTTCGTGGCTCTCGAGGGTGGCATCGAGGGCATCATCCCCAATAACGAGCTCAGCCAGAAGCGGGCCAGCAAGCCCGATGGCATCGTGAAGGTTGGGGACGAGGTGGAGGCCAAGGTCCTGGACATTCAGCCGGAAGAGCGGCGGATGACCCTCTCCAAGAGGCAGCTCGAGCGCCAGCGTGAGAGCGAGGACGTGAAGGACTTCTCTCGCCAGCAGCCGCGCAGCCGTGACCGCGTCACCATCGGCGACGTGATCGGCGCTCAGCTCGCGGGCCGCGGCGGCTACGACCCCGAGGCCGAAGAGGCCGAGGGTGCCGCCGAGGAAACCCCAGCTCCGGAGGCCGAGGCGCCAGTGGCTGAGGCACCAGCGGCTGAGGCACCAGCGGCTGAGGTGCCGGCCGTCGAGGCTCCCGCCGCGGAAGTGCCCGCGGTGGAGGCCACCGAAGGCGCCTAGCCTAGTACGCGGCCGGTTCGCTTCTGGGTGAACCGAGCCAAGGGCCTTACCACGGAAGGGAAGGGGCTACGGTCCCTTCCCTTCCGTGTCGTGGGGGCAGGCGCCTGTTCCCCGCGGGCTCGATCCACTCCGGCTGGACTCCAAGACCGTGAAGCCGGCGTAACCCTGAGCCCTGCAGCCACATCAAGGCGGAGGGACGTGCCCCACGCCTTGGCTCGTGAGCGGATCCGCGCTTGTCGCCACCGTGTCGCGGCGTTTGCCAGGCGGGTGCCGCCAGGATGGCCCTGCGAGACCTCGTTACATACGCGACGCGCCTGCGCCTCGTGCATTATGTGGGTTAGGTCCTCTTAGTGTCTTGGTGGTAAGGCAGTTCCTGGACACTGAGTCAGCTCTTCGCTTGTGTCCCCTGAGTGTTGGCTGCTCTGGGGGGAGCCGTACCAAGTGTGTGTGCCCCGCTGGGCGCGCCCCCAGGCAAACGGAGCCCATCAGGTATGGTTCTGGGCGTTACGGGTGGGATAGCTAGCGGCAAGAGCACCGTGCTGCGGATGCTCGCGGCCTTGGGCGCGGAGACCTGCAGCGCCGATGACCTGTCGCGGGAGCTCACGCGGCCCGGCGAACCCACCCTTGAGGCGATTGTGAGGCACTTCGGACCAGCCATGCTGCGCGAAGACGGCTCCTTGGACCGCGCCCGTTTAGCCGGGGCTGTCTTCGCTGACCCGGATGCCCGGCGCGGCCTGGAGGCGATACTTCACCCCCCCATCCTGCAAAGGCTCCAAGCTCTGGCGGAAAGGGATCGGGCCGCGCCGCCGAATATGGAGAAGGTCCTCGCTCTGGAAATCCCACTTCTCTATGAGGTAGGATGCGAGGGCATTGTCGACCGTGTGCTTGTAGTGGTGGCGGAACACGTCACGCAAATCAAGCGTCTAAAACAAAGAACCGGCTGGCCGGATGGGCAGGTCCAGGCCGCCGTCGCATCCCAGCTACCCCTCTCCCACAAGGCAGCCCGCGCAGACTACCTTGTGTCCACCGACGGCTCACTCCAGGACACGGAAGAGCAGGTCCGTAGGGTCTGGCTGGAGCTCGGTACACCCTCAGTCTAAGGGAGGATCCTCTATGTGGCTTCCTGGCAACGCTCGAAAGTCGAGTGTGTGTCTCCTGTCATGCGCGGCAGCACTTCTTATCCTAGTCCCTGCCCTTGCCGTCCCCTCCGCCCGACAGCAGGCCATGCAGCGGCTTCAGAGCTTGCGCTTGGGCCTGGGAAGCCGGCTGGGAGCGCGGTCCTCCTCCACCCAGGGGGCCCTGCGGCCCGCCGCCCACGTGGAGGCAGTTGCCCGCGCAGGGAGCGCCAAGCCCAAAACCATCTCGCGGGTCAATCGGGCCGCGTTCACGGGCAGCACCGGCGCTGAGTACCTGCATCCCGCCTGGTACGCGGGGCCTGGCCAGTCCGACTTCGTCTACTTCTCCAGTAGCTCGCCGACCCAGGTGCCCAAGGTCGAGCTCCAGGTTCAGGACGACGGCTCGATCATCGACTATCCCAGCCCCGACGCGGCCGGCAACCCGACGTGGACTTACAAGGGCGGCCCCCAGTACACCATCTTCCGATGCCGCGCCTCCGAGGGCTCTGTCCCCGCCGGCCCCATCGAGCCGGTGACTAAGCTGGTGGGTAACGAGTTCTACCCCACCCCCAGTTGGGATGGCCGGCAGATCGCTTACTCTGCCACCGAAGTGCCCGTTCTCCCTATCCCTCCCCAGCCTGCCGAGGGGCAGACCGTGGTGCCGCCGGTGATCACGCCGAACACCCTTCCTCTCAACCTCGAGCTCCTGACCTTCCCCCCCCCGGACCAGACAGACCAGCTCCCCGTCCGCACAGTCGCGAGCATCGACACCGCTTCCATCGCCGAGGTCAAGGCAAGCCATGGTCTGGGGCCCAGCGATACGGTGGTCGTGTCCGTCCACAAGCCCTGCTTCTCCCCCGACGGCAACTTCGTCATTTTCGGGGGTCTGTCGGGAGTCTCCAAACCCGTTGCCACTCAGCAGCAGGCGGCACCCACTCCTCCCGAGGTGCTGCCCAAGCAGGCGACGTTCACTCCCTTGGAGTGGGACCTCTGGTACGCCCCGGTGAACGACACGCGCATCGGGCCGGCCGTTAAGATTCAGTACAGCAGCTCCACGGAGCCGGACTTCGGTTTCAGCAGCGCTGACCCGGCTCTGGCCAAGGCCAAGATGTACGATGAGTGGGACCCGGTATGGTCTCCCGATGGCAAGACCATCGCCTTCGTGCGCGGCAGCAACACCGTGGCCCAGGTGGCCACCACGGTAGACCCCAAGGGTTTCACGGAGACTTGGAACAACGGCCACGTGTGGGTCGCCCCCGTGCGTATCAACGGGACCCAGATGGCCCTCGGGCAGCCGAGGCGCGTTACCTTCTTCGCGGGCACTCGCGCCGGCAGCCCCACCGTGAGAGAGTCCATGGAGATGCAGCCCTGCTGGACCCCCGCGGGATCGCTGGCTTTCGTCTCCAACCGTGCTGACCAGAATGCCGATCTCATCGCGGACGGCATTTCCAGCAACTACAGCATCTTCGCTCTGCCCTCGGCCAACGATCCGGAGAGCGACGGGGGTTATGCGTACAGCGGCACCACTGCTGGTGACTCCACCCGGTACGCTCTGGGGCGCAACCTAGCCCGCAAGGAGACCTTCAGCGTACCGTTCCCCGACAACTTTGACGAGATCTACCCAGCTTACGCTCCGGATCGGGCGGTTCCTACCGAGATCGGCCGGGACCTATTGTTCCAGGCACCCATCTCCGCGGTCATAGCCGGAGGCAAGGCGCCCTATCCCAACGACATCTGGGAGTCCGCCAACGTCACCCGGAACACCGGTTATTTTCGGCTTGGGGCCCTGCCGACCGTTACGCCTCGGCTCCAGACTCCCGGCCAGCCGGTGGTCATACGCGTCCCCCTGATCAGCACGGACGCGTCGCTGAAGATCGCGCAGGTCCAGGCGATCATTCGAGATCCGGATCGAAAGATCCAGGGGCTTCCTGGTGCCGCTGCCCTTCAGTCCGATCCCCCCGGGGCTCAGGTCACCGACCCCTATCTTCCGTCCCTGCTAGACCCCACCCGCATACTTAATCTGGGCCGGGTAGTCAGCAACGACGGAGGCGTTCTGCTTCGCCTGAAGGGCGAGGCCGGCTACGAGGCGATTGACCAGGTCACCCTCTACGATGACGGTCCCGACGGCGGTCACGGCGATGACCTGGCCGGGGATGGCGTCTACTCGGCAATCTGGAACACCCCCGCGACGCCCAGGGACTACTACCTGGACGTAGCGGTGACCGGTGATAGGGCCGTCGGAGGCCCCTCGAACGCCAGTCTCGTGTTCGACAACCTGGACAACGCCTGGGGTTTCTCCACCAAGCCCTTCGTGAAGAACAACAGGGTCCTGTTCGTCTCCGACTACACAGCCGGGCAGGGCTGGCAGCAGATCGTCGCCGGAGCGGATCCCAAGCGTGCGATCCTCCAGGTGCCGGTGGAGAGCTACTACACCAGCCGCCCCATGCTCACCCAGACCGCGGAGTACGCTCCCGCCGACCGCAACGTCATCTCGACCTGGAACGTCGATGGTTCCGATGTGATGGGCCCTAAAGGTCCTATCGGCCCCGATGACTGCGACGTCTGGCGGACCCAGTGCCGTGACTCCTTGCCCCTGAGCGTACTGATGCAGTACGCGCCTCAGTCCGTTCAACAGGTGAGTGAGTCGGGTGGCATGAAGAGCCTCAAGGCCGCCTATGCCTGCGCGGTGTGGGCATGCCCCTACGCGGGAGACCTGACCGTGGGGCCTGGTACCATCACGGACCCTCTCACCCAGATGAATGTCGCCAGCTTCCTGCAAGCTGGCGGAAGGATGATGCTGAGCGGGCAGGACGTAGCGTGGGCGCTGACTCAGCACAACACAATCCAGAGCAACCTGCTGACCCAGTACTTCCGGGCCACCCTGGCGGATGATGCCAGCAGCGATGCGTCAGATCCCAACGGACCGCGCTCCCGCTACCGGCGCCATCTTGACTCGGTGGCCTCGACCGAGGCCAAAGACAACGTCCTGATCTACGGCACCCTAGGCAGCACCGATGCGACCAATCTTCACTGGGGCAGCCGGGCTCCCACGGATCTCTGGCTGTCTCCCCCGCTGGGACTGCCCGAGAAGCCGCCCTACGACCTTCCGGCGAACACCCAGTTGGATGGCGCCTGGAACCAGTTGTGGCTGGACGGCCTGAAGCCGAACCCTGCCCCTACCACCGGAACCGACGGCACCGTCATCCCCGCCACCAACAACCCCATCGTGCAGTACCGCTACACGGAGCCGGGCATCGCTGGCGGCACCGGGGACACCACCGATGTGAACCGGGAGGGCGCCCTCTATTGGGAGGACAAAAGCGCCAACTACAAGACTGCCTTCCTCGCCTTCGGGTTGGAGGCAATTCACCGGGGCTATGTGCCGAACGGCAACAAGCGGTACTTCTGCGTGAACAAGCCCGCCGAGATTATGCACAACTTCCTCTGCTGGGCAGAGCAGTGCCGGCTGAGTGGCCGCGTGGTGGACTCGAACCTGAACAAGCCCATCCCGAACGCGGTGGTCAAGCTCATCAGTCACCTCAGGAATACCACGACCACCACGACCACGCAGACCGATGGCACCGTCGTCACGACGACGGGTGTGCCGCAGGTGGTCAACACCACCCGGACTGATGCCGATGGTCGCTACACCTTCGAGGGCGTGGATTCCGATAGCTACGAGCTTCAGGCCTCGAAGCCCGGCTACGAGTTCCAGCATGCGGAGAGGTTCTCCATGCATGGGGACCGCGACCTCACCGTGTTGTCCCTGGTGATGACCCGGCAGCCGCCCGGGCAGGTAAAGGGCCGCGTTGTTGACGCCGCCACCGCTCAGCCTCTAGCCAACGCTCGGGTCGTGGTCAGCAAGCAGAACCCGAACGAGGAAACGCTGACCATGATGGCGGTCACCGACCAGGACGGCAACTACCTAATCCCGCAGGTAGAGGTGGGCAACTACACCATCCTCGCCGTGGCGGCCGGCCACAAGGCGGACGCCGTTCCGAGCATCCAGGTCTCGAGCGGCGCGGTGTTCAGCAAGGACTTCAGCCTGACGGCGGGCAACATGGTGCCGGGAGGCACGGGAGTGGTGGCCGGGTTCGTCCGCGCCGCGGACGGGACCGTGGTTCCCGCGGCTCAGGTTCGTGCGCTCAAGGGCACGGCAGAGGTCGCGGGTTCTTCCATCACCACTACCAGCGCTGGCCTTTATGCTCTGGCCCTCCCGCCTGGGCAATACACCATAGAAGCGACCTCCGGCAGTAGGATCGGCACCCAGGTGGTGACCGTGCCCCAGCCGCCGGACGTCGCGGTGGCTGACGTTGCCCTCTTGGGCACGAGCACCGGTCCGCTTCCCGGTGGCACGATGACAGTGCCTACCGGAGTCAGCCTGATCTCACTGCCAGGTGAGTATGGAACCGACGCCGCCGCGGTGCTGGGTGGTCAGACGGGGCTGCAGGTGGCGACCTACAACCAGGGAGCCTATGCCCTGTACCCGAGCGCCCCCGCCGACACCTTCCACGCGGGACGCGGCTACTGGGTGAAGCTCCCCGCTGCGGCGCAGGTCACCCTATCCACCACGGCTCCGGCCGTGAATGCCGACGGGTACTTCGAGGTGCCCCTGAGCACCGCGGGCAACGGCTGGAACACCATCGGCAACCCCTTCAGCACCACGGTCCTGAGCACCGCGCTGAAGGTGAGGTCCGGAACTCAGGTCATGACGCTTGCACAGGCCGTGGCGGCTAACCTCATCCGACCCACTCTCTGGGCCTATTCGGCGGGCACCTACGTGCAGTCTGACCGCCTGGTTCCGGGTGTCGGCTACTGGGTACGGGCCACTCAGCCCGTGACCCTGCTTATCCCTGGCTCTGCTCCCACGGCGGCCTCTCTGAAGGCCCTGCTGCGGCAGCAGATACAGCCGGCCCTCAGTGCCCGAGACCGAGCCAGGTTGGTGGTTCTGCAGCAGGAAGACCGGCGGAACTCTCCGCCCCTTCCTCCCTTCAGCCGATAAGGTGGAGACGGCGGGGCCCAGCTTCTGCTGGAGGCCCCGCCGTTCCCTGGTGGCATTTCGGCAGTCCCCGAAAGAGCGTTACCAGTCGACCCAAGGAGGACATTACTCGTGAAGACACCCTGGCGAGGCCGAGGCAGGCGGCGGATCGCGTCCCTTCTCATCGCGGCCATGGTTATCCCCATGCTGGTCTACTACACCCCCGCCGCGCAGGCCCAGGTTCAGACGCCCGCCGCGGGGGGCACGACCGAGCGCCCAACGGCTGTGGCGGTCCTGGCCTTCGATAACATCGCGAAGCGCGGCGGAACCCTGCTTGGGCGTAGCGCCGCCGCCGCGATATCACAGGCGATGGAAGATACGGACAAGTGGGACCCCATTCCCAGCGGTAACGTGAGCCGCCGTATCAGTGAGCTCGGCCTTACCCAGCCCTTCGACCTCACCGCCATGCTGCAGCTTGGTCGCGCACTGGACGCCGACGCCATCGTCACCGGCACCGTCTGGATGGCCCAGGTGACCAAGAACCAGGGCTTCGTCGGCGTTCGTGTCGAGGTCCGCAGCGTTGCTTCTGGCGAGCTCATTAATGGAGCCATCGCCCAGGGCGAGAGCGGCATCCGGCCCAACTTCAGCGGCGACACCCAGCTTCTTCTGGATGAGGCGCTCAAAAAGGCCTCCTTCAGCGCTGTCACCGCGCTAGACCAGCAACAGCTTCCCCACGGCACCGTACTCACCAGCCAGGCGACGGCCAACAACAGTGTTGAGGCCTTGCTGAACATTGGTGCCGCCGCTGGCGTGAAGGTGGGCATGGAGTTCATCGTCCTTCGGGGTGCCGATCGCGTGGGCCGTGTCCGCGTGAACCACGTGGAGGCTGACCAGGCCACCGCTGATGTGGTTGAGTCCACCCGAGGCGTCATGCCGGAGGACAAGGTTCAGGCCCTTTTCAGCCTTCCCGCCATTCCTACCGTGGCCGAGAACGAGCAGGGCGAGGTAGTCGTCAAGGACGCGGCCAAGCCCGCCGGCACCGATCGACACAAGCGGACCGCGGCTGTGCGCAACGCGCTTCTCGCCCTGGGCGGCGTCCTGATTCTGGCGCTGGCGTTCCGCAAGGGCTCCAGCTCCGGCGCGGGTCCTGCCGGGACGGTGGCACAGGCAACCGGTGCCTTCAATGGCTCCGGAGAGGCAGGCCCCCGCGAGGCGGCCGCTCGTGTGAGTTGGGGTGTGCCCAACATAGTGCGGACCGCTGATATCCTCGGCTGGGAGATCTATCGCTCCGATGATCCCACTGGTCTTCCCGTCTTCAACGCACTTCCGCAGGAGCGTTTCTGGGTCGATACCGAGCGCGTCCATGATTTGGTGGACCCCACCAACGGCTCAACCACCGGCGGCGGCACCACCGGCAACACGTCGATCAGCCCTGGCTTCCAGACCCGGACCGGCGTGACCGGCGTTACCCCCGGCAAGCCCGTGACCTACCGCGTAGTCCTTATCTACCAGCGGACCACCCCGGGTGGCGGCGGCGGCGCCGGAACGGGTACCGGTGGCACCGGCGGCGGCACCACCAACGCTACTGGCCCCTTCCGGACCAGCGCCTCCACGGGCCAGGTGACCCCTTACCGGCCCCCGCAGGTTGGCAGTCCCTCCAACGGCGCTATCATCGCGGACCTGACCAAGGCGTCCTTCCAGTTCACGCTGGACAGTGGCGGCAACACGACGGCACTGGGTCCTGATCAGTACGTGATCCAGCTCTCCAAGTCCCCCACCTTCACGTCTGCTCTGACCATGAGCCCGGCTTTCATCGATCCGAGCAACCGAGCCGGCTCCGTCACCACCCCCACCTTCGATATCTCCAAGTCCTTCCCCAGCGGAACCGGCGCGGTGTACTGGAGGGTGGGAGTCAAGAACAGCTCAGACAGGCCGGGTCCGGTGGGCGGCTGGCTCTTCAGCGATACCACCAGCTTCACCACGCCCTAGCGAGGACTAAGAATGACGAAGACTATCCGCAGAGCCGGCTGGAGCCGGCTGGTGGCCCAGGGCATGGCACTCTGGTTCGGTGTGCTGGCGATTGGCCCCGCGGCCTTCGCTCAGCCCAAGAAGGCCGCTGAGACCCCTCAGCCCGTCTACTCGGGCCCCGTCACGGAGGTGCTGATCCTTCCGCTTACCAAGGAAGACACCCTCAAGGTGACCCCAACCCTGCTGCCGGACATCTACTCCGAGACTCAGGAGGCCCTGCGCGCGGCGCTCGACTCTAGCGGGCGGGTGAAGGCGACGGTCTTCCAGTCTAGCTCCCCCGTGGTCCGCAGGGCCATCAAGGAGCAGCGGCTCACCGAGGCCGACGTGGCCGCGTTGAGCGTCAGCGGCGTCACGGACGAGACCGTCAACAAGGTCGCGACCGAGCTTGGCTTCAACGAGGGAGCCGTCATCACCGGCGACCTCGCGGCTTACACCTACGACCCCACCGGCGGCAA
This sequence comes from Armatimonadota bacterium, assembly GCA_036504955.1. GTDB lineage: Bacteria > Armatimonadota > DTGP01 > DTGP01 > DASXUI01 > DASXUI01. The sequence continues at coordinate 22,769 of DASXUI010000106.1, forward strand.
GGTGGAGCTCTCCGTGTCTCTGACGGTCGTGGGTCGCGGCTCCGAGGCCGCGCCGAAGATCGTCGCGGAGACCGGTACCTCCAAGCCCGTAGCCGGGATGAACGACGAGCGTCCCCTGGCCCTAGAGGCCGCCCAGGACGCCGGCCGGAAGGCCGCCACGGCGGTGCTTCAGCAGCTCGGGACTCCCGCCACGGTGGGCACACTGACTCCCAGCAAGGCGATGCCTCCTCGGCCCGCTAAGCTGTCCCACCGAACGCCGGCCTGGCCCGTGGTTCTCGCGGTGCTGGGTGGCATCGGGCTGGCACTGGCCCTCTCCCACGGCGGCGGTGGCTCGTCCAGCAGCGGCGGCAACACGGGTGGTAACACAGGCGGCAACACGGGTGGTAACACCGGCGGCGGCGGAACCCCGCCTCCTCCGCCTTTCTAGCAGGCGGACGGCTCAACTCCCTGGGTCTACCTGAAGGGCCGGAGTCTCTCCTCAGGGAGAGCTCCGGCCCTTCGGCGTCTCTGGGTCAGGGCTTCCTCTGCCCCTCTTGGTGTCTCGGCGCCTTGGCGGTGAAGCAGCCTCCGGCCGCTGACTCAGGTGCCCTCTGGGACCACTGGCATGATCCAGCTTCGGCCGTCCTGAGCGATGAGCACCTCCGCGGCCTCGGGCCCAAAGCTGCCGGCCTCGTAGTTGGGGAACCCCGGTGCCGGCACCGAGCCCCAGGCCTCCAGTACGGGAGTGATGACCGACCACGCCTCCTCGATCTGGTCCGCGCGCATGAAGAGCGTGGCGTCCCCGTGGATCGCGTCCAGGAGCAGCGTCTCATACGCCTCGGGGGGGTCGGCGTCGAAGGTCTCTCGGTAACTGAAGCGCATCTCCACGGGCGTGAGCCTCATCGTCAGACCCGGACGCTTCGCCTCGAAGCCAAGGGCGATGCTCTCCTGGGGCTGGATCCGGATTCCCAGGGTGTTCGGTACCCACTCCGTCATGGCCGACGGCGGGAAGGACTGGTGAGGCACCGGCCGGAAGCGTATCAGCGCCTCCGAAGCCCGGACCGAGACGCGCTTGCCCGTGCGTAGGTAAAAGGGGACGTCCTGCCAACGCCAGTTGTCCACGAAGAGCTTGAGCGCCGCGAAGGTCTCGGTGGAGGAGCCCTCCGCGACCCCCGGCTCCTCTCGGTACCCGGGAATACGCTCTCCCTCCATCCATCCGGCGCCGTACTGCCCGCGAACGGCGTGGCGTTGAAGGTTGTCCTTAGGAAGGGGGCGGATGGCCCGCAGCACATCCAGCTTCTTGTTGCGGGTCTCGTCCGCATCAAACGAGACCGGCGGCTCCATGGCGATGAGGCAGAGGACCTGCATCAGGTGGTTCTGCACCATATCGCGCAGGGCCCCGGCGTGGTCGTAGTAAGCGCCCCGATGCTCCACCCCAACCTGCTCCGCCACGGTGATCTGCACGTGGTCGATGTACTTCCGATCCCACAGCGGCTCGAAGAGGGCGTTGGCGAACCGGAAGGCGAGGATGTTCTGAACCGTCTCCTTGCCGAGGTAGTGGTCGATGCGGTAGATCTGGGACTCCTTGAAGACGCCGGTGAGCATCTGGTTCAGGCTCCGGGCGGATGCCAGGTCCCGGCCAAAGGGCTTCTCCGTCACGATGCGGGCGCGGTCACGGTCTCGGTTGAGCCTCGCCGCTCCCAGGTGCTCCACCACCAAGGGCATCACGGCCGGGGGCACGGCCAGGTAGAAGACGCGGTCGGCCTTCGCGCCCCACTTCTTGTCCTGAGCCGCCAGGGCCTCCGCCAGGCGAGAGAAGGTCTTGGGGTCATTGAAGTCCCCGGCGAGGTAGCCCACCACGTGCGAGGCGAAGCGGTCCCAGGTCTCCTTGTCGGACTTGCCCCGCCGCGAGAAGTGGTCGACTCCATCGCGCAGCCGCGTCCGGAGCTCCTGGAGGGCCATCCCCTTCACGTCCACGCCGACCAGGGCGAAGCGCTCCGGCAGCCATCCATCAACGAAGAGGGTATAGAGCGCGGGCACCAGCTTGCGCCAGGTGAGGTCGCCCGCCGCGCCAAAGATAACGACCACGTCGGCTTCATCCGGAAGGTTGTTAGGCATCTGACTCCTTTGGGCGGGGGACCGCGGAAGGTGGCCTCAGCACAGGTCGAGCCCCAGCTCCGCGAGGGCCCCGCGTGTTGCGTCGTAGGAGGTATGGTGGACGCTGGGGATCCCGAGCTCCCGCGCCGCATCGAGGTATTCCGTCCTGTCCTCAAGGTAGAGGGCCTGATCGATGGGCACTTGAGCCATGTCGAGCGCCATGCGGTAGATCTTCGGGTCGGGCTTACTCAGATGCACGAAGCACGACGACACAAAGAAGTCGATGACCGAGCTGAGCT
>DASXUI010000107.1:0-4890 GCA_036504955.1 Armatimonadota bacterium
GGACCCGGGGTTGCCGCGGACAGCCGGCGCGACATCGGAGGAGCTGGCTGAGTGCCGCGACCTGGCGGCCCGCATCGCTGCCTTCCAGCCTCTGGAGGTCCTGCTCTGCTCGGCCTATGCTCTGAGCCTGGGGCTTCCCCCAACCTAGGCGCCGCTCAGTACGGGTAGCGCCGCGCTGGTGCGGCCCCGGCACGGACCCTGACTTCCCAACCCTCCCGTTTCCCTGCTAGGTTGAGCTTGTATGCCCCCCTCCTCACCTGATCTCCCAGGTCTCCTGGTTCCCGAGCGGCTATCTACCCTCCGCGCGAAGCTCCTGGGCTGGTACGACGCAAACCGACGCGAACTGCCCTGGAGAAGCTCCGGCGATGCCTACCACGTGTGGGTCTCGGAGATCATGCTTCAGCAAACTCAGGTCGCCACGGTCGTGCCCTACTATGAGAGGTTCCTGGAGCGCTTTCCCAACCTGCCGGCGCTGGCGGAGGCGCCGGAGGAAGAGGTGCTGCGACAGTGGGCCGGCCTCGGCTACTACTCCCGTGCACGCAACCTCCACCGTGCCGCCCAGGCCGTCGTCCGCGAGCATGATGGAGTCTTCCCGCGCCAGATGGTGGACGCGAGAGCGCTGCCCGGGGTTGGCCGGTACACGGCCGGCGCGGTGCTGAGCATCGCGTACGACCAGCCCGTCCCTCTTGTGGACGGCAACGTGGCCCGGGTGCTCTGCCGCGCCTTCGAGCGCTACGGCGACCCGAGCCGAAACCCCACGCGGGAGGAGCTCTGGCGGATTGCCGGCTCCCTCGTCTCGTCCATCCGCCCAGGCGACCTGAATCAGGCGCTGATGGAGCTTGGAGCGACGGTCTGCACCCCCTCCAACCCCGCCTGTCACCGCTGCCCCCTGCAGGACCTCTGCCTGGCGCGCCAGAATGGGAAGGTAGCGCGGCTACCTCAGCAGCGAGAGAGCCCAACCTTGGTACCGGTGGAGATGGTTGCCGCCGTGGCCCTTCGAGACGGCCACGCTCTGCTGGCCCGCCCCCGGGAGGCTGCGCGCTGGCGAGGTCTCTGGCAGTTCCCCCACTCCGAGCTACCCCAGGACGATAGCTACATCCAAACAGCGGAGCTGTGCCTCAGAACCTGGACCGGCCTGGGGGGCCACCAGTGGCGGCACCTGGTGACGCTGAAGCATGGCATCACGCGGTTCCGCATCACCCTGCGCGCCTACGCGGGGTCCGTGACTGGCCGGGGGGAGCCGAAACCCGGCGAGACCACCTGGCGATGGATTCCCCTGGCGGAGCTGGCGGCCGCTGGGCTGCCGGCGCCACACCGCCGAGTGGCGGAAGCGCTTCTGGCCCCTCAGGCTGCTTCCGAGGAGCCCCTTGGGTAGCCCGCCAGGCAGCTAGGACTTCCTCTGGATGACTGACGTCGCTCTTGCGGTGGTCAGGCGGGGCAGACGCTACCTGATCTGTTTGAGGCGTCCGGACGCTCCACTGGGCAGCCTGTGGGAGTTTCCTGGCGGAAAGATGGAGCCCGGGGAGGGTGCCGAGGCCTGCGCGCTGCGAGAGCTGCTTGAGGAGGTGGGCGTGCGCGCCCGGTCAGTCTGTGTCTGGCCGGCTGTGGAGTATTGGTACCCCACCTTCAGCGTCCGGCTGCATCCCGTCTTGTGCCAATATGTGTCCGGAAAGGCCCAGGCTCTGGAGAGCCAGGCCCTCGAATGGGTGGAGCCGGAGGCCCTCAGCGGCTACGAGTTTCCGCCCGCGACTGCGCCCATTCTGGCACGAATCGTGGCCTTGGAGTGGGAGGGGAATGGGTAAGATAAGTCTAGACGTGGTCAGTCTGCCTGCAAGCCCTAGCGTGCCCAGTTCCGCCGCACGCCCAAATCTCAAGTGTTCCGGTACGACCCCAGGCCGATGCCGGTGCGCCAGACGGAGGTAGGGGCTTGCTTCTCTACTTGGTGCGTCACGGGCAATCCACCACCAATCGGCTCACGGCCTCTGACGAGAGCCGCGCCGAGGGTGGCCTGGAGTACTTCCCGCGAGGGGACCGGCCCTGGCCTTCGGACCGTAGCATCGATCCTCCGCTCACCAGCTTGGGCGTGAAGCAGGCCGAAGCGGTCGCGGATAGGCTTCGAAGTGAGGGTCTTGGGCACCTTCTGTGCAGCCCCCTGTTCCGAGCACTCCAGACTGCCCAGATCGTGGGCAGGGCTTCGGGGCTTGCTCCCTGCGCCTGGACCTGTCTGGCGGAGCACCGAGGAGTGGAGGGCTTTCGCGGCATCGGCCGAGCGGAGGCCGAGGCTTGCTTTGGGGAGTGCGTGCTGCCAGAGGAGCTTGGAGATGAGGGCTGGTGGCCGGGCCACATGGAAGATGACTCAAGCCTGTGGAAGAGGGCGGGTCAGGCCGCCGAGGCGCTACGCTCTCTGGCCGGTAGTGCCGACAACAAGGTGGCGGTCATCGCGCATGGCACCTTCACCTCCCGGCTGATCACCCGCCTGATGGAGTGCGGGCCGGCCCCTTACAGCCGGTTCGCGATGATGAACTGCTCGGTAACCACGCTGGAGGTCACCGACACCAAGGTGCGGCTTCTGGGAGCCAACGACGTCTCCCACCTGCCTGTGAGCCTTCGCACTTGAGGTTCTTCCGAGGGCGGTCCGCCAAGGGAGTCAACGGGTGGCATCCCCTCGCCGCCCCGCGCGCTCGGGGCTACAGTGAAGTGTCAGCCGCGCAGGGTCAGCCCGTAAGGCAACCACGCACCGAACGCAGAGGGTGGAGGTCTAGCCTCGGACTGCTGGTGGGGTGCTGGGCACGCGGATAGAGGCCGGGCGGCCGCCCGGTATTATGCACTAGAGAGACGTCGCGGGTACCTGCTAGATGGCCCCCGCGGATCCTTAGACATAGCCGGAGCCCGTGAGCATTCCTACTAACCGGGGAGCCGCGCAGGCAGAGGTGAGAGAGTGGACAAGCAATACGACCCCTTCATTAGAGTCTATGTAACCGACCTACAAGGTGTGCCCCTGCTAGAGGTTAGTGGTGAAGTGGACCTTGGCACGCTGCCTCAGCTTCAGCGAGCTCTGGAGCGAGCACTGTCACGCAATGGAAATCAGCTCATCCTAGACTTGCGGAAGGTCAGCTTCATCGATAGCTCCGGCGTGGGCGCCCTAATCAGCGCCAAGAAGGCCCTGCTCAGCCGCAGAGGGGAGCTTCACCTCATCTGCGGTGACGACCACGTTCGCCGAAAGCTGGGTATCATGCGTCTGGCCAACATCCTGCGCCTCCACAGCACTCCGGAGGAGGCATACAAGGACATCAGCTCGCCCATGGCCAGCGAGCGAAGCTAGCCCAGTTCCGGACGCCCTGCTGCCGTCAGCTCTGACGCCTGCTCGAATGGCCGCGGGCGAAGGTGCGTCGTGCGCGGGCGGGCTTCCACATGGTCTCGCCTGTGATGCAGGCCGGGGGGGCAGCGCCCTGAAGCCTCCAGCCACGCGGTCGGGCTCCTCCCTCCGGCGAGCGGCTACGCTCCCTCGCCGCGACTGACGGCCTCCAGAGAGGTCAGTGCCAGTGTCACGGCTCCCACGTCGTACCCCAGAGCCGCGAAGGCGTTGGATGCCGCTCGGAAACCCTCGGCGTTCGGGAGTAAGCGAAGGTCCTCAGGGTCCGCCAGGCTGACCGTCACCAGTCCGCGCAGGCCCACCGAGCAGAGCTCGGACGCCTCCAGTAACCCCACTACGCCCCGGCAGTCAAGAAGCGTGACTCCCTCATCGGCGGCTACCCGCGTGAAGGCGAAGTCCTCCGCCACCGCGCCGGAGACGCAGCAAGCCTTCGCGAAGAGCCTGCCGCCCGGCTTCAGCACTCGGGCGATCTCCCTCACAAGAGCCCTGGGGTTCAGCGTGGTGCTTACCAGGGGCGACACCGCCACTGCGTCAAAGGACCCGCTGGCGAAGGGGAGGCCGGACCGGAGGGTGGCCACGACCCTGACGGCCCCCTCCCTAGCCTGGATCCCCGAGGCGGGGTCAGCCAACTGGTACAGCCGTGGAGAGCCGGAGCCGGCTTCAGGCAGAAGCGCCCGGGCCTCCGCGCCGCCCAGCAGCAGAACCAGGGCATCAGGCTCAAGGGGCACTGCCCGCGGCTCGGACTGAAGCGCCGCGAAGGGGGGAAACAGGGAGGCGGCGATGGCCCCCCGAGGGGTGGGGCATTGGCGGGACTCTGAGGCGTCTCCCAACAGGGTAGCGAGGTCGGTTCCATGCATCGGTGGACTCCTTTGCGGCTTGGGACTACGGAACGCCAGAGGAGTGCCCGAGAAGCAGGAACAGAAAAGCCACGGGCACTCTTCGAGTTGCCCATGGCCGCGTGAATGCTTATGGAAAAGGGATGTACCCTGTCCTAGGACAAGGACGCAACGCCAACGGGACAACTCAGCATGGGGACTGAGCCTCGCCAGACCCAGGTCGTGACCCGATAGAGTGTCTTGTTCCGAAGGGTGGTGTACATGTCACCCTGAGTCTAGCTGCCGCTTCGGGCAGATGTCAAGCCCCACTCCGCGCGCCGGCGTGAGCCGTCGCAATCCACACCTGGCCGGTCGCCCCAGGCCTGAGCGAAGAGCACCGCCGGGTCTCGAGCGGTGAGGGCCGGAGTCAGAGCGGCCGTGGCAACCCATGCCCCGCTCGCCCACCCGCACCCCACAACCGAGGCAGTCGGGGCGCAGGCATCCTGCCTGCGCGACCCCGTCCGGCCTCCCGTCGATGGCCCACCTCGGACCCGGGCCCGGGGGCGCGAGCAGGACGCTCGCACTCGGCGCGGGCGTCTCGCCTGCGACTCGGCCAGTGTCCCTAGGGTCAGGGAACGGTCCCCGAGGCAGTTGGGGCGCAGGCGTCTCGCCTGCGCGATGTCGCATGTGCTCCGCCCTCAC
>DASXUI010000108.1:0-34815 GCA_036504955.1 Armatimonadota bacterium
GGATCGCGTTCCTCCAGCCTCTGGCCTCCCTCAACACCGCTCGAAGTGTAAGCTATGTCTCCGAACAGGTGTGAACCCTGTCCCCGGTCTATACACTGAGCCTGCGCAGCTCCGCCCCGCCTCCGTAGAGCTCCAGGGCACAGCCCTCGGAGTGCCCGAGGGAGGTACCCTCGAGGATGGGCGAGCAGCCATCGATGTACACGGAGGCCCTGCGCCAGGCGCCGTGGTACTGCCCCGGACCGTAGTCCGGCCACACGTGCGTCTCGCCGCCCGCGTGTCGGATGCGGCAGTGCCGCAGGGCCGCGGGAGCAGCCCAAGGGTGGGGCAGTGAGAACCGCATGGCATCAGCTCCCGCGCGGAAGGCGCGGCCCGCAAGGCCTGAGGCGCCATGGGGTCGCGATGCCCGTGCCGGCAACCGCCACTACGCCGTGGCGGCGGCCAGCCGGGGCCTTGGTTAGCCGCGCTGCTATTCGCTAACCGGCCGGCTATTCTTTTGCCAGGCATACGAGCGGCAGAGGGCCCATCCGCTGCGGCAAAGGCTGACGCAGGGGGGTGGTGACATGGGGAGCGAGGGATGGGCAGCCCGTTTCCCGCCCTTCCTCGCCTTTTGCTATACTTGTGAGGAGAACTGGGCAAGCCAGCGCTCTTCCCGTGGCGTCTCTGCCCCTTCTGCCGACTACCGCCCCGCGCTCCGCGGGCTGCCACTGATGAGGTGCCATGCTTCGATTCCTCACGGCCGGAGAGAGCCACGGCCAGGCCCTGACCACGCTGCTGGAGGGGATCCCCGCCGGGCTTCCGCTTCGACCCCAGCACATCAACGAGCAGCTCGCCAGGCGCCAAAGGGGCTACGGCCGCGGCGGTCGCATGAAGATCGAGACCGACACCGCCCAGGTCCTCTCCGGGGTCCGGCATGGCTTCACCCTCGGCACTCCCATCTCCCTGCTCATCCAGAACCGCGACTGGAAGAACTGGGAGCAGGCGATGGCGGTAGAGCCCGTTGAGGCTCCGCCCGACCCCATCACCGTGCCCCGTCCTGGCCACGCGGACCTCTCCGGCCTGCTGAAGTACGGCTACTCCGACATCCGCAACGTCATCGAGCGAGCTAGCGCCCGTGAGACCACCGCGCGGGTTGCGGCCGGTGCCGTCTGCCGCCGCCTTCTGGAGGAGGTGGGCGTCCGGATGGTAAGCCGGGTCGTGCAGATCGGTCCCGCCCTGGCCCAGGACCTGCCCGAGGACCTGGACGAGAACATCACCCGCACGGAGTCCTCCGAGGTGCGCTGCACGGACCCCCGCGCCGCCGCCGAGATGATGGGTCTAGTGGACGCCGCCCGCAAGGAGGGCAACACCCTCGGCGGCACCTTCGAGGTGCTGGTGGATGGGCTGCCGATTGGGCTGGGCAGCTACACTCACTGGGATCGCAAGCTGGACGGTCTGCTGGCCCAGTCGCTCATGTCCATTCACGCCATCAAGGGCGTGGAGATAGGCCTTGGCTTCGCCTGTGGGGGCCTGATGGGCTCCAAGGTACACGACGCCATCAGCTACCAGGATGGCCGGTTCCGTCACAGCAGCAACAACGCGGGGGGCCTGGAAGGCGGGGTAACCAACGGGGAGCGCCTGGTCCTGCGGGCCTGCATGAAGCCAATCTCCACCCTGGTGCGTCCGCTGATGTCCGTGGACGTGGCGTCCAAGGAGGCCGTGGAGTCCCGCTTTGAGCGCTCCGATATCTGCGCCGTGCCCGCGGCCGGAGTGGTCGGGGAGGCCATGGTCGCGCTCACGCTGGCGCAGTCGCTTCTGGAGAAGTTCGGGGGCGACAGCCTCGCGGAGCTGACCCACAACCTGGAGGGGTACCGAGCCGCGCTGGCCGCGCGATGAGGAACCTGGTGCTGGTGGGCTTCATGGGCACCGGGAAGACCACCATAGGCCGTGCCGCCGCCCGGCTACTGCGTTTCCGCTTCGTGGATACCGATCAGTGGATAGAGCGCCAGGAAGGGCGGAAGGTCGCCGCCATCTTCCGAACGGAGGGTGAGGAGAGCTTCCGCCGCAAGGAGGAGGCCGCCATCGCCACGCTCAGCAACGAGTCGGGGTTGGTTCTGGCTACCGGCGGGGGCTGCCTGACCCGTCCCGCCAATGTGGAGGCGCTGAAGCGGTCAGGCCTGCTGGTCTGCCTGGCGGCCAAGCCTGAGGTAGTTCTTGCTCGCACCGGCTCCCGGCGCAGCCGTCCTCTTCTGGCAGGCGCGGCGGACCCACTGGCGCGGATCCGGCAGCTCATGGACGCTCGATCCGAGGTCTACGCTCAGGCCGATGTGACGGTAGATACGTCCGACCTCAGCGCCGCGGAGGTCGCCTCGAAGGTAGTCGACCTGTGGAGGAGTCATCTTGCCGACCCTGGAGGTTAGCTTAGGGGATCGAAGCTATCCCATCCTGATCCGGCACGGGCTGCTGGAGGAGGCCGGGGAGCAGATCGCCCGCCATTGCCGGGGGCGTCGCGCCGCGGTGGTCTCCCACCCCCGTCTGCTGGAACTCTACGCGGGGCGGCTTCATCAGGGCCTGTCCGCACAGGGCTTCGAAGTCGGTTGGATCCCCATCGCGCCCGGGGAGCGTCGCAAGTCCCTCTACTCGCTCCGCCTTGTCCTCGACGACCTGCTGCAATGCCGCCTTGACCGGTCCTCCCTGGTGATAGCCTTCGGGGGTGGCGTCATCGGTGACCTGGCCGGCCTCGCGGCGTCCCTCTATATGCGGGGCATCGACCTGGTGCAGATTCCCACCACGCTTCTCTCCTGCGTGGATAGCAGCGTGGGCGGCAAGACGGCGGTGAATCTCCCGGCCGCGAAGAACGTGGTGGGCACCTTCTACCAGCCGCGTCTGGTGCTGATGGACCCGGCCCTTCTCTCCAGCCTTCCCAAGCGCGAGATCCGGGCTGGAGTGGCGGAGGTGGTGAAGTACGGGGCCATCTGGGATGCCGCCTTCTTCCGGTACCTGGGCGACTGCCTTCCGGAGCTACTGAGCCTCGATCCGGGCGTGACGGAGCAGTGCCTGCTGCGTTCGTGCCAGATCAAGGCGGAGATCGTTAGTAAGGATGAGAGGGACCTGGGGCTGCGCGCCATCCTGAACTACGGGCACACCCTGGGCCACGCGCTGGAGTCGGTGGCCGGTTACGGCACCTACCGTCATGGTGAGGCCGTCTCCGTAGGCATGGTGGCGGCCGCGCGCCTCAGTGAGAGCCTGGGCGTAGCCCAGGAGCCGGTGTCGGAACCGCTATCGGAGATGCTCCGCGCCGCGGGCCTGCCCGTGGGCTTCCGCAAGCCGCTGGACCCGGTCTGCCTGATGAAGGCCATGGGCGCGGACAAGAAGGCCGCGGCCGGGAAGCTCAACTTCGTGCTCGCCCGCCGCATTGGCGAAGTGGAAGTCCGTCCCTTGGACGGCCCGCGGGCCCTGGAGGGCGTCCTGAGCCAGATGCTGGCCGAAGCGGCAAGCTAACCCAGGGCCGCAGCAAGGGAGACCCGCCACCAAGACATCAAGGGTAAGAAGAAGACCTCACCACAGAGGCACAGAGACACAGAGGGGCACAGAGAAAACCAAGCTTTGCCTTTCTTGGTGCCTTGGTGTCTTGGTGGTGGGTTATCCTTGCATCCAGCCTTGCTCTTCTCTGTGCTTCTCTGTGCCCTCTGTGTCTCTGTGGTGAGGTCCCTGTGGTGGGGTCTTCAGCACCCTGGGAGTGGATTTGAAGCAATCCTGGTTTGAGTGGGCCTGTGTTCTCTTCCTCGCGGTCACCGCGGCGCAGTGGGGGATCGCCACGGCCGGAGACCTGCTTCCGCCGGAGGTGGCGGTGCTGGATCTCTCGCCGGCCTACGGTCTCTTCGTGGCGCTGCTGGCTGTCTGGCTAGTCCTGGGACGCCGGCGGCGCGGGAGGTTAGAGTGAGCTATGCCTGACGCCTCTGCCGGCACCGTGGGCGCTGTGCTGAACGGTCGCTACGAGATCCTGGAGCGTCTGGGTGACGGCGCCGTGTTCCACGTCCTCAAGGCGCAGGACCTCAGCCAGAACCGCACGGTCGCGATCAAGATGCTCCAACCCCAGATCCCCACGTCACCGCAGTCCCTGGCGCGCCTGGAGCGCGAGGCCCAGCGGGCCGCCACGCTGAACCATCCCAGCATCGCGAAGGTCTACGAGTACGGCGTCGCCGACGGGGTGCCCTACGTGGTGATGGAGTACATCCGCGGCATCCACCTGAAGGAGCGGATCCGGCGCGTGGCGCCCTTTCCTCTGGCCGTGGCAGTCGATATCGCTCTGGCCCTGGCGGAGGCTCTGGATGCGGCTCACCGTCAGGGCGTAGTGCATGGCGACTTGCGCTCCCACAACGTGCTCATCAGCTCCGATGGCCGCGTGAAGCTCACGGATTTCGCCCTGGAGAGCGCCCTCTCCGGCGCGGGGGTGGCGGATCTGAAGCAGCGCTCCGTCCACTACGTCTCCCCGGAGGTCGCCGAGGGCCAGGCGCCCGGTCCAAGCTCCGATCTCTACTCGCTGGGGATCATCCTGTACGAGATGCTGACCGGCAGCGTCCCCTTTGAGGGCGACACCCCCATCGCGGTGGCGGTTCGCCACGCTCGTGAGGCGCCCACGCCTCCCAGCCGCATCAACGCCGGCATCCCCCGGGCGCTGGAGGGCATCGTACTGAAGTGCCTCCAGAAGGATCCCGCGCGGCGCTATCGCTCCGCCGCGGTCCTGATTGGCGACCTCCGGGCGGTGCAAGAGGCTCTGCGCTTCGGACGCCCGCTGCAATGGTCACCCCTGGAGGAGGCCGAGGAGGAGGAGGAAGTGGAAACGCGCCAGAGTTCCTCCTTCCTGCCCGTCGCGATCGGCGTCGCGGGTCTCGTGGCCCTGGGCTCCCTCATCGCTCTGGTGATCTTGATGTCCAACCTGCTCAAGGGCACGAAGGACCTTCGGGTCCCCGACGTTCTGGGTAAGGACCAGACGGTGGCGGAGAGGGTCCTGAAGGACGCGGGCCTGGATACCTTCGTCCACCCGCGCCCCCAGGACGACGTGCCTGAGGGGCAAGTCTTCAAGCAGTTGCCCGAGGGAGGCACCAGCATAAAGCCGGGCCGCCAGGTGGCGCTCTGGGTCAGCGAGGGGCCGAAGCCTGTCACCGTTCCAGATCTGGTCACCAGTAACCTGACGTTGGATGAGGCCAGAAGCCGCCTCTCGGCGGCGGGCCTGGCACTGGGGCCCGTCACCCAGGAGTACAGTGAGGAGATCCGCCGGGGACGCGTTCTGAGCCAGGACCCCAGCCCCGGAGCCACGGTACCCAGGAAGCAGGAGGTCTCGGTCAAGGTGAGCCAGGGGCCCATGCCTGAGCCTAGCGACCTCGGCACGAATCCGCCCGACGGCGGCACGCCCCCGGACTCGGGCGGCGAGCCGGCATCGCCAGGACCCGCTTTCAAGCTGCGCGTGGATGTCATGGTCCCCAAAGGCCCCGACCCCCAGGAGATACAGATCGAGGTCACGGACGACAACGGACGCAACGTCGTCATGGATGAGCCTCACAGCCCCGGCGATAGCTTCACCCGGACCATCCCCGTCCAGGGGAAGGAGGTACTGCTTCGCGTGCTGTCCGACGGCAAGATCATCTTCGAGCAGACGCGATTGCCCGGCAACCGCTTCCTGCGCCGAGACGGCACCATAGGTAGGGTGGGGGGGCCGTGATCCGCATCACTCCCTCCCTACTAGCCGCGGACTTCTGGCGCCTGGGTGAGATGGTTCCAGGCGTCGAGGAAGCCGGCGCCGATGGGCTTCACCTCGACCTGATGGATGGGTGCTTCGTGCCCAACCTCACCTTCGGGCCCATGGTTGTTGAGGCACTTCGCCCCCACACGAAGCTAACCTTCGACGCCCACCTGATGGTCCGAAGCGCTCAGGACTACTTCCCGCTGCTGGCTCCCCACTGCAGCCTGGTGAGCGTGCACCCGGAGACGGACCCACATCTGCACCGGACCCTCTCCGCGCTGCGCGATCGGGGCCTTGAGGCGGGCGTGGCGCTGAATCCCTCCACTCCGCCCTCGGTGCTGGACTACGTGCTGGAGCTGGTGGATTCCGTGCTGATCATGACGGTGAACCCCGGCTTCGGCGGCCAGAAGTTCCTTCCGGCGATGCTGCCCAAGATCAGGGAGGCCCGGCGAAAGCTTGACGCCACCGGCCGGAGGGTCCCCATCGTGGTGGACGGCGGGATCGACGTGAGCACGGCTCCCCTGTGCGTGGAGGCCGGCGCGACCGTGCTGGTGGCGGGCACTTCCGTGTTTCGGCACCAGGGCGGGATCGCGGCGGGCATCCGGACCTTGCGAGAGGCCGCTGGCTCAAGCGTCTCCGGCCTAGAGGCATGATGGCGGGCGATTCCCCTCCCGCGAGGAAGGCCTATGCAGTGGGTTCTGGGCGGACTTGGTCTCGCGGTGGCGCTGTGGATGATCGCGGAGCCCTTCCTCAGATCTCGCGAGGCGAGTAGTAGGGGGGAGCCGGCTCTGCCCTTCCCCCGCATGGTCACCCGAAGCGTGACGGCCTTCTGCGTCGCGTGCATCGTCCTCCTCATGGTCCTGTCACCCGTAGCGCTGGCGGGCCGCGGCCCCCTCGCCCAACTGCTCTACTGGACTAGCGCCATTCTGCTGGCCCTGGTGATGTTTCTGGCGGGTCTGACCGAGATGGCCCTGGTTCGGAAGCAGTTGCTGGAACAGGAGAGGGACCTCGTGCGCCAGGTGGTTAAGAAGCGTGCTCGCCCGACGGAGGGCCAGTCGGAGGAGCGCCGCGCGGCAGCGAAGCCGGGGGAGGGCGGAAACGGGCGAGGGAATGGCGGATGAGGCAAGCCCTTCCGGGGCAAGCGCGAACGGGGTGTCCAGGGGGGATTTTGGGCATCTGCGGCGGGCACTGGCGATGGGCCGCAAGGCGTGGGGCCGCACCAGCCCCAACCCACCGGTGGGCGCGGTAGTGGTGAAGGACGGCAAGGTGGTCGGCGAGGGCGCCACCCATCGGCCCGGTGGCCCCCACGCGGAGGTGGTGGCCCTTCGCAAGGCTGGCGAAGCGGCGCACGGCGCCACTCTCTACGTCACCCTGGAGCCCTGCTCCCACTTCGGCAGAACGCCGCCCTGCGCGGACGCCGTGGTGGAAGCCGGGGTCCGCCGGGTGGTCTGCTGCCTTCAGGACCCAAATCCTCTCGTGGCCGGCCAGGGGCTTCAGCGGCTCCGCGATGCCGGTATCGAGGTGGTCCTCGGCCCTCTCCGTGACGAGGCGGAACACGACCTCGAGCCCTACCTGAAGGCCGTCTGGACGGGCCTCCCCTTCGTGACACTGAAGCTGGCCCTCTCCCTGGACGGCAAGATCGCCACCCGCGAAGGTGACTCCCGGTGGATCAGCTCCGAGGCATCCCGCCGGCTGGTCCATCGACTCCGGGCGCGCAGCGACGCCGTCCTGGTGGGTGTGGGCACCGCCCTGGCGGACGACCCGGAGCTCACCCCCCGCCTCGCGCGTCCACTACGCGCGGGCTACCCCCGAAGAGTCATCGTCGATTCCCGCGCCCGGCTGCCTCTGAAGTCCAAGGCTCTCTCTAGGGAGCTGGCTCCCACAACCATCGTGGCGGTTACGGAGGGCGCCAAGCACGCGCGGGTGGCCGCGCTGGAGCGGACCGGCGCGGAGGTGTGGCTGGTTCGCCCGGAGGCCGGGCGGGTCGACCTGGTGGAGCTTCTGCGCCGCCTTTGCCAGACCGGTTACCAGTCGCTTCTAGTGGAGGGCGGCGGGGAGCTGGCCGCGGGCCTTCTGGAGGCCGGTCTGGTTGACAAGGCGCTCCTCTTCTACGCGCCCATCCTCCTGGGCGGCAAGTCTGCCACCAGCGCCATAGCCGGGCGCGGCGTGGCCTCCGTCGCCGAAGCCCCGCGCCTGCGAGACCTCCGCTACCGCCCCTCCGGACCGGACCTCATGGTGGAGGGATACGTGGTCAGGCCCGAGGGCGCGGGAGAGTGAAGGGGCTGAAGGGACTGAGGGGGCTCAGGGGACTGAGGGTACTGAAGGGGCTGAAGGGAAAGACCCAGTGTGCTCATCTGAGGCCAGTGCCCCTAAGCCCCCTCAGTCCCTGAGCCCCCTCAGTCCCTCCGTAGGGGAACACCTCCCCAGGCGGCCTCGTCAGAAGGAGCGTGCCCCCCGACCGCTGGCCGCGCGTAGGTGGTCGTGTCCTTGGGGAAAAGAGTTAGGAGCTTCTCCGGCGGCTGCCGGAGCTCCGTGTCCCATGCGGCCTGCCCACCGGCGAGGCCAGGAGCGGATCCCGTGAAGCGACTTCTTCCAGCAGTCCTCTTCCTCACCCTAGTGGCGCCGGCCATGGCGCAGCAGCACGTGGAGTGGCAGTACCCGGTGCCCGATGTCCAGCTAGCCCCAGTCGTTGGCGCCGATGGGACAGTCTACGTGCTGGCCCAGGATGGCACCCTCACGGCGGTGGGCACCGACGGGCTCCCCAAGTGGCAGTACAGCGCGCAGGAGGCCGCCAGCGACGGGCCGGTGATGGGTCCCGAGGGCAACCTCTACTACACGACTCCCACCCGCCTGGTGGCGGTGAGCTCCGCCGGTCAAGCCCTCTGGAACAAGACAATAGACAACGGTACCAAGTTCGCCCCGACGGTGGCTCCGGATGGAACGGTGGCCGTTCTAGCCGGCGCTGTCAGCCTGGTGGCCTTCACCGCTCAGGGGGCGAGCGCCTGGACCTACACGCTGGAGCTCACTCCCGGCGCGCAGCCGGACGCGGGGCCGGACGGCGTGTTCTACATCCCCTACAAGGAGGGGTCCCTAGCGGCCATCAAGGCTGGCACCAAGGCCTGGAGCTACGACAATGTGGGCGAGAACCCTACCGCACCCGCCGCCGGCGCCAACGGCCTGGTTGCGGTCTGGACCCCTGAGCCCGCGCTCCTCCTGTTCGATGCCCAGGGCCAACTGGTGTGGGGCAAGAACCCAACCTACACCTTCACCACCAACCCGGTGTTGGGGCCCGATGGGACCGTGTACGTGGGCGGCTCCGACGGCGCTCTTCACGCCTTCTCCAAGACCGATGGGACCGACACCCCCGTCGTGCCCAGTTCCAGCCCCACCGGCAAGCTGGTTGCGCCCACCGCGCAGTCTCTCTTCTTCACCGGCGCGGACAACTCGGTCTACATCGTTCAGTTGGGTCCGCCCGTGAGCTCCACCAGCCAGAAGATGCCTGGACCGGTCAACTCCGTGGTGGTCGCGCCAAGTGGGCGCCTGTACGCTGTCCTGGGCCACACTGGAGGCGTCAACATGCTGACGCTCCTCAGCTCTGAGACCCCTACGGGCACCGTTTGGCAGGCCAGTGGGCTCCAGAACCTCAGCGTGTACAAGCTGGTGCAGCAGCCGGACGCGCCCAAGGTCTTCCTGGCCGGCACCAGCGGGGGCATCTATCGGAGCGAAGACTCCGGAGCCACCTGGGCACCGACCGCCATCGTCGGCGACAGCAACATGACGGTCACCGAGATCGACGTGGCTAACGGTGGCGCGGGCTATGCGGTAGTGAACAACATCGTGGCCAGTAGCCCGGACGGCACCCAGTGGTCCCAGGGGCAGAAGCTGGACGCATCGGACCTCGCCGCCGCCGACCCCAAGGATCCCAAGCACGCCTTCGTGGGCGCTACCGAGACGACGGCCGTGTGGGAGACCAAGGATGGCGGCCAGGGGTTCGACGCCTATGGGGTCCCCTTGGATTCGCTGAAGCAGTTGTTCGTCAGCAGCAAGGGGGGTGTCTACGCCGTCACCGGCGGTGGGGTCTCCTCCCCGGGTGACGGCTCCGTGGTGCTTCCGGGCGGCTGGACCTACGTGAGTGTGCTGCCGGACCATGCCACGATGTACGCCTTAGGTGTGAACAAGCTCGCCATAAGCGCGGACGGCGGCGCCACCTGGCAGCCGCAGGATGTGCTGCTGCCCGGCGCTCTCTGGCGTCTCGCCCCAGACCCGGCGAACCCCAAGGCCCTGACCGTTGCGACCGTTGTACCTACGACCACCAAGGGCACACTCGGGGCTCAGGGGATCAACCTGTACCGCTCGGAGGACGGCGGCAAGACCTGGGCGCTCTTCAACCGGGGGCTGCCCACCCTGAACGTCTACAGCCTGGTACCCGAGGCCAGCGGCAGCCTGTTGCTGGGAACTGCCCAGGGCGTCTGGAAGATCGCCGTTGGCGGCGGCACGGTGCCGCCTCCCACAGTGGTGAAGGGAGACCTGAACGGGAACGGCAAGGTGGACGTGGCTGACGCCATCATTGCGCTGAAGATAGTGGCGGGCCTCAGCCCCGCCCCCACCGCGGCTCAACTCGCGGCCGGCGACGTGGCTCCCCTTGGCAATCCGGACGGGAAGATCACCGTGCAGGACGTTGTGCTGATTCTGAAGAGGGTGGTAGGGCTCATTCCTTCGCTATGAGGGAGTGATCAGACCCAGGAGATGGTCCGATGGATGTCAACCTGACAGAGCGGATTCACTGGCTTGGCCATGAT
Organism: Armatimonadota bacterium; assembly: GCA_036504955.1. Taxonomy (GTDB): domain Bacteria; phylum Armatimonadota; class DTGP01; order DTGP01; family DASXUI01; genus DASXUI01. The sequence continues at coordinate 10,519 of DASXUI010000108.1, forward strand.
GGGTTCTGGATCAAGGACCGGCTCAACATCTACATCGACCCCTACAAGATCGATGACGGGGGTCCTCCGGCCGACCTGCTGCTGATCACGCACGATCACTCCGACCACCTGTCTGAGCCGGACATCAAGAAGGTGCGTCAGAGCAGCACCGTGGTCGTGGCCTCGCCGGCCTGCGCCGCCAAACTGCCGGATGCCAAGATCCTGGCGCCGGGGCAGAGCACCCAGGTGGGCGAGGTAGTGGTGGAGGCAGTAGCGGCCTACAACACCAACAAGTACCGCGAGCCCGGCAAGCACTTCCATCCCAAGGAGATGGTGGGCGCGGGCTACATCCTCACGCTCTCCAACCGGGTGCGCGTCTACCACGCGGGTGACTCCGACCTAACCCCGGAGATGAGCCACGTGAAGTGCGACGTGGCTCTGCTGCCCTGCAGCGGAACCTACGTGATGACGGCGGAGGAGGCCGCGGACGCCGCCCGCGCCATCAGCCCCAAGGTGGCCATCCCCATGCACTACGGAGCCCTCGTCGGCAGCCCCGACGACGCGAAGCGCTTCCGCGACCTCGCCGCGCCAGTAAAAGTGGAGATCCTGGAGCACCATCACTTTGGGGTGTAGGGGGCTGAAGGGAGTGAGGGGGTGACGAGGTGAGTGGGTGAGGGGGTGAAAGGGCTTCAGCACTTGGGACTGTGGACCTGAGGGTAATGTGTCTGTGGCGGCGGTCCGCCCGGCGGTGAATCGACGGGCTCAGGGGCTCAATCCTCCTGAAAGGAGGGTTCTGACCCCAAGGCGCACCTGAGCGTCCTGTCCTCTGGTTCCCTCTAGAGGAGGGTTCTGACCTCAGGGTGCACCTTTGGTTCAGAACCCCGGTTCAGCGGGATTGAGCCTCGGAGCCCGGCGATTCACCGCCGGGCGGACGGGACGTTGGGTATACCCTGACACCAGATCCACGACGCCGCGCCCTCTGAGTCTTTCATCCCCTTGCCATCCCCTCAGTCCCTTCACTCCCACGCCCCAACTACAACCCAAGGTGCCCTTGAGACGGTACTGCGGGTGGGGGATCGATGGCGAGGTGCTTGTAGGCCCACACCGTTGCCTTGCGGCCGCCGGGGGTCCGAGCCAGGAAGCCAATCTTGAGGAGGTAAGGTTCAACGACCTCCGCAAGCGTGGAGGCTTCCTCCCCTACGGTAGCGCCTAGCGCCTCGACGCCGACCGGGCCGCCCTGGTAGGTCTCGATGATGGTTCGCAGCAGTTCGCGGTCCAGGCGGTCTAGCCCCAGCTCGTCGATGCCCTCCAGCCGCAGCGCCTGGTCGGCCAGCTCCAGGGTGCCCACGCCCTCCCCGTTCACCTGAGCGAAGTCCCTCACGCGGCGCAGCAGCCGGTTGGCGATGCGCGGCGTGCCTCGTGACCTGCGGGCGATCTCCAGCGCGGCCCCCTCCTGCAGCTCCACCTTGAGGATCCGGGAGGAGCGCTGTACCACCATCTCCAGCTCCTCTGGGCTGTAGTAGTCCATGCGGTACACCAGGCCGAAGCGATCCCGCAGCGGCCCGGACAATAGACCCGCCATCGTGGTGGCGCCGACCATGGTGAAGGGCTTGAGGGGGAACTTCAGCATCCGCGCGTTGGCGCCCTTATCCACCACGAAGTCCACCACGTAGTCCTCCATGGCGGGGTAGAGGTACTCCTCCACGGCGGGGTCCAGGCGGTGGATCTCGTCGATGAAGAGGACATCCCCCTCCTTGAGGTTGGTGAGGATGCCCATAAGGTCGCCCGCGCGGTGCAGGGCGGGACCGGAGGTGGTGATGATCTCCGTGCCCATCTCGTTGCGGATTATGTGCGCCAGAGTGGTCTTGCCGAGGCCAGGGGGGCCGTAGAGGAGGACGTGGTCCAGCGCCTCGCCGCGGGCCTTGGCGGCCTGCAGCGCAATCTTGAGCGGGTCCACCACCGACCGCTGGCCGATGTACTCCGTCTCCTCCAGGCTGGAGGGACGCAGGGTCTGCGGAACCCCAACCTCGTCCTCCGGCAGTTCCGCCCCAGTGATTAGCCTCTCACGCGCCATGCTCTCCCTCTCGTACGGAGTCGGCCGGAAGCCACGCGGTGGCCGCCGTGGGGATGTCACCGGAGGCAGCCGCGGGTGGGCGCGGAGCCGGTGACTCCCGTTCATTCTAGCACCTGATGGCGCCTGAGGGATCATCTGTTCTGGGCGCAGGGGCTGCGTTCCTCGGGAGTCTGGGGTGATCGCTTGTTCCACTCGAAGGGTGGGCCGGCTGGAACATAGAACTAGAGCTTGGCCCGCGCGCCGCGCTCTGCGGTCGGGGGTTGGTGGTCCTATTCGGTTGCCGAGGCGCGCTACGGCGGTGCAGCCCGAGTCTGTGTGGATGCCCCCAAGCAGGGCCGACGGCCGCTCGCGACAGGTGGCCCCGGGGAGGGGCAGCGATGCCAGATGGATGGATCCTGCTGGGGGCTCGCGTTCTGGGTGCCATGGCCCTCCTCAGTCTGGCCGCGTTCGGCAGATTCCGGAGCCAGAGGCCCCTGCTGGCCGGAGGGGGGCTCCTCGTACTGAGTGGCACCCTGGCCGATGGCCTCGATAGGCTGGGTCCTCACTGGCTTGCGACACCGCAACTCACCTTGTTGAGCGGGGCTGCCAGAGCCTTGGACCTCGTCCTGATCGCCGCCGGCCCGTTCCTGGTGTCCCGGCAGTGGGCACTGGACCGCCAGGGGCGCCTTGCGGCGTGAGCATCCCTGGGCGGAGAGCCGGTCGGCTGAGCCAGGGTTGCCCTGTGGCGCCCTAAGCGCTCAGTTTCGGCCAATCTCCAGAGGTGACGCCCATGCTTCCGGCGTCGGCAGTGTTGGTGCCTGGCCAGGCGCTTCGCTCGTTAGCAACCGATCCCCATGACCTACGCGGTTTTGGCGGGAGCCGCCGCGGTCATAGCTTGTGGCGGAAGTGGAGCCCTCGATGTCAGCGTCAACGGATGCTAGGTGGCTTCTCCTGATTCCCTGCGCGCTGGCAAGCTACGGTCTGGCCCACCGCGTGGTCACTCTTGCCCTCTTGGTTGCCATGTCGATGGTTGGGCCCCTTCGGGTGATTGCAATCCCTGTGTCTCTGACCCTTGGGACTCTGGCTGGTGTGGTCGCCGCGGTACTCGTCTCCGCCTGGTTGGCCCCGAGTCACCGAACAGCGGTCGCCTGGGCCGCAGCCCTATGCTGCGCCACCGCCGCAACCTGGTTGCTCCCGAGCTACGGTCACGGAGCCGATGGGTACTCCGTTGGCCGCTTGGTCGTGGTGCTTGCGGGCACCGCGGCTGCTGCCAGGCTAACAGGTAGGTGGCCGGCACGCCCTAGCAGCTGAGTCCGGGGCCGATGCCAGGGCCGAGGGCCGGCGTGCCGTGCGCGTGGCTCAGCTTTTCCGGCCTGGATCGCTGACCCAGGTGTTGAGGCTCACCCTAGCGCTAGGCGCGACCTTGTTGCGACCTCCGCCGGCACGGCGGGTGGGGGCCGGCAAGTGGCGGGCCCGACGGCTCGCGACAGGCGCCACGCCTGGCGACAGGGGTCGGCGGTCGGCTTCGCCCACCCAGGGGGCCAGTGAGAGTGAGTCTCGGCGGTCAGAGGCCGTACCGGTGGGGCAGCGGTCTGCTGGCGTTACGGTTCCCACGAACTCAGCTCCGGCACCGCCGCCAACTCCCGCGACTACGCCGCCACCAGCGGCTACGAGCGCAACGGCTCCGGCCTCATCGACGTGGGCATCCGCTGCTACGACCCTGAGCCTGGCCGTTTCCTCCAACTCGATCCCCTGGGCCAGGGCTACCTATACTGCCTGAACGCCCCCACCAACGCAGTGGATCCCAGTGGGGCGCTGATAACCGATCCCAAGGCGGTCGAGGACTACTTCCAGAAGATGATCAAGGTCAGCCAGACCTACGTCAAATACAGGCTAATGGGTCTCGCGATGGGGGTCATCTACGGAGCCGACTCGATGACGCGTGCGGCCATGCCTGGTTGCCCGGAGTCCGAATTGCCTGACAACAAGTGGCAGACTCTCATGCGAGTCCTCAACGACGGGCTCTGTGGTTCCGCTGGCGCAACGGCCGTCTACGTGGGAACTGGGGTGTTGGCGCTAGGTGCGGCGCCAACAGGAGTGCTCGTTCTTGCCGGGGCAGGGGTGACGCTGGGTATCTACGTTGCCTCAGCCTCGGCGTTCAATGCGTTTAGGGACGGATTGCACCTCTTCGGCCTGGTCTAGGCTTACGTGGTCTTGAGTCCCGGGCGCAATCGTCCGTTGAGAGCATACGTCTGTGAGTAGCTGCCGCCTGTCGGGTCGATGGGCGGCAGCACCCACAGCGAAACGTCTAGGGGGATTCGATGCTACCAGGCATCTATGGAGCGGTTTTCATCACGATCGCCACATGCTGGGCCTTCGGGACGTACTTCGTGCTCATACGCGCGAACAAGCGAGACGAAGGCTTCCTGGTGATGGCCAAGATGTACCTAATGGCAACGCTGATTGCTTGGGACATGAGGGTGTGCCCGCCTGTTGGTCGCGGGCTGGGCCTCCAAGTTCGACTGCTTTTTGCAGCGGCAGAGCTATGGACGCTATGGGCGCTGGTGGGGCCAGCCGTCCGGCGCGGAGTTGCTGGGCGGAGAGCGCGCAGGCGTCTGCAGGGAAGAGGGCCGAGTGCCTGAGAGGATGGCCGCCGCGTCTGGAGGCTGAGACTTGATCTACGTGGTATCAGTGTTCCTGATTGCTGGTGGCTATCGCACCTTCAGGTGGCCCGATCCTGCCTTTCGTGCCTGGTGCAATAGCTGGCTTCAGGAGGGGCCCGGGAGCAGCGGCCCGCAACCGGGTCCCTGGATCAGTGCCGTGTACCGGGTGGTCGGCCTGCTCGTGATGGCATCGGGCCTCCTGGTACTCCTGGGGCAGGGCCATCTGATCGGGCACCTGTTACCCAGGCCCTCGGCGTAGTCTACACAGAGGAGCCCTGAAGCGAGAGGTTCACCGCATCCTGGTGCCGCAGGCGCGGGGCCAGAGCCCCTGGCCGTTGCCACCACCCATGCTCTTCTCTGTGATGCTCTGTGTCCTCTCTGTCTCTGTGGTAGGGCAGTACCTGGCGCCTCTTGGTGTCTTGGTGGTGATGCTCCCTTGCCGCCTATCCCCGCCTGCCGCCGCTACTTCCGCTCGCCGGCCCAGATCTCCTGAAGCAGGGACTGGGCGTCCTTCAGGTCCGGGCGGCGCTTCAGGGCGGCGGCTACCATGCGGGCTGCTTCGGGCTTCTTGTAGCCGAGGTCTTGAAGCACCTCTTCCACGTCCGCCGCGAAGTCCGCGATGGGGGCTTCCACGACAGTGCCGGCGGGGAGCTCCGTGTCGGAGACGGGGATGAGGGCGTAGCGAAGCACTTTCCCCTTCAGCGTGGCGACAATCTGCTCCGCCTTCCGCTTCCCCACGCCCGGCAGGGAGCTGAGGACGCGCAGGTCCCGCTGCTCGATGGCGGTTGCCAGGTCGCGCGTGTGCAGGACCATCGCCTTCGCGGCGCTGGCGGGGCCCATGCCGGCCACCGTCAGCAGGTGCTCGAAGAACTCCCGGGAGCCCTTGTCGCTGAAACCGAAGAGCACCGGGCTGCCGCCCTGGGGCTGGTGGTAGTAGGTGTAGAGCGTGACCTGGAAGGATGCGCCATCGGCACCCTCGGTCAGCATGCGGACCTTCAGCGCCTTTGCCTCGATGTCCGGCAGGCGGACCTGGTAGCCCACGCCATTCACGTCCAGCACCACCTGGGCCTCGTCCAGCTCCACCGGTACTCCCCGCAGGTAGCCGATCATCGGACTCTCCTTACCTGCGCGACCCCAGGCCCGCAGAGGCGGTAGGCTGCCGTCACGGCCAGCGCGATGGCGTCGGCCACGTCGTTCGGTGTGGGAGGCGCCGCCAGGCCGAAGAGGTTCTGGATGGAGCCCTGCACCTGCTCTTTGCTGGCGTTGCCCATACCGACGATGGCGTTCTTGACCTCGCTGGCGGCGTAGCCGACCACGGGGACCTCGTGCTGCGCGGCCGCCAGGCAGACCGCGCCTCGAACGTGGGCCATCAGCAGGGCGGTCTTGGGGTAGGCGTATTCGGAGTAGAGGTCCTCCAGCGCCATGCAGGCCGGCTTGAACTCCTCCAGCACGTCCGTGACACCGGCGAAGATGGTCCGCACGCGCTCCTCCAGGCAGTCGGTGCGGTGGCTGCGAAGGGCGCCGGCCTCTATGAGCCGTAGGCCCGTGGGGCCGCGATCCACCACGCCATAGCCGGTGGTTCCCAGCCCGGGGTCGATACCGAGGAAGCGGAGGGGTCCTTCCCGAAGGAACAGGGCAGGTGTAGAATGGCGTGAGGCTGGAGAGCTGGGAACGCGAGCGGTCGCCATGGCCTCATTCTACCACGGAGCTAAGGGCTGAGGGGCGTGAAGAGGCGAAGGGGCTAAGGGGGCTGAGGGGACTGAAGGGGCTAGGGGGAGGGGGCCTCAGAAGATGGGCTGCACTCGTCCGAGCTACTAGGCTGAGGGGCTTTCCCCTTAGCCCCTTCAGTCCCCTCAGCCCCCTTGGTCCCCGAGAGAAGGGAGGAGCGTGTGTTCTGGGGCAACAGGCAGGCTAGGGAGGCTCAGGAGACGCTGGAGGACGTGAAGCCGAGGCTGGTTTCCGTGCTCTCCGACGCCGGGAGTGAGTTCCAGACCGTGCGGTTCCGCGCCGAGAGGGTCCTGGAGGGCGAGCTGACGGCCGAGGACCGCCGGCAGCTTTCGGAGGCTGTGGAGAGCACCGACGCCAACCTGGACGCCTGTCGCCACGCGCTCTCCGTGATCCAGAACTACGAGCGCACGAAGGATGTCCCGGTTAACGACTTCCGCCACCTGAAGCAGCAGTTCCTAACGCAGGAGGACGACCCCGAGGACATCACCTTCGACTCGCCGCACGACGCGATCCAGTGGATCGCCAACCGCGCCCTGGAGTTCGCGGAGTACGTTCGCGACACCCAGCTCGCCTGGTTCCGGAAGAGCCTTGGCGAGGCGCAAGACGCCCTGGACACGGAAACAACCGAGACCGGCGAGGCGGAGGAGGCCCGCAAGCAGGCTCAGGAGATGCTGGAGCAGGCGAAACAGCAGATGCCGCAGGTCCGCTTCACCCACGCGGAGCAGCAGATGCGGGAGCTGGAGGACGCCTGGGTAGAGTTCCAGCAGCTCAGCCGGCAGAAGCTGCACTCCGATACGGCCGAGATGGCCCAGGAGCTGGGCGGCCTGGCTCAGCAGGTGATCGACGCGGTCCAGGAGACGCAGGAGTTCGTGCAAGACCCGCAGGGCAAGCACCTGGAGGCCAAGGAGTTCCTGGACGAGCTGCGCACTCGCCTGCAGCAGGGAGGGGGAGGGATGCCCACGGAGGTTGGGGAGGCGGAAGAGGCCTTGACGGAGTCGCGCGCTGAGATGCAGAAGCCCTCGCCGGACCTCTCCGAAGCGGCGCGGCTCTACAGTCGGGCCAGCACCCTTGCCGCGCAGGCGGTGGGGTACCTGCCGGAGTCCCTCCGATGAGCCTGTTGTCGCGGCTGAAGGCCGCCTTGGGCGCCGGCGTGGACCAGCAGGAGGCCCTGCGCAAGGAGATCGCCCGGCTTCAGACGGACGTTACCAACGCCATGGCGGCGGTGGAGCAGCTTCGGGGTGACCTCGATGACCAGGAGGGGCGCGAGCGCGACCTTAAGGGGCAGGAGCACCAGTGGGAGCGGGACGCCACCCAGTGCCTGCAGCGTGGCGATGAAACCACCGCCCGCGAGTGCCTGGCGCGGGCCGAGTCGGTGAAGCAGCAGCGCGAGCCCGTCTCCACACGGGTCTCAGGGTTGCGGGACAACCTGGCGAAGAAGGAAGAGATCGTGTCGGACCTGCGCCGTCAGCTCGAGGAGTACCAGGCGGAGGCGTCGAGCCTGGAGCATCGGGGGGAATTCTCCGCCGCCGCTCGGAGCGCGCTTCAGGGCGCGGATCGCATCGGCACGGAAGGCGCGGGCCGCCTCAGCAGCGTTCGGCGTGAGGTAGAGGACGCGGAGGTCGAGACCGAGGCGCGGGCTCAGGTGACACGCTCCTCGACGCCGGAGGCGCGCGTTGAAGCTCAGACCCAGACCAATGCCGTGGATGCGAGGTTGGAGGAGCTGAAGCGCCAACTGCGCCAGGAGTAGGTGGCCTTAGCTTGCACCAATCACGGGAGCGTGCGGGAGCCCGCGACGTGCACGACGCGCAAGCGCCTCGTGCGGTATGCTGGTTAGGAGTACCCCTGGGATGAGCGCGCTCGAACTTCCGCGCGGGATGTGTGGTTCATACTAGAAGGAAGAGGCGCCGCGGCTCAAGGCATGGATTGGGCGGCGCGGACGAGCTCCGTGGACCGCCGCGGCGGCCGGAGAGGGAGAAGAGGCGTTAGCAAGATGGGGATGAGGTCTCCAAGAGGTAGTTGGATGGTGGTATCGACCGCCGTGCTGGCCCTGGGGCTGCTGCTGCCGTCGGCCGTAGACGCGCGCGGTTTCGGCGGCGGCTTTCGCTCCGGAGGGGGCTTCCGCTCTGGCGGGTTCCGCTCCAGCGGCGGCTTTGGCGGCGGCTTCTCCAGCCGGCCCTCGAGCCGGCCAGCGCCAAGGCCCTCCAGCGGCGGGTTCGGCGGCGGCTTCTCGCGATCCACTCCTAGCTACTCCAGCCCCGACACGCGAAGGGGCACCAACTTCAGCACGCCCCCGCCCAGCAGCCGGCCCTTCAGCTCTCGCACCACTCCCACCTACAACGCTCGGGTAGACCGTTCCAATCCGGGCCGAACCACGGTGTACGAGGGCGGCCGGACCGTGGTCTACAACCACTACTGGGGTGGGGTCCCGGTGCCCTACGGCTCGCCTTACGGGTACTCACCGTGGCACTACTACGGCTTCTACTACATGCCGTGGATGTTCCACAACCCCTACCCGCCCTACATGGAAGGCACGCACGTGGGCTTTTTCGGGGCCTTCTTCTCCTTGGTGCTCTTCGTCATCTTCGCCATCATCTTCTTCGCGGTGCTGGCCAAGATCATCAGCTTCTTCGCCGCAAGAGGCCCCGGCGGCAGCCGGCGCGCCAGGTACTCGTAGCCGGGGGCTTGCGGCAAGGAACTGCCTCACCACAGAGGCACAGAGGACACAGAGAAGAGACCGAGGGGACGACCAGGCCTCGATCCCTTCTTTGTGTCCTCTGTGCCTCTGTGGTGAGGCGGTCTGCCTGCTAGAATCCAGCTTTCCTCAGGTACTCACGACTGTGGGCTAGGTCCTTCAGGGGGTCCTGGAGGTGGGTGTCCTGCTCCACGAAGACCCAGCCCTCGTAGCCCAGGTCTGCTAAGGCGCGCATCACCGCGGCGTTGTCCAGGCCGATGTTGCCCGCGCCAAGCTCGCAGAAGCGTCCTCGCTCGCCCCAACGCTCCAGCCCCACCTCCGGCTTCAGCGTGATCCAGTCCTTCAGGTGTACGGCCACCAGCCGGTCGGGGTAGCGTCGAAGGATGGCTAAGGGATCGCCTCCGGCGGCCGCCAGGTGAGCGGTGTCCAGGATCAGCCCGCACTCCGGGCACTGGTCTAGGAAGGCCTCCAGCTCCGACTGACTCTCCACGGGTGTGCCCAGGTGGTTGTGCAGGCCCACCGCCAGGCCGTACCGGGCGCAGGCGGCCACCTGGCCCCGCACCTGGCGGCAGAAGGTGTCGAAGTCCTTGGCGGGCGAGTTGGCCCACTGGTACCCCTTGCCCAGCGCCGCGGTCCACTGGAGCGATACCTCCGGGTTCGGGCCTCGGCAAGTGGCGAAGTCCATGCCCAGGCGCCTGAACCGCGCGGCTCTCTCCAGAGCTTGACTGGCGCTGATGGCCTCAAGGCGCTCCACGCCCTCGTATCCGACCCCCCGTAGTCCCTTCAGGCGCTCCTCAAGGTCGAAGCAGGCGCCGTCCCACACGTTCATGCCAAAATCGGCGACACCGATTCTCATGGGTGCTCTCCTTTGCCGGGGCGCGGCCGAAGCGGCGCGTATCGCTTTCGGCGCTCCCTGGGCCTTGTTGGCAGGGGCGTCGCGGGGTTCCTGCCGGGGTGCGCGAAGCACGCAGCCTCCAGGCGGACGCGCCGTGGCCCTGACCGGCGACTGCCTGTTGGGGCGGCCGCCGACCCACAAAGGCCCCCCAGAATGTGGAAACTAGAGGTTGCTACTGCTCGCTGGGCGAACATCCAGACGTTAGGCGGGAAGTGGGTAGGGGATCCATGGCGGTCGATCTTCCGATTCAACGTCTAGGCATTCAAGCCTGAGGCTGTTCGGGACTTCCAGTCAGAGGAAGGAGACATATGATGAGACGGAGTGCGGCGCAGTTAGCCTGCTGCCTGGCACTCGCGTGCCTGGCCTTGTCTTGCGGTAAGCCGGCGCAGGCACAGGGTGGGGAGCCCCAGCTCTCCATCACCAAGTCGGATTCGTCGGGGCTGGCGGGGTCCGTGGCCTTCGGCGATGGCGAGCTGATCGAGAGGCGCGGAGGAGCGTCCATCTACGGCGAGCTTCACGTGCCGGGGGTAACCTCGGTGATGGGGGATCCGGGGACCCCCGCGGTGCCGGTGCTTCACAAGATCATCGCGGTGCCCACGGGCGCCGTGGTGACTGCCAAGGCCACCCCTCACGTGCGGCGCACGGTGACTACCAGCCTGTATCCTATCCAGCCGCAGCCTGCGGACCAGATCGTTCGCCGGGGTGACGGGCTGCCGCAGATCGGGATAGAGCCGCCCTTCACCAGGCTTGTGGATATCTACCTGAGGGATGCCCTCGTTCCAAGCAGCCCCGTGACGGTGCGTCAGATGGGCACCGCCCGAGGCATGAGCCTGTTCCAGCTCAGCATCGCGACCGGCCAGTACAACCCCGCGCGGAAGCAGCTGACGCTGTTCAGCTCCGTCGACATCGACCTGACCTTCGAGGGCGGTAGAGGGACCTTCCTCCCCTCACGGTCCTTGGGGATGTTCGAGGAGGCCAGCAGCCTCACTCTGGGGTCGGTACTCAACTCGGCGGCGGCCAAGCTGAATGCGGACCTTCTTGGCAGCCTCACTCTGGACCAGGGCGCCGAGTTCCTGATCCTTACCCCTCCCTCGCTGCGCGCCGCCGCCGACAAGTTGGCGGAGTGGAAGAACTCCAAGGGCATCATCACTCAGGTACATGAGGTCTGTGATGGCGCCGGGCCTGGCCCTGACACCAAGGAGGCTATCGACGCCCTGATCGAGGACCACTTCGACCATGGTGCCATCCGGGTGTCCTACGTCCTGCTGCTGGGCGACACCCAGCTCATCCCCACCTTCTACGTCTATACGGGCGGCAGCGCTACCACTGGGTCGGACTACCAGTATGCGGTCTATGGATCGATGGCCGGCTCCCCTCTGCCCTCCTTCGCGGTGGGTCGCATCCCGGCGGACAACCTGACTCAGGCCAACACCGTCGTGGACAAGATCATCAACTACGAGAAGAACCCACCCACCGACCGCAACTTCTACGCCAACGCGACCGTGGTATCCCAGTTCCAGTGCTGCCGCGACGACGTGTCGAACCCCGGCACGGACTGGCGTACGTTCGTTGAGGCCTCGGAGTTCGCCCGCAACGTTATGATGAACCACGGCAAGACCGTGCAGCGCATCTACACCATGACCGGCAGCGGCACCCCACGCCGCTACTACGATGGCACGCTGCTGCCCTCGGACCTGGCTCCCGGCAGCGGCTTCGGGTGGAACGGCACGGGCTCCCAGATCACGGATGCCTTCAATGCGGGGCGCTTCCTCATCATGCACCGCGATCACGGAGGCCCCGACGAGTGGAGCCATCCAGGTTATTACACCTCCAACTTGGGGTCAGTGCACAACGGGGCCTTGCTCCCCGTGGTCTTCAGCGTTAACTGCGCCAGCGGCTTCTTCGACAACGAGACCGCGGGTGGTGACTACGGGACCACGCCAGACCAGACCTACCTCGTGGAGAGCCTTGTTCTTAAGAGCGATGGAGGGGCCGTCGGCGCGCTGGGTGACAGCCGCAACAGCCCTAGCTGGCCCAACAGTGCTCTTGCTCGGGGGTTCTTCGACGCCATCTGGCATGACGCGCTGCCCGGCTTCGGCGACAACAGCGACCATCGCCGGCTGGGCGACATTCTGAACCACGGCAAGTACTATCTGATGACCCAGATCCCCGTGGCAAGCGCGGGCGTCTACTCCGGCGACGCGCGGGACGAGCTGTACCTGTGGCACTGCTTCGGGGACCCCACCCTGGAGATCCGCACCTCCGCTCCGCCGGTCAGCATCGGCACCGCGACCACCACCTTGTCTGGCCGTGTGCTGCAGGTGGCCTATGCGGTAGAGGGCGCTCTCGTCACTGCCGTGCAGGACACCCCTAGTGGCCTTCGGGTCATCGGCCGCGGCGAGGTCATCAACGGCCTCGCTACCATCGATCCCCTGCAGGAGGCGGTGGAGGGTACCCCCATTCGCCTCATCGTGAATGGCGCGGACCTGATCTCCAGGTCCCTGGCCGGCCGCATCACCCTGCGGCCTATCGCTCTGAGCGGCCTCACCCTGGACCCTGCCTCCCTCATGGGCGGCAACAGCGGCACCGGCAAGGTTACCCTCAGCGGCGCGGCCCCCAAGGCCGGTGCCACCGTGACGCTGTCCGTCGATGATGCCTCGGTCGTGGACCTGCCTGACTCCGTGACAGTGGCCCCCGGAGCGACCTCGGCCACCTTCACCTATTCCACCAGCAAGCTCACGGAAACGGCAACGGTCACCATAACCGCGTCCTTGGGCTCCGCCACCAAGGCGGCCCCCCTCAAGGTTACGCCGCCCCTCATCTTGCCAATCACACTTGTGACCCTGAAGGGCCTCACTCTCAGCGCTAAGGAGAGCCGTGACCTGGCTCCCGTGACAGGTACGGTTGAGATCAGCCGGACGCTGATCACGCGGGTGGGCACCACCATCGCCCTGAAGGCTGAGCCCGCGGGCCTGGTGAGCATTCCCTCCTCACTCACAGTGTCGGGCGTGGCAACCAAGGGTTCCTTCACCATCACGCCGCTTGGGGCCGTGGACGTGGACACTCGTGTCACCATCACCGCCAGCTTGGGGCGTGCGCAATCTCAGCAGGCGACGCTCACGCTGGTTGGCAGCCCGGTGGTAAGCCTGGGCGCCCTGACCATCCAGGATGTATCCGGCGCGCCGGGCGGCATCGTCACGGTGAACGTGGTAGCCGGCCAAGGGCTGGTAGGAATCAAGGAAGCCCAGATGACCCTGGCCTTCCCGTCGGATGTAGCCGGGTTCCCAGTCGGCGTCGCGCTCCCCGTGGAACTGCCGGACAACCTGATCCCCGGTGCGACGGCCCAGGCCACCCCGGGAGTTGGGCAGGTGACCATCACCGTTCAGGGCACCCAGCCCAGCACCGCTGAGGGGCGCCTGCTGAGCTATCGGCTCCTGATTAGTGCCACGGCTCCGGAGGGCACCTACCCGCTGGAGTTCGCGTCTCTGGCGCTCACCGGCACGGGCGGAACCACCCTCATCACCCGCGCCGTGGAGGGCAAGCTCACCGTTGCGAAGCCTCGGCGGCCGGGCGACGTGGACGGTGACGGCAAGACGACCATTTCGGACGTCGTGCTGGCCCTGCGGATAGTGCTGGGGTTGGTCCAGCCCACCGACGCGCAGCTAAAGGGCGCCGACATGACCGGTGACGGCAAGATCACCATCGCGGACGCGCTGAAGATCCTGCGCCTGGTCTCCGGCATCGATAGGGTGGCGGCCTAGCGCCAACCCGGCCCCTGGGGCAGACGGGTTCCGCCCCCTCTGTCCCAGGGGCGGTGGAGGTGGCGTGCTGGGCAGAGGGGCCCTCGGTAGGGGGGGGTCCTCGGCATGGGCTCCTGAGTGCCATGCCTGCTCGAGCGCAGGCACGCCGGTGCTGGGACCTCACGGAAACGCGAAAAGGCCGCCTGGAGCGATCCAGGCGGCCTTTTCGGGTGATAGATGGTGCCGGGGCGAGCCCTACTTGAGCTCGACGCTCGCGCCCTGCTCCTCTAGCTTGGCCTTGATGGAGTCGGCCTCTTCCTTCTTCACGCCGGTGCGAACGGGCTGCGGCGCGGTGTCGACCAGGTCCTTGGCCTCCTTCAGACCCAGGCTGGTGATCTCGCGAACGACCTTGATCACCTGGATCTTCTTGTCGCCGGCGCTGGTCAGGATCACGTCGAAGGTGTCCTTCTCCTCGGCCACGGGGGCGGCATCACCGCCGCCAGCGGCGGGAGCGGCGGCGGGAACAGCCGCGGTGACGCCGTACTTGTCCTTCAGCGCCTCGACGAAAGCCGCGAGGTCGCGGACGGTCATGCTGTCGATGGCTTCCATCAACTGCTCAGTGGTGAGTCCCAACTCTTTCCTCCTAGCACGAAGCTTGCATCGCGCGGGGGCCCGAGGCCCCTCTATAGCGTCCGGCGGGAGCGTGGGCTCCGGGCCGGGCTTTCATCATCGGCCGGATTCTACCGGCCCATCCATGGGGGAACGCTAAGCCGCGGCGCCCTCGGCGGTCTTCTTGTCCACAACCGCTTGAAGCGTGTAGGCCAGGTTCGAGACGACTCCCTGGAGGGTACCGACCAGGCCTGAGATAGGAGCCTGGATTCCCCCCACCATGAGGGAGAGCAGGACCTCTCGAGGCGGAATCTTGGATAGGGCAACTACCTCGTCCGGGGAGAGTAGCTCGCCCTCCACCACGCCGGCTTTGACGCTCATGGCCTTGTGGTCGCGAACGTAGTCCACCAGCACCTTAGTAGGAGCGATGGGATCGCCCTGCATGATGGCGACGGCCGTGGGGCCCTCGAGGTGGGGGCCGAAGTTGAAGCTGGTACCCTCACTGGCCAGGCGGAGCAGGGTGTTCTTCACCACGTGGTACTCGGCGCCCAGCTCACCCAGCTTGCGGCGGAGGTGCATCATCTCCGACACCGTCAGGCCGCGGTAGTCCGTCAGCATAGCGGCGCTGGAGCCCTGAAGCTTCTCGTTGAGCTCCTTGACTACTGCCGCCTTTTCTGGCGTTGGCATCTGTATATCACCTCCTTCTCTGCGCAAGATAGATTCAGCGTTAAGGTGTGATAGCCCAAGTCCAGGGCGGCCCGGGTATGGCGGCCACACAAAGCAAAGCGCCCTGTCCTTCGCTTGGGAGAACCGAAGGGCAGGGCGCGTAAGGCAGCGGGCGATGGAGCCCACGTTCTCACAACCTCGGCAGGCGGCGTTCGCGCTTAGGCCCCGTTCTGGGGGCACCTGCTGTCTTCGGTTCAGTGACTATAGAGTTGTGTGGCGCGCCTGCTGGGTGCCCAAGTGTCGGCACTCGGCCCAAGGCGCGTCATCGAATCAGTGCCGTCCCTCCGCCAGCGCCTGTGCCTTCTGCACGTCCAGGTGGAAGCCGGGGCCCATGGTTGAGGAGACCGTGATGGTCCTCAGATAGCGCCCCTTGGCCGCGGTCGGCTTGGCCTTCACGAGGGCCGTCAGCAGAACCTGAAGGTTCTCCTTGAGCTGTTCCTCTGAGAAGGAGACCTTGCCAATGGGCAAGTGCACGATGCCGGCCTTCTCCACGCGGTACTCCACGCGGCTGGCAGTCTTGATGGACTTGACTACGGTTCCGATGTCCTGGGTCACCGTGCCGGCCTTGGGGCTAGGCATCCGGGGACCCAGCAGGCGCCCGAGCTGGCCGACGATGCGCATCATGTCCGGGGTAGCGCACAGGATGTCGAACTCTCGCCAACCTCCCTGAATCTTGGTCACCAGGTCCTCGGCGCCCACCACGTCCGCGCCGGCCTCCTCGGCCTCGACAGCCTTGTCGCCCTTGGCGAAGACCGCCACGCGCCGGATCTTGCCGGTGCCGTGGGGCAGGCTGGCGGTTCCGCGGACCATCTGATCGCCATGGCGGGGGTCGACACCCAGGCGAATGGCCACGTCAACCGTCTCGTTGAACTTGGCGCTAGCCGCCTTCTTAACCAGGGCGATGGCCTCGGCGGGCTCGTAGAGGTGGTACTTGTCCAGCAGCTTCAGGGACTCTTTGAAACGCTTGCCATGTGTGGGCATTGCTTCTCCTGGCACCTCAGTGCTCCCACCTGCGTGGACCGGCGCTGCTGCCGCGCTGTCCACGGGTGGTCACGCTCCAAGGCACGGACACGCCCCGCCTCCAAAGCCGCGGGGCTCCCTACAAAGATACTCCACCACCAAGACACCAAGGGGACCCAACCACAGGGGCGCGGGCCACACAGAGGACCTTGCCTGGCCCCTCTTGGTGTCCGGGTGTCCTGGTGCTGGGTTTCTCTGTGCCTCTGTGTCTCTGTGGTGAGGCTCTCTGAAAACTAGGCGGCGACGTCGATGCCCATCGACCGGGCGGTGCCGGCGATGATCTTCACAGCCGCCTCAAGGGTGGTGGCGTTCAGGTCGGGGAGCTTCGTCTTGGCGATCTCCTCGATCTGCGCCTGGGTGATGGTACCGACCTTCTCCTTCAGCACCGCGGCCGCGCCCTTGTCCACGCCGGCAGCCTTGCGAAGCAGCTCCGACGCGGGCGGGGTCTTGGTTACGAAGGTGAAGGTGCGGTCCTCGAAGATGGTGATCTCGACGGGGATGATCGTCCCCACCATGGCCGCCGTGCGCTCGTTGTAGCCCTTCACGAACTCCATGATGTTGATGCCGTACTGCCCCAGAGCGGGGCCTACGGGCGGAGCCGGAGTGGCCTTACCTGCGGGGCACTGCAGCTTAACAATACCCATGACTTTCTTGGCCATTACTAACTGTCTCCCAAGTATCCGGAGGGTAAGGAAGCGTCTCTACCCCGAAGCTTCCCGGTTCCGGGCTGTGATGCCGGAGCGCGAAGCGGCATCGCGTCGCGCGCTCCTCGAAGGCTGATGCCAGAGAGGTCTACCTCCGCGTCCTCGTGAGCGACTGGGCTCGGGACGACACGGATCCAACAGCGTGGTCGTGCGCTACGGGGAGCCGCGCTACTCCAGCTTCTCCACCTGGGTGATCTCCAGCTCCACCGGCGTATCGCGGCCGAAGAGCTCGATCATAACCCGCAGCTTTTCTTTGTCCAGATTCACTTCATCAATGGTGCCGGTGAACTCCGCGAAGGGGCCGCTGATCACGCGAACGGAGTCGCCCTTGGCCCAGCGCACCTTGGGCTTCTGCGAGATGCCCTCTTCCACGCTGCGCAGCAGGTTCGCGACCTCGATGGCCTGTAGCGGCACCGGCTTGTTGCCGGAGGTCACGAAACCCGTAACGCCGGTGGTGTTCTTCACCACGTAATAGGTATTCTCGTCCAGCTCCATCTCGATGAGAACGTAGCCCGGGAAGACCTTTCGGCGGATGGACGTGCGCTTGCCGGCTCGGACTCGAAGCTCCTCCTCGGTGGGGATGAGGATACGGGAGATCTTGTCGCTCAGCCCCAGGGACAATGCCCGGCGCTCAATGTTCGTCTTTACCTTGTTCTCGTGTCCGGAGTAGGTATGGACGGCGTACCAGTGGCGTTCCATGAACGTGGCTCAGCCTCCGAAAGTGGGGAGCGCTCCAAGGGCGGGTTAGGCGGGCTCTCTCAGCCGGCGCTCGCGGGCTGCTTGGGCTCACACGCGATGCAAACCCTCCGGCGACAGCCGGGAGGGCGTGGATGGAGAGGAGAGCGTCCGGCGGGAAAGAGATGAACCCCTACCACCCCTTCCGGATGCGCGGGGCGCAGCCGCCTGGGGCCAGATCGGCAAACCGGCCCGTTTCTCTGGCAAGATCTCTGGCGCGAGGGGCTAGCGGAGCAGGCGACCTATGACCTTTCCAAAGACGAGATCCAACACGCCCAAGTAGACAGCGACGACCAGGATGGTGCCCAACACGACTCCGGTGAACTTCACCAGATCCGCCTTGGACGGCCAGGAGGTCTTGCGAACCACCTCTACATAGGACTCTTTGACAAACTTAGTCGCCTTGCTCTCAGGCTTATCCGCTACCGCGGGTTTGTCTTTCTTCTGAATGACAGTCGACACTGGCCCATCCTACCGGCGATGATCGCTCACTATGTGTCAGCCCGCACCGCTCACGCAACGCCTGGGTCTGCCGGAAGCACGGGGCATCACAGGCCTAGGGTGAGGGTGTAGGTCAGGTCCTCGCTCGCGCTGGGAACGACAGTCTCCTGGGCGCGGTACGCACTTCCACCCAAGCTCTTCTGGTAGCTGCCTGGAACCGTCTCCCGGTGTGTCACGTGAAGGGCCCGTGGGGGCCGAGACGGAACTCGCGGGGGCCGGGGGTCCCTGAAAGAAACGCCCAACGCCGCATCAAGGCGTTGGACGAGGGGACAGCTTACTATATCATGCGTCCAGACACCGGTCAAGCCGCACCGGATGCCTCGCCACCCCTCATTGTAGCCTCACGCCTTGGCTCCGTATACCCCGAACGTCACCAGCCTGCACTACTCACATATCTCTTACCACTTGTACTCGTGCAGCTCTACGAAGGTGCCGGTGTAGTCCTGTCCCAGGCTCTCCAGGTTCTCGAGGCAGCGCAGCAGTTCCGACTCACTCAGCCGCTCTCGTGGAGTGTACCCCTGCCGGAGACCAAGGACTGTCAGTTGGGGATGGAACCGAACGACAAGGGCCAGATAGTGGTCGCAGTTCTGAGTAAGCACTGCTCGCCGCTCGCGAATGGCCCACCGGCCGATCTCCTCGTCGGGGGCCTCGCCAAGGCCGGCCCCTGTCACGGTGACGAGGTCGTAGCCGGCATCTCTGAGCCTCCGAATCAGGCTCTTCGACTCAACACATTCGTCCAGCAGCAGTCGCGGCCTCACTACGCGGCCGACGCTTCCGGACTAGGCGCGACGATGGACGACTTCAGCGCC
Organism: Armatimonadota bacterium; assembly: GCA_036504955.1. GTDB lineage: Bacteria > Armatimonadota > DTGP01 > DTGP01 > DASXUI01 > DASXUI01. The sequence continues at coordinate 29,373 of DASXUI010000108.1, forward strand.
TGCGCCTGGCGCCTCTCCTCCTCGGCCTCGGCCTTCAGCAGTCCCTCGTGGGTCTCGCAGTAACGGACCGCCTCGAGCACAGCGTCCAAGGGCAGGCTCCAGTTGTCAGCCGCCTCCTCAGCGTTCCGGTTGTTGGCGAGCATGTCAAGCCATAGGTGCGACGCCAGCATCTTCCGACCCTTGATCCAGAGCTGCTCGCGCCATTCGTCGGGCCGACGGATCAGGTACTTCCATCGCTGGGAGGCGCGGTTGGGAATGCCCTCCACCGCTACCGCCCGCACCTCGCCGTTGGGCTCCCGGAGGCAGAGTTCCGCCCCCTGCTCCAGCCACTGAGCGATGCGCGACGTCAGGCGCACTGAGGTCAGCACCGTCCCTTTCAGTGTGTCCGCGTGGAGCTGGTCTTTCAGCCAGGTGATCTCTGCCTCTTGCTCCGGCGTGACGTCGATGTTCAGCTTTCGGGTCTGGGACTCTGCCATGGTAGCCTCCGGGCGATGGAGGGCTATACCCTCGTATAGCCCTTACGGGCATTCTATCGACGTTCGCCGGAGGAGGCAAGCCGCTGGGAGGGTTGGCTGAAGCCCGGCTACGAAACGGCAGCCGCGTACCCCACGCCGAAGCGCGCGGTGAAGCGGAAGGCACCGTGACCATCGTCGGAGACTGGCACTGCGTCCTGTCCGCTGCCCCTTACCTCCAGCCGTGACGCGCCGACCAGGGTCAGGGCCATCTCGACCCTCTCCCCGTCCAGTGGGCGAAGCTCCAGGTCAAACTGGCATCGCCGGTAGTGAAGGTTCGTCAGGCGGTACGCCCGGCCCGGAAGTCGCCACTCCTCCGGCAGCCAGGGCGCGAGGCGGAAGCGGACGCCCTCCGTCTCCTCGCTCTCGGAGAAGCCGACCAGGTGGCGGAGAAGAAGCAGCGAGGTCGTGGCGCCCCAGCCGTAGAGGCTGCTGGCATCGTAACCCTCCAGGCTCAGCGGCCAGTACTCGCGGGTGACGCCGGGATGGGGGTGGGGATAGGGCGACAGGCTGCGGCGGTCGTTCTCCGGGTAGACTCGGGACAGCACGTCGGCGGACATCCGGCCGGCCTCTGAGTGTCGGCCCACCGCGCGGCAGGCCTCCGTGACCACGTAGGTCCAGGAGGGCCAGATGCACCAGGGCAGGGCATTGAAGGCGGCAAGATGCTGCTCCACGGCCTCCTGCTGCTCAGGCGTGGCGATGCCGTAGAGCAGGGGGATAAGGTGGAGGGCATCATGGGTGACGTCCGTGGCGCCCCAGTAGTCTCCCTTGGCCTCCACGAAGGCGCCAGTGACGGGGAAGCGGTCCCGGAAGTGGCCCTTCTTCGGGTCGAAGAGCCGGTGGGTGCGCTCTTGAAAGTGACGGAAGGTAGTCTCCCACTCCTCCAGTTCCTCCGCCGGTCGACCGATGGCCGCGCCGATGAGGGAGAGCACGCGGGCGCTCATCGCCATGGCCGCCTGAAGCTCGCCGGGGCGGGCCGTGCGGGTGAGGTCCTTGAAGCCGGTCTCCTCCGGATCCAGGCGCGGGGTGCAGTCCTCGCCGCTCTCCCAGGTGCACTTGTAGACGGCCCAGCCGTCCTCGTCCACCCGATTCCTCAACCACCAGCGCAGGTATCTGACCATCGGCTGGTAAAGCTGGGACAGCCACTCCGGAGAGGGGGCCATCAGGTGGAGGCACCAGACGTTGTGGAAGGGCAGGCACCAGGCCGGTGAGGTGCCACAGGCGCTGCCGTCGCCGGCCACCATGTTGTAGCCGCCGTTGGCCCAGCAGCAGGGCACCTGGTCCTCCGGGGCGTCTCGGAAGAGCGTGAGCACGGCCTGACGCGCCTCCTCCAGGTCCGCCCAACCGTGGCGAAACATGTCCAGGGTGCCCTCGGCAACCACCACCCGCTGATGTCCAGCCATCCAGGTGGGCCAGGGGCCCCGGAAGATGCCCGCCGGCGGCTGCACCATCATGCGCGTGCTCTCCAGGTCATAGACCCAGGAGCGGCGCCAGGAGTCCGGCCAGTCACCCGAGAGCCGCGGAGCCTTGCTCCAGAACCGCTCATCCGCCTCCTTGGCGTGCGCCAAGGCCTGCTCAGCCTCACCCAAGGCCCTTCGGGCAGCGTCACTTGCCTGGTCTGCCGTGTCACCCCTCCCCAGCGCGACCCACGCCTGAACGTCGGCTGCCGGCAGGGGGCAGCGGAGAACGCCGAGGAGCTGCGTGGCCTGCGAGGCACGGCTCACCCCTTTCGGCTGCTCTCCGGCGGCCAGGGCGTCTCGTAGCGCCTCGTGTGTGAAGGCGTCGGTCCAGAAGCCGTGCTCCGCCACCGGGAGGGAAGAGGCGACGGCGGCCCAGGGCCCGGGGTCCGCGTACAGCCGAAGGGTGCCGTCGGAGTCGCTGAAGCCCCGCGTGCCGTCCCAGGAGCGCGGCCTGCGAGGGAAGGTACCGATGACGAGCAGATGGACGGGCTCGGAGACAGGGCCGGATCCCGCGCCGGCAGGCGTCTCGGCCCGCGCGACCTCTGCTCGGCAGCCGATGGCGTCGCGCCCCACCAGGCAGAAGGTGAGAGTGAAGGTTCGTCCCTTCCACTCCCAGCGGAAGCTCTGGGCGCCGCTCGTGTGGTATGGGGACAGCAACTGCACTCCGCGCGACTCGAAGTCCTCCGACGTGAGGAAGAGGTCCTCCCCAACCTGGACGCCCACACGCAGACCCGCGCCGGAGACCCAGCCGAAGCCGGTCGCGGGCAGGGACACGAGGGCGCCCCTCGCGTCCAGTCCGTGGAACGGGCCCGCGTCGTAGGGGTTCCGTAGGTATCCGTGAGGGGTGTACTCATCAAAGGGGAAGTAACGGTCGCTGTTCACCCAGTCTCCTAGCGTAGCAGGTTGGTAGTACGTCCTAGCCTACGGATGCGCGAGCTTGGCGGCGCGGCGCCGGTAGCTCGCCATCGCCAGTTGGGACCGCAGGAGGCCGGGGGCGGCCATCAGGGCGATCAGCGGCTCGTAGCGATGGTTGTTTGCCTGTTCGGCCAGCGGGGGCGGCAGGGGCAGCGTCTCCAGCCCGGCCAGGCGGTCATCGCGAAGCACCTCATCGCCGTCATACAACCCATCCTCGATCCTGCGCAGGTGATCCAGGTACCCGCCGTCGACCACGGCGCGGATGGACTCCGTCAGACGCTTCACGCCGTAGCCGTGGTAGACCCCGAAGGTGGCCTCGAAGAGGTTGCTGGCAAGCGTCCTGCGCGCGATGCGCCGATGGGAGAAGACCTGCTCGTAGATGCGAAGAGTGCTCTCCTGAAGGGTGCTGGGCCTCATACGCTTCGGGAAGTGCGAGACGAAGCTGCCGGTGAGGTAGTCCCAGGGGCTCAGGTCGTCGGGCGCCGTCCGGCTGTAGTAGGTCTGGAATCGCCGGTTCAGCGGTATCAGGAGCCCCTTGCTCTCGTCCATCTCCAGATCGTGGACCACGAAGAGGTTCAGGCTGATGTCGGTAGCCTCCACGAAGCGAAGGATGCTCTCCGCGCTGGCTGGTGTGTCGCTGTCGCTGCCAAGCACGAAGGTGCCGATCACGTGCAGGTCGTGGCGCAGGATGCTCTCCACGCTTCGGGTCACCGCCTCGCTGGTCTGGCGCTTGTCGTAGGAGCTCAGGCTCTCGTCCGCCAGTGATTCGATGCCGACGATGATGCACACCACCCCCGCGCGCTTCATCAGCCCCAGCATCTCCTCGTCGAGACCCACCTGGTGCCTCTCGAAGACGATGAAGTAGGCACCCAGGTCCTCCCGTGCGAGTCGCAGCAGAAGCTCCTTGGCGTGCGCGTGGTCACCCAGGAAGCTGTTATCCACCACGAAGAAGACGCGGTTGTACCGCAGGCGGGCCCGGATATCCTGGATCACGCTGTCCACATCCCTTGTGCGGTAGCTCCCACCGAAAAGACGTGAGGTGGGACAGAACTTGCAGTGGAAGTGGCAGCCTCTACTCGTCTGGAGCGTGTTGACGATCCCATGCCGCCGGGCTCCTCGCGCCGCCTCCGCGAACCCCTCGATCAGCGTCAGGTCGGGGCCGGTGGCCGGTACCGCCGGGGGGATTCGGTCCGGGCAGTGGACGGGGATACCGCCCATACCCGGGTAGGAGACCCCCCTCACGCTGTCCAGCCCCTCGCCCGTAGAGAGCCGCTCCAGCAGCTCCGGCAGCACCTCGTCGCCCTCGCAGCGCACGGCGTAGTCGCACACGTCGAGCACGGTTTCGGGGAAGAGGGCGACCTGAGGGCCGCCCATAATGATTGGCAGCCCAGGGTGCTCCGCGCGCAGCCTCTGGGCGAGGGCCCTCACCTTGGTCAGCGCCGGCGCGAACACCGGGAAGCAGACCGCGTCGCAGTCCGCGATCCGGTCCAGGGCCAGGTTGCTGACGCCCTCCAGGAAGATGCGTGCCTCGTAGCCTCTCTCCCTCAGGATGGCGGCCAGCAGCGGCGTGCCGTATTTGGGGAAGATGGGGCTCACGGCGAGGGTGTTCACCTTGGCGTTGAGCTCCACAAAGTGGACGCGATGGATGCGGCGTGGCCCCGCGGTCCTTCCCTCGACGGCTGTTAGCTGCTCCACTACCCGATCCGCAAGCTGCATAGGTATCACCTTCCGTCCTTCTGCTCTGGAGCCGTCGCCATAGAGCCTAGATGATGCGCAGCCCACCAGGGCAGTTGGGGCGCAGGCGTCTCGCCTGCGCGACACTGACCGGTCTCTCACCCTTGGATAGGCTCAGGCCCCTTCCCTGGTGGCGCGAGCAAGAGGCTCGCACTCGGCGGGCAAGAGGCTCACTCCACCAGCGACGGGCCGGTGGTGGACCATCGCTCGGAGGCCGGACGGCACCGCGCAGGTGAGACGCATGCGCCCCAACTGCCGATGGTGCCTCTGGGTGGCCTGGGAGCAGGCCGCGAGCCCGCCGGGCCCCAGCCCCGCACTCGCCCTTCAACGCCGTCGTCGGGCGGCACCCGCTGGCCCACGAACCTACGGGGCAGAAGGCCTCCTGCCGCCAAGCGGCCCCGGAAACCTCCCCGTAGCACGCGCGAAACTCTGTGTTAACACCCTGTTAACGGGCCTGATACACCTGCAATCTAGACTGGTAACTGAAGGTCAGTGGTATGTGGACATCGGGGCCTCCCGTGGGGAGACGAGGGCAAGCCGATGCCCCGACCTTCTAGCCTACGAACCGCCCTCAATTCTCCTTAGGAGGGTTGCGATGAGCTGCTTCGACCGCCCGGCGAGCCCGGGCGCCCATTGGAGTGAAAGCAGAGGTGCAAGACGATGGATGGCCCTGGCGGCGCTGGGCTGCGCCCTTTGGTTGGTGCCCGGGGCCGTTCGGGCCCAAGACGCCACCCCCGCCCCGACACCGCCGGCCGATGCCAAGGACGCCGACTCCAAGATCGAGCTGAGCGGGTCCATCGACGGCTACTACGGCTACAACTT
>DASXUI010000109.1:0-10893 GCA_036504955.1 Armatimonadota bacterium
CGGAGCTGCTGCGCCGCGAGGCCCGGGAGCTAGCCCCGCTGGCGGAGCCCACCGGAGAGGACTGTCCCCATTGCGCGGCCCTGCGGGACCGCTCCCCCGCCCTGATGCAGTACTTGGAGGATTCCACCCATGCGTAAGACTCGGCCCTGCACGGAGCAGGACCTGACGGAGGGGCAGCTCGAGCTCTACCGAGAGCTGCCCGACAGGCTGCAAGCCAAGTATTTGCTGGAGATGCCCCCGATTGCCCTTGACCCGCAGCAGCCAGCCCGCCGCGCCAGAGCCAGGGAGCGCCTGACGGCCCACGTCGGGGTGCTGGACGCCCTGCTGGTCGCCACCCAGGCCCAGAGGGACGCCACCAGCAAGGCTCTCGCGGCCCTCGAGCCGGAGCACTGCCGTGTGCCGGACATACGCCTGGCGCTGTCGCTGCCCAAGGTGACCGGACTGGCGGTCCGCCACTACACGCCACCGACCGCCCTCGGACCCCGTGCCAGCACATCTCCTATCTGCGACGGAGCCCAGATGGCGCGGTGTCTAGCCGAAGCGATGCGCCGCGCGGACCTGACCCCCTCGCAACTGCATGAGAGGACGGGGGTAGCGGCCTCCACCATCAGCCGGTACCTCGCCGGCCACACCACCATCCCGCACGTCGCCACCATCGCCAAGCTGGCCGAAGGGCTGGGGGTCACCTTGGACGTCCTGCTGCCGTCAGGTCGGCAGGAGGAGAGGAAGGCAGCCTAATGCCAGAAGTCAGCGACATCCTGTATGGTCCAGAGCTGCCCAAGGAGGGCTACCGAATCACGATCGAGGCCCACTGCGGGGACAAGATCATCCTGGAGGCCAAGGAGGGGCCGCACCCCAAGAGCAAGGGCGTCGTCGAGCGCATCGCCTACGGCGCCGTTAAGCTTCACGCCCAGGGATGCTGGCGGTGCGGAGAGGTGATCGACCGTCGCGGCTCCTGCATTGAGGTAGAGGATGCCGGCATGGGCCGCGCGTGGGTGGGCACGGCGTTCTACGTCGAGCCCCGGAAGAAGCTGGTGCCCCCAACGCCTGACCTCTTCAGCGATCAGAACCTGGAGCGTGCCGGCTATGCCAGGTCGGAGGGCGGCGAGCTGGTCGATACTAGCACGGGTGAGGTCCTGGGCACCCTCGTCAAGGGAGGTGCCGCGTGAGCGCCCCCGTTGCCGAGGGTTATTCCGCGCCTAATACTGGCGCCCAGCTCCTGTGGCTGAGCCCCTTCAACATCCTACCGTCCAGGGTCCAGCCTCGCCAGGCGTTCGATGAGGAGCGGCTGCAGACCCTCATGGACGACATCCGCCAGAACGGCATCTTGCAGCCCCTGCTGGTGCGGGTCAACCCAGATCCCGAGGCTCCCTGCACCTACGAGATCATCGCTGGCGAGCGCCGCTGGAAGGCAGCCCGGCGCCTCAAGCTCGACAGCGTCCCCTGTCAGCTTCGCGAGGCGGACGACGCCTCCGCGCTGCTGATGGCCCTGAGCGAGAACGTCAGCAGGCATGACTTGTCTCCGATGGAGGAGGCGGAGGCCTACGAGCGCTGGACGCGCCTCTCTGGCTGCGCGCAGTCGGTGCTGGCCCAGCGGCTTGGTGTCAGCCAGCCGACCATCAGCAACCGGATCCGGCTGCTTCAGCTCCCGGAGGCGATCCGCGCCGCCATCAGTGGCGGACAGCTCTCCGCCAGCCATGGCGTGGTGTTGCTGCAGCTCGCCAACCGCCCCGAAGAGATGGAAGCCCTTGGGCGCCAGGCTCTGGAGATGAGCCTGTCCCAGGCGCAACTCACCGCCCTGGTGAAGGCGCGACACGACGAGCTCTACCCGCCGCATCCGGAGCTGGCCCTGACCGAAGCCACGGCGGACGACGTCCTGGAGGCGGAGGCATCGGCTGAGGCGGAGCTGGAGGAGAGGGCCGCGGCCGTTACCAGCAGCCTGAAGGAGGCCGCCGACGGACCCTACACCTTCATCCTGTGCGGCGACCAGATAGACGTCTTCTGCAAAGGCACTCCGGTGGCGGAGGTGCCCCCGGCCCTGATGGTGCGGGCCCGCCACGCCCTGGGCCTCCCGTCAGTGGGAAAGGCCACGAGCGCCGCAGCTCCTGAGTCCACCGCCGCGGAGGAGGCCGCCGAGACTGACCCCTGGACCGACGACCCAGCGCCCGCCGCCACCGCGGCCCAGCAGACCCAGCCCTCCGCAGTTGCCCCGGCGCCAATCCCTGCGGCCGCACCTGAGCCTCGGGCCGTTGCGCCCACCACTACGCCCGCGCCGGCCATTCCGGAGGCGCCCCAGTTCGTCGGCGCCATGGTGCCCAAGTCGGAGTACGACTGGGTCACGGCGCACGGATGGACCATCGGGCAGGCCCTGGCGGAGCTCCGCCGCCTGCTCACCCCGGAAGGAGAGATCCAGAATGGCTAACCCTCGAGAGTTCGTCTTCGGCGCCACCACGCTGGCGGACCCGGACCCGGGCATGAGCCCGGAGCAGGTCCGCAACCTCTACGCCGGCACCCACGCAGAGCTGACCAATGCCGCCATTACGGGGCCCACGGAGAGGTCGGGCAAGGACATCTATGAGTTCAAGAAGGCAGTCGGGACGAAGGGCTAAGGAATGCTCGCCGCAACCAGCCTCCATCGCGGAGGCGATAGCCGCCATCCGGTCGGGAGCGCTGCCCGGCAGCACGGAGCTGGAGCGCCAGGCGCTCTCCGACTCCGAAGCCGGGCCGCTGGCCCTGCAGCTCTCGCGGGCGCTCGAATCACGGCGCGGCTCTCCCGTGCTGCCGCCCTCCGTCGAGCTCCCGCTCCTGCCCTAGCGCCCTGCCTGCTGTCCCTCCCCCGGCTCTCACCAGAGGTGCCGGGGGAGCTGAACCTCTCCCGCAGCCTAGAGGCGGCCGCGAGCCTGGCAGAGGGGATGCTGGCCACCGGGGCCCTCCATCCGGACGATTGGACGGGTGACCTGGGAGAGTCCCTCCGACAGGGCCTGCAGCGCTGGGTCGACAGCATCGAGCGGGAGCATCAGGTGCTGGACCTCTCCCTGTCCTACACGGACGACTTCTACCGCGTCTACGGCGCGGACGGCAGCGTGTGCAGCAGTACAGACCTGGCGCGCCAGGAGGGCCCTGTCGGCGTCCTGGCCCTGCAGGCCGGGGACTACACCCAGGTGACGGTGGGACACAAGGTTCTGGGCCTGGAGCGCGCCTATCGAGGCCTGGGCTACCAGGTCCTCCGGGTGCTGGACCTAGCCTTGTGGCGGTCGGTGCGCTGCGCCAGCCCCTCCTGGGCCGAGGAGCAGGTTCGATGCAACCTGGAGAACTACGGCTCTCCGCAGGAGGCGCGTGCCGAGGGGCTGCTCTCAATGACTCGGTTCCATCAGAGCGTCCCGCCCGGCGCCTGCGGGTCCAAGCTGGACCGGGAGCGCCTGCGCCGCGGGCTGGGACGCAACCTGCTGGAGGAGCAGCGCCAGATGGTGGAGACCGCCCTGGCGCTCCTGCCCTGGCTGGACGCCGATGAGGACGATGTCGGAGACCAGATGTGGACCCTGGACGACAACGGCGAGCCCGTCCTGCCCGTGGGGCTCCGTTGGAGCGAGCACGACTTCATGGGAGCCCTCATCGATGACTACCACAACATGATCGCCCAGGGCTCGGAGACCTACCTGGTCTGGGCCCGGTGGTTCAGCCTAGACCACCCCGAGACCCTCACGGAGTGCGTAGGGGCTCTGCGCCAGGTGCTGGAGGCGCTGGCGCTCTGCGATCGGCTGCTGGGCCTGCTGGACTCCACGATTCCGGCCGAGGTCGCCAGCGAGACGCTCGTGGAGGTGCTGGCTCAGGAGAGGGTCAGGGTATGAGGGTGCATCCCGCACTGAGCGGCACCGAGCGCCTGACGCTCAATGCCGCGGTCCTGCTGTACCGATCGGACAGGCAGGCCCTCGCGACCCTGCACGCCGTCGGCGTGCCCGCAGGAGAGTCGCAGCCGGTGATCGGACCTGGGCGCCTCTTGACCAGGGATGCCCTTACCGACCTGGTGCGCCAGCTCGACGGCCTGCCCCAGACACGCGAGCTGCTCCCGGCCAATGTACTGCTGGCCGATAGTGGCCGCTTGGCCTGGTGGCTGCCTTCGGAGCGACGTCCCATCTTCTTCGCTACGGACGACAGGAGCATGAACCGGGAGCTCTCCGGACGGACCGTCCTGCACCCCGCCCTGCTGTTTGTAGCTGAGCCTGGCAGCCTGTGCGTGTTCGCGATGACGCGAAGCGACCGCCCGACAGCCCAGACGCCCCTGTATCGGGCTCCCTACTTCAACCTCTGGACCCCGCCTACGGGACGCGAGGGCCAGATGTGCGCTGGCAACGCCCGCCTGCCGCGAGGGCTCGCGACCTCAGCCCTGGACACGTGGGAGCAGGCCTTCTTCCTGACCAACTTCAGCCACACCAACGTCCCGTACAGCACCCTCACCAGCCACCCCCACGGCCACGCCGGCCTGTGGTGGTACTGCGCCCAGGAACGTGTGCGGGAGTTCCCAACCCGCTACTTGGTGCCGCTGAACCTCACCGTCGGAGAGGTGGTGTCCCGATGAGCAGTCGTGTCCACGTCACCCATGCCAACTTGCTGCAGCCCCACGGGCCGGTGACGGTCGCGCTGGTGGGCGCCGGCGGCTCCGGATGCCAGATGCTCACCGGCCTGGGGCGCCTCAACCACGCCCTCCGGGAGCTGGGCCACCCAGGCCTGCGGGCCGGTGTGTTCGACCCGGACAAGGTGTCGGCATCAAACGTCGGAAGGCAGCTCTACGCCCCCTCCGACGTTGGCCTCTACAAGGCGATAGTCCTCACCCACAGGGTCAACGCCCACTTCGGCACCGACTGGGAGGCCTACCCGGAGCGCTACGAGGGTCAGGGCGTAGGCACGCGCCCAGGTGCCAGCTTCAGCCCCGACCTCATCGTGAGTTGCGTCGACACGGCTGCTAGCCGCCGGGGGATCCACAACCTGCTGGTGGGCGGCAAGGCTGGCTACTGGAGGAGCACCCTCTATTGGCTGGACCTCGGCAACCGCTCCCGCGATGGCCAGGTCATCCTGGGCCAGCCGCCCAGTGCGGTGGCCACCCGAGACCGGGAGCGGACCCGCTGCGGCCAGCTCAAGCCCATCCTGAGGCTCCCGATGGTGACGGAGCTGTTCCCGGAGCTGCTCGACGAGAGCCTGCCGGAGGACGACCGCCCAAGCTGCAGCCTAGCCGAGGCCCTGGACCATCAGGACCTCTACATTAACCAGGCTGTGGTGACCTGGGCCCTGCACCTGCTCTGGAGCCTGTTCCGGGACGGGCAGATCGGCGTCCACGGGTACTTCGTGAACCTGGCAGAGGGGCGGGTCAACCCCCTCGCCGTCCCCGACAGGCCTCTGCCCGCCAACCGCCGTGCCCGCAAGCGCGCCCGTCGAGAGGCCGCCGCTCCGGCGGCTGCGGGAGCGTAGCTGATGCCGATGAAGCGCCATCTGTACCCGCCCGAATGGAGAGCCATTGCTCTGGCGGTGAAGCAGGCTGCCGACTGGACCTGCAGGGAGTGCGGGCGGGTGTGCCGACGGGCAGGCGAGCCCTATGTGGACTGGATCCTGCGCGTAGACAACTGGGAGGCCCTGGAGCATCCCAGACGCTTCGTCCTAACCGTGGCCCACCTGGACCACGACCCATCCAACAACGTGTCCAGCAACCTGAGGGCGCTCTGCTCGGTGTGCCACTTGCGTCACGACGCAGGGCATCATGCCCTGAGCGCCAGCCACACCAGGGCTGTGAAGCGGGCTGCCGGAACGCTGCCACTGGAGCAGGCCAGCCATGCTGGAGGGGGCCATGTGCCAGGCCAGATGGCGCAAGTGACGACTGCGGAGGCAGCACGATGAGGGCAAACAGGGCGCGCCGACGCCTAGTAGTGGGGTTGCTCCTGCCCGTGGTGGTGCTCCACGCTCTGGTGTTCGGCCTGGACGCGGACCTGCCCGAGTGGATCGTTCGGCTGACGGGGGACCGCTCATGAGGACCCCCACGAGACCCAGGGCACCCCGCCGAGTGGTCGAGCGTGAGGCGGACGTGCAGAGGCGCATCCTGGAGGCCTGGGCCGTAGTCAACAATGGCCTGCAGACCCCCTACGAGGTCCTGAGTACCAGCCGGCAGGCCCGCAACTACACGCGCGCGGGAGGGGCCGGCGTCTCTCGTGGCGTCCCAGACCTGCTGTTCGCCCATCCGGCTTGGGGCGGCACCCTTGTCGGCCAGGAGGTCAAGACCCACGACCGCAGCAGCAGGCCCAACAGGGCGCAGGAGCGGCTGACCGAGATGGGGATCTACGCCATCGTTCGCGACGAGCTGGAGAGCATCGACGCCCTGGCGATGTGGGAGTACCACCACCGGCCGGAGGGATGGCTGGGGCGCTATGAGCACTTGCAGCGCTGGCTGGAGGTGAACAGGAGGGCAGGGTAGTGGCGGTCGCAGTACAGAAGGGGAACACACAACCGGTCGCGGGCGCCAGCCGGAGCCTCCAGGTCGTGGTGCTGCCCTACCCCTCACCAGACGCGGATCGCCGATGGCGCGAGGCCTACCGGCTCCTGCTGGAGCGACCCCAGGTGCTACGCCTCACCCACACCTTGCCGGGCAGAGAGCAGGGTATTCCGTGACTGATAGCCAGGGCAAACGGGCCATCATCTACGCCCGGGTCTCGACCGAGCTGCAGGAGCGCGACGGCGTCGGCCTGCCCTCCCAACTGGAGGCCTGCCGAGAGCTCGCGCTCCGCGATGGCTATGAGGTGGTCGAGGAGGTCCGCGACGAGGGATACTCCGGCACCACCCTCTCGCGTCCCGGGCTAGATCGCGCCCTAGAGCTTCTGTTCGGCGGCGCCGCGACGGTTCTTATCGCCCACGGTCCGGACCGGCTCTCCCGCGACGCGGCTTCCCTGCTCTGGCTGCACCGCGACCTGCAGCGCCATGGGGTCTCGGTCGTGTTCGTCAAAGGCCAGTCCGACGACACGCCGGAGGGCAAGCTGCTCTTCGGCATGCAGGCCATCATCGCGGACTACGAGCGCCTGCAGATCCTGGAGCGCACTACCCGGGGCATGCGCCACATTGCCCGCCAGGGCCGCCTCCCGAAGCTGTGTGAGGCCTACGGGTACCGCTTCGTGACCAAGCGGATGGCGGAGGCCGACCCCTCCCTCTGCCCTGGCACCCTCCTGGTGATGGAGGAACAGGCTGCGGTAGTTCGTCGGATCTATGACCTCTGCTGCTCGGGTGCCTCGCTCCGAGGGATCGCTACCGTGCTCAACGATGAGGGCATCCCCACCAAACAGGGCAAGCGCTGGAACCCTGCTGTCCTGCGCTGCATCCTGCGGAACCCCGCCTACAGGGGGGAGCTCCACTACGGGGCCCGCAAGAGCCAGCGCACGGGCCGGTACAACTCGGACCACCGCGAGACCAAGACCCACGTACTACGGCCGGAGTCCGAGCACATCATCGTCCCCGTGCCGGCCCTCGTGACTCCGGAGCAGTGGCAGCAGGCTCAGGACCGCCTCCGGCGCAACCAGGAGCAGTTCAGCGGGCGCCCCAGCAAGCACCTGCTGGTGGGGATTCTTCAGTGCGCCGACTGTGGCCTTGGTTTCGTGTACCACCAGACCAGGGGCATTGGCTACTACTACTGCCGAGCCTGGGACCAGGTCACCTATGGCGACCGATGCCCCCAGCCGCCCAACCACCACCCAGCGGCGCGGCTAGAGGAGGCGGTTCGGCGCGTCGTGAGGGACGTCCTAACCGACCCGGAGCGCCTGTCCCGAGAGCTGGACGCCCGCCGGCAGGAGGAGCACATCCCTCGAGAGGAGGCCGAGCGCGAGCTGGAGCACCTGCGTGACGCGCTGCAGGCCCTCACCGCCGAGGAGATGGAGACCCTCCGGCTGGCCGCCCAGCAGAGGTTTTCCGCGGCCGCCGTCGAGGGCGTCCTGGAGGACGTGCGGCGCCGCCGTGAGGCCCTGGAGTCCCAGGAGCGCGCTCTCTCCCTGATGCTCCGGAGTGAGGCCCTCGAGGGCGCCCGCCAACTAAGCCTGCGGGAGTTCGCCGCTGCCATCCGGGCCCGCCTCGAGGGCGGCCTAACGCCCGCGGAGGAGAAGGCTCTCTACCGGCTCATCATCCATCGGATCAGGGTGCACCGCTCCGGCCGCCTGGAGATCGAGCTTTTCCTGCCGCCCCAAGACGTGAAAACTGTAGCGGTGACTGAGGAGGTGTTCCGGTACAACCTGGAGGGCGAGGGGCTGGAGGACACGCTGGTGGAGATGATGAGCCGCCAGGTATCCGTGGACCTCTGCGACCTGGCGTGGAACGGCGATACCACCGATCCGGCCGCTACCACCCTCAGCGCCGCCATCACCGCCGCCACCCCGGCCGACGGGGGCACCTTGAGCGTCGCCTCCACCGCCGGCTACCCCACGGCGGGCACCCTGCTGGTGGGCACCGGCGGCACGGTCGAGCGGATCCAGTACGACGGGCTGACGGGCACCGCCTTCAAGGGCGTGACGCGCGGCGCGGACGGCACCGTCAAGCAGGCGTTCTCCTCCGGAACGGCGGTGGACCTCGCCACCGATGGGCTGCTGACTGCCACGGATGGCTGGCTGAAGAAGGCGAGCGCCAGCGGCCGCACGGTGGACGGTTTCACCATCAACTCCGGCATCCTGTGCAAGGAGCACTTCCAGCAGGCGCTGGCGGCGATGCCGAACCAGTACCTCTCCTCGCCCAGCGCCTCCCGCTTCCGGTGGATCCTCCACCCCAGGCAGCGGGTGAACTGGCTCAACTACCTGGCCAGCCGGGCCACCGCCGCCGGTGACGCCGCGCTGTTGGGCCCCTCGGGCGTGGGGCTGCCCTATGGCTGGCCCATCCTGGAGGACCCCACGCTGCCCGTCGGCACCGTGGTCTTCACGGACCCGAAGAACCTGGTGCTCGGCGTGGCCCTGGGCATCTCTATCAAGCGCGATGCCTCCAGCCGCGACGTCATCTCCCGGGGCGTCCGGTACTACCAGATTGACCTGGCGGCGGACGTCCAGATCGAGCAGTCCAACGCGGTGGTGAAGGTCACCGGCCTGGCGGCCTGAGCCCTTAGTCGGCGGCCGGAGACTACTTCACCACCAAGACGCCAAGACACCAAGAAGGGCAGGGGACTGAGGGGGCTCAGGGGACTGAGGGGACTGAGGGAGAGGACCCAAGGTGCTCACCTGACGCCTTTCCCCTTAGTCCCTTCAGCCCCCTCAGTCTCCTCAGTCCCCTGCCCTTCTTGGTGTCCTTGTGGTGGGGTAGTTCGTGGCCGCCAACTCGGGTGCCGCGCTTGATGCCGGCGGCGGGGTCGGGTGCCGGGGCCGGCTCCGCCTTGTTTGGCCCCAAGGCGGCTTCGTCGCGCCGAGCTTGGAAAGGGCCGGGCTGCCCGCGAGACGTCAGCGTTTCGTGGGCGGCCCGGGTCAGGAGTATGCCCATGTCCTACGCCACTGTGAGTCAGGTGAGAGACCACCTGAAGGGGGTCGAGCTCACCGCGCTGGGAAGCACCAGCGAGCAGGATGCCCAGCTCATGGCCGCCGCGGAGGCCGCCACGGAGCGGGTGGACGACCTGTGCGGCCGCCGCTTCACCACCGTCACCGAGACCCGTGTCTTCGATGGGCCGGGAGGCGCCGTCCTGGTCCTTCCCGACCTTCTGACCCTCACGGCCTGGAGCCTTGAGGGCACCGATCAGCCGCCGGAGGCGCTGGCCCTGTTTCCGCTGAACGGCACGCCCAAGGTGTGGGCTCGGCCGCGGACCGGTTCGGGAAACCCGTTTCCCGAGGGCTTGGGGAACGTGACCATCACGGGCACCTGGGGGTACTCGGCCTCCGTGCCGGGAGCGGTCTCCCGGGCCTGCGCGCTGTTCGCGGCGGCGGCCATCCTTCGGCGCCTCGCGCCCGCGAGAGGGCGCGGCGCCACGGGCGTCACCCAGGGCTCGCTCACCGAGCGGTACGAGGGCGGCGCCTACGCCGATGACGAGCGCCGCTACGAGGTGGAGGCCAGGATCATGCTTCGTCCCCTCCGCCGCCGGCGGATCCGCTGAGGGCCGGCGCCATGGCCTTCATCCGAGCGGACCGGATCGTGGATATCCTGGAGTACACCGAGGTCGCCGGCGGGCCTCCCGCGCCTACCGGGGACCCCTTCGACCCCTACGTGAAGTGGTGGACCCGCCGGCGGGCAGGCGCCCCTTGCTCCGCGGAGCGCCTGGCCGGCATGCTGCGCGACTTCCTCTTCGGAGACCGGTCCGGCGAGTTCTGGCGTCTCTACCTGGACCGTGGCCTGCTCGTGGAGGACGGACGCCCCGACAGCGATATCACCTCTCGGTGGATGGTTCGCCAGGAGGAGCAGGGTCTCTGCTGGCTGGTGGACTACAACCCCCGGGTCTACGACCCCCCGCTGGAGCACGTTGAGCTCTACGCCCTGCGTCTGAGCCCCACGCCGGTGAATATGGACTGAGGGGGTGGGGAGGTGAGTGGGTGGGGAGGTGAGGGGGTGAAGAGGTGAAGAGGTGAAGAGGTGAAGAGGTGAGCAAGGCCTCGGTTTGATGGCGGAGGGCGGGGGTGACGGGCCGAGGGCCGGCGGGCGCCGGAGATGTTATCTCCGGCTGACATAGAGACGCCCCTCCGGGGCTTCATGCAGCCTGCGTAACCTCAGAGCTGTGGATCTACAGCCCACTCGAGCCCCGGAGGGGCGCCTCTATGTCAGCCGTGGGTGACACCCCATAGGCGTTAACATAAGCAGCTGTGAGCTCAGACAGTGGCCCGATACGCTTGTTTCAAGCCACCGATCTCGGTGATCTGGAGAAGGCGATAGTACGGTCGGTCCGCGCTCAGCTTCGACGGTCGCTCATGGCTC
>DASXUI010000110.1:0-2550 GCA_036504955.1 Armatimonadota bacterium
GCAGACCTCGAGGCACTCATGCTTGAGCCGACCCTGCGAGACCTGGCCGCCAAGGTGGACGCGCTGCGGCGCGAGTTGGAGCAGGGCAAAGAAAGTGGGGACGGCAAGCCCGGCCAGCCGGAGGGCATACTCGATCGCCGCGAGGGCTAGACCCTTCGGCACGGCGCCAGGCTACCGGCACCAGCTACCGTCTGTCGGCCCGCACGGCGGCGAGGTTGGGGCCAAGAGCGATGCCAAGAAGCACCGCGACATACGCCGCGCCTGGGATGGGCGCCCACCAGGGACCGTTCCATACCCACTCCACGAACATCCTCACTAGGTACCTCCTCAGGAAGGGTCTATCTGGCGGCCCGTGCCCAGCCCACGAATGGCTCTAGCGCTTCACTGCTGGAGGGTGCCACTTCCACGGGGCCACGGGGTTTGGCCCGCCCCAGAGCCCGACTCGGGCCCGCCGAGCCCCTGCCTCCAGGCTGGAGTAGGCGGGGCTCTTTCCGGGCACGGCCCACGCCAGGCCTGTCGTCAGCAGGTTGCCGCCGAGGTCCTGTCCTCCGAGCCATACCACGGCTACCGCGCCGCCCTTCGGGCCCGCACCCCTGGGCTCCACCCGGACCGCCTTCCCCTTCAGCAGCGCAGATACGTACTGGCGGCAGCGGTCGCCGAAGTCCTGCTTGGGATGGGGGGTGGCCACCCCGTAGACCTGCACCAGCTCGACGGCACCGCCCGCACGCCTCACCTTCAGAAGGCCACCCTCAACGACGCTCGCAACCGTTCCGGTCCAGGCCCGCGCCTTCGGAGCGGCCACACTTCCGCGGGATGGCTGCCGTCCGCGCCCGGGGGCGCTGCTGGTTGCGGGCCGGGCAAGGGCGATTTGGGAGACAGCGACACCTGTTGCCAGCAGCACTGAAAGACCGACTCGCGATCTCTTGAAACTTACGGTCACTCCCATACCCCCTACATCCGATGACGGTGGCCACGGCAGGGCCAGAGCTATCTTGGTGCTCACTAAGAGGAATCCAACGGCAGCCAGGTAGAACTCCAAGGGGCGGAGGTCGCGGCAGAACTAGCCGCCCCACCGGATCTGGGTTCGCCGAATAGGCCCCGCGCTGACCTAAGGAGTGATGAAGGATGGCAAGAGTGCCTGACGCACCAGATACTCGGCCGCGCCTTGACCCAGGGAGGCGGCCAAATGGCTGACTGGGCGCCAAGCCCGGCGTCGTGGTCGTTCTCCGCCCAGAAGCGGTTCGAGACTTGCCCGCGATCCTACTTCTACCGCCGGTTCTGGGGACACCTGCCGGGGGATCTGAAGTGGCGATGTTTCGAGATGCGCTCGCTGGAGACGATGGCAGCTTTCAGGGGCAAGGCAGTCCACTCCGTGATCGCCGGCTGCCTCCGTTCCGCCTCGCGCGGTGAGCCCGTGGACCGTGACCAGGCCAGGCGGCGGCTAGCCGGCGCACTCAGAGAGGGCTTCGGCCAATCGGCGCGAGGTTGGTGGTCCAATAAGCAGCGACCTTCTGAACTCAAGATCGGCCAGGTCACCTCGCTGCGCGAGCACTACTACGGCTGGGAACGGGACGAGGTGGAGCGAGCGGCGGGGGAGGCGCAGAGGCACGCTCGCTCCTGCGTCGATTCGCTGCTGGACTCCGACCTCTGGCGCGCGGTGTCGGCGGCGCCGGAGAGCCGGTGGGCACTCATCGAGGGCGAGCGGCCGGCTTCCTTCTACCTGGATGGGGTCTTGGTCTACATGAAGGTGGACTTCGCCTACTGGGACAGCGCCCCCACCATCGTGGACTGGAAGACGGGTAAGCCTGGGGACGGAGACCGCTCGCAACTCGCGCTGTACGCTCTCTACGCCCAGGACCAGTGGGGCTGGGACCCGTTGCAGGTGCGCCTGATGCCGGTCTACCTGCACCCCACCCTACAATCCGATTCCTTCCAGGCCAAGGCCGACCAACTGGAGAACGTGCGCCAACGCGTCCGCAGGTCCTTCGAGGAGATGCAGAGACTGGAGCCCGCGCCGGGCTGCGCCGCCGACGAGGCTCTCTTCCCCCGGACTGAGGACCTGAAGGTGTGCCGCTGGTGCACGTTCCAGGGAGCCTGTGACCGGGTCAGCGTGCCGAGTCCACGCGCTTCAGACGCCAGCGCGCCCCAGGGCATGGCAGCATCACAACCCCCGGGGCGCTGAGCCGATGCTCTGCTGGTAGCTAACGGGCTCCTATGCCCCTTCTGGGGGAGGAGCCGATGGGGTCAGGCCGGTCACGACCGTCGGCGGCGCCGAACCACGCAGGGCAGCACCACCAGGCAGGGAAGGAGCCCAACCACGGATCCCCCCTCCGGAACCGGTGTGATGCCGGGTGAGAAGACGATGCTGTCGTAGGCGACGTTATCGTCCGGCGCGCTGTCGTCGAACTCATTGAACAGGATCTTCTTGATGTTCCCAGTGGTGCTGACGCAGCCCACAAACCCGTAGCCCGGCGCTCCGCTAGGCGAGGGAATGAAGCCGTTGGAGGCAAGGGTGTGGCCGTCCTTGTCCATGAAGGTAACACTCACGAA
>DASXUI010000111.1:0-2778 GCA_036504955.1 Armatimonadota bacterium
TCCTCTCCACCGGGCCGCCCTGTTTCTGCACTAGGCCCGTGCCCGATGGCGGTCCGCCCGGCGGCACATACCGGGCTCAGGGGCTCAATCCTCCTGGAAGGAGGGTTCCGACCCGACGGTGCGCCTGAGCGCCCTGTCCTCTGGTTCCCTCTAGGGGAGTCTTCTTGCCCCAAGCCGCACCCTTGGTTCAGAACCCCGGTTCACCGGGATTGAGCCTCGGAGCCCGGCGATTCACCGCCGGGCGGACCACCGCCGGGCACCGATGCCCGCTAAGCCTACCAGGATGCACCCTCTGAGGCCCTTCCCCAACGACCCAACGACCCCACGACCCAACGACCCTACTGCCAACGGTACCGCAACCTCACCCGCCTGGTGCCTGACGGTAAGGCGAGGGCGCCACTCTCCTCGGAGTGTAGGGCGGGGGGTAGGTTGCCCACTCGCTGACTCCATCCCATCGGTGCCCCACGGCACGCCTTCCGGCCAGCACCGGACAGACGAATCCCAGCGTCTCTGAAGCCCCCGGAGATAGCTCCAGGTCTAGGGCCAGGGCTCCCGAGCAGTCCCCACCCTCGGCACCCGCCTCGGTGGCAGCCGGAACCTGCCCCTGCCGGGCGTACTGGCCCACGGTATCCGCGCCAGTGACCCCAGCCGCCGAGGGCGCTCGGTCTGACCCCAAGTACAGGCTGGCCGCCCACAACCACGGCGTCGCCACCTGGCGCGACCTTCAGCCGCTCCACCGGGCCGCCTGCGGGGCCCAGGGCTCTCAGCGCCGCGAACAGCCTCGCCCGCCGAGGGCGGTCCCCCAAGCTGGTGACCGCGGATCGAGCTCCAACTAGGTACACGCGCCCGCCCCGAGTGCTACGAGTGACCTGGCAGACCTCGGTCCGCACCTGAAGGCCGTCCACCTGCCACTCGGCCCAGGGGACCAGAAGGCCTCCTGGGGCCAGCCCATGCTCGCAGGTCACGCCCTCCTGGGTTGGCGCGGACAGCCCTGCGGTACCGGCGTCCCATAGCCAGAAACTGACGCCAAAGGTCCCCAGACCCGGGGAGAAGCCGCCCTCCGCCTCCACAAAGGTCTTCAGGGTATCCACGGTGTTGGCGATGCCGATGGGGATGTGCAGCCTGCCCCGAGGGTCCAGCCCACGGTCCGCGGACGGCGCCGATGCCTCAGCCATCACGAAGCTCCTAGCACGCCACGCATCCTCAACACCCCAACACCATGTTACCATCCCCCAACGACCAGTGATGCCCCATCTCCCCTGTGTGGCGCAACCGTGCGCCGAGCGCCTAGACCGTGCCGCACGCCACCTCGCTCCCCTGGCCCTTCTTCAGAACGTAGATCCCTTGCCCCGCCCGCTTGTCAGGTCGTGGGTAAGGCACCCCCGCCTAGTAGCCTTCGACCGGGCGTCCCTCTGGGACGTCCCAGACTGCTCCTCGGTGCCCAGATCCTGCCTCTGTGGGACCCTGGGGGCGCAGGACGACCTCTCGCCGGCCGCTGGCGGAGGCCCTCTCCACGCGTCCCGCAGGGACGCCCGGCCGAAGGCCACTAGGCGGGGGTCTTATGCCCCCGACCTACCAATCCTAGGGGGTAAGGAGTGTGTGTCATGGAGTGGGGCCGGGAGGTGGGCATGCAACTGGCGTAGCCCTACTCCCTGAACGCCTGAAGCTCCCCGCAGGAGGCGAAGCTCTGCGCGGGGTTGTCTCCACAGGCGGGGCGGCCCACAACCCTGATCGCGAAGGCCCGCTCAGAGTGCTCTAGGCGCAGAGTGAAGGACTGGCCCGGTCTCAGTCCTGCGGAGTCGGTCGCGGTGGTGCTGGGGTAGGAGTCCAGGGTCCCAATCCACTCCCACGCGCCGCCCTTGGTCATCTGGACCTCGACCATCGGCTTCCCCGCGGAAGCATCAAACCAGCCGCCGTCGTGGAAGCTGTTCCCGTGGGCGAAGACCACGCGGCGGAAGGTCACCGGCTGGGGCGCGCGAAGCTCGAACCACGCCTGGGTCTGCTTCTAGGCGTTGAAGGTGACAACGTACGTCCGTGGATCCCCGTCGGTGATGGAGCCCTCAACGTTGCCGGGAACCGAGCGGGACTCCTCACCGAAGGCGAAAACCGAAGCGTTCGGGGCCAGAGCCGTTCTGGAATCTCGCAGCCACACCCGGTAGACGCCGCCCTTCCCGCCTGCCTCCGCGAAGGGCACGAAGACGGCTGGGCGCGCCCTGGTGTCTCCCGGCGCGCTCACGGCGGCCGTCAGGGCAAAGGGCTTCGCGGACGCTGCCGCTAGGTGGGCGGGAGCGCCCGCCTCCAACGCCACTCTCGCTGGCGATCCAAGCGAAGCGTTGAGTCCACTCTCGTAGGCCATCACCATGGGGCCCCAGGTTAGGGCGTCCTTTCCCTTGTTGCCGTGGTCACCCCTCAGCACGGCGGCCGCAAGCCTGAAACGGACGCGAACGGTGTCCCCGTCATGCCAGGCGCGTGCCGGCATCACCGCCCAGCCGCCCGGAGGCGCCTGAAGGGACAGGCGCGCGCCCCGAAGCTGAAGGGTCATTGGCGCGGCCCATTGGGGCGAGCGGACCCATAGCGCGAAGGTGGCCGGGCCACTGATGCGGACGGTAAGGGTGGTCTGTCCGGAGAGCGGGAAGCCGCTCTTCTGCTCCAGTGTCACCTGGCGTCCGCCCAGGCGGGTGGTGAAGCGCGAGGTCTCCAGGGTGGTCACAACGATCCTGCCGGTGCCGCCGGTCATGTAGGAGAGCTGGGGGATCAGAGCCATGCCGCGCGGCCCGC
>DASXUI010000112.1:0-12472 GCA_036504955.1 Armatimonadota bacterium
GCGCGCGGCCCGGATGCGGGGCTCTCCCTCAAGCCCCACGGCAAGGGCGCTGGCCGGGCGGGGAGCCCTCGGGCTCCCCTGGGTCGGTGGCCGGCCATGCTACCTATCACCGCTGCGGGGGAACACAAACCGGGCACTCGCCGCCCGTATCGAGCCGTGGCTCCAGATCGTTTGGGGGTGCGAGGATACGATGCGGCGGCGGAACCCACGGGGTGACTACCGGCGCGCCCAGGATACCCCTCGTCCAAACGGCGGGGGGCGCGGGTCGGCGCGACGGATACGGTGAGCGCTCCAGTTGCAGGACTTGCCCCTCTCTCTCCCTACACTTGGCGGGCTAGCGCTCAAGATCCTGCGGCGGCAAAGGCTGAGGGGGTGAAGAGGCGAAGAGGTGAACAAGGCCTTGCCGCCCCCACCGAGGCCCTGCTCACCTCTTCACCCCCTCAGCCTTTGCCGCCCCACGCCGCCCGGGCGAAGGCCTCCAGGTCCCCATACCGGCTCTGCCACGTGGTGTACAGGACGCCGCTGAAGCGCGGCGTACCGCGCGCGTCCTTCAGCCAGCCCGCGATGCGGGAGGGGTCCCCGTCGTAGTAGCCGGCGAGGATCTGGGGGTGTCCCTGCTTCGCGAAGAAGGGCAGGGATCGGGCCCGACGCTCGTAGTTCCAGTTCAGGACTCCCACGTCCCTCGGCAGGCCCTTCCAGGAGCCGGCCCAGGACCCGTTGGTCAGGTAGTAGCCCGAAGTCGCGTTGTGGCTGGGGTCGAACATGTCGGACCAGACGAAGAGCGGCGCCTTGGGGTGCGCGCGCCGAACCAGAGCGGCGCAGCGGCGCACGTTGTCCGCCAACAGGGCGCCGGGCGTCCGCTTCCGGGCCTGGCAGGCGGCGCACCAGTTCGCCACCCGGATCTCGTCGTGGAACATGAGGTAGCCCCAGGGGTGCAGCAGGCCCTCCACCTCCTTCACCTGCTGGGCCAGTAGGCTGTAGACCCTTGGCTCGCTGAGGCAGCAGGTGACCTGGCTCCTCTTCACCAGCACCGGGGCGTAGAAGCTGACCCTCAGGCGCTGGCCCTCCCGCAGCCGGGTGCCGGGCGCCAGCCGGAGAGGCGGCGCCGGGTGGTAGGCCTCGTAAGCGCCGCGCCAGGGAACGGTGCCCAGTCGGGGATCGGCCACGGGGAGGAAGTCCCTGCCCTCCTGGTACCGGGTGCCGTCGTCGCCCTCCACCACCAGCGGGCAGCCGGGGCGGCGCAGCACGTTCAGCTGGCCGACCTCCTCCACCGCCACGTCATCCCACCACAGGCGGCCGCCCCTGGCGCCGGCCACGCCCAGCGCCAGGCGGACCTCACGGTTGGCGAGGCTGTTGAAGACCACGTCGTAGCGGCGCCAGTCCTGGGTCGGCGCCACGTCCAGGTCCTGGAAGGAGAGCCGCTGCTCGGAAGGGGTGATGGCCAGGGCCTGAACGGCCCCCGGAGGGTCTACCCCCTCCGTTCGCAGCCAGAAGGAGAGGCGGTACTGGCGGAAGGGGGAGACGCGGAGGCTCTGCCCCACCCAGACTGTGCCGGGCTTGGGTGAGGCGCCGAAGCTCTCCATCCGCATCGACGCCCCCCCGCCGTGGCCCACGCGCGTATCACGGAAGGTGGCGGACCCGGGGGCGTCCTGCCACGTCCATCCGCCGGCGCGGTCGCCCTGCCACTGCTCGAAGCCGCCTTCGGTGAGAGAGATGGCGGGATCGGGCACAAGGCTGGCCTCTCGCCCCCTAACGCGGAACAGGGCCCGGCGCACGGGCAGCCCTTCCGCCAAGTTGGGGTCGCGCCGCAGCAGGGAGCTGGAGTAGCCCACGGGACACACCGAGGCGATGACCCTCAGCCCCAGCCGGTGGGCCTCCTGGGAGACGGCTCGCAGGTGCCGGCGGTAGCCCTGGCCCTTCTCGGGAAGGATTCCCAGCCCGTAGTCGCCCAGCACCACGCCGTTGTAGCCGGAACCTGCCGCGCGGCGCAGCAGGCCCAGGAGTTGGCGGGTGTCCGCCTCCCGGTCGAGGTCGTGGCTGGAGTAGAACCACTGGTACTGGAGCCTCTGGGGAACCGGCCGTGGCCTGGGAGCAAGAGCGGGAAGGATGAGTAAGCTGGCGGCCAGCAGCGCGAGACCTGATGGGGGTTTCAGCGGGGACCTCCGAAGAAGTCAGTCTGGCTCACAGGCGATGCCGGGCCAGCGGCCCCAAACATCGTCCCCGTGGGGCCAGGGATCGCCGGCAAGCCTCAGGGGCGTGAGGGGCTTCGCGCCCTTGGGGCGAGGGGCTCCTAACCCCGCGTAAGGGCCACGAACCGCCCTCTCGACCGCCTGCGTATAAGGAAGTCCCAGACGCCAAAGAGGGAGCCGAGACCATAGCTCACGTGGTAGCACGCCACCACCAGCGGCAGGATGGGTAACAGGCTCCACTCCGACTCCGCCGCCGTCATGGCTGCCGCGGTGGCGAGGGCCAGGCCGTAGACCCCCATCGCCCCCAGAAGCAGTATTCGGCTGAGGTGCTGGAGGGGCGCGGTTGCTGCCAGGGTCAACACCATTGAGACGAAGACACACGGCACCAGATGGCGTGGCGAGGCCGGCTTGCCGTGCTTCTGCATCACGCGAATCTTCCAGTAGCCATACTGGAAATACTGCCGGAAGAGCGCCCCCAGGGAGTTCCTTGGGGTGTACCAAGAGCGGATTCGCGGCGACTGCCAGATCCGGTGCCCCGTCTGGAGCATCCGGTAGTTCAGCTCGTCGTCCTGGTTGCGCACGAACTCCTGGTCGAAGAGGCCGATGCGGTCGAAGACCTCGCGGGGCCAGCAGCCCAGGTAGACGGAGTCCACGGGACCCTCGTGGCTCACGTCGTGGCTGCGGGCGCCTCCCGAGGTCAGAGGGCAGCGGAAAGCCGCCGCGATGGCCTTCTGAAGATAGGTCTCTCCCTGCGCCACCCACGGACCGCCTACGTTGTCGGCCCCGGTGACCGCCTGTACCTCCAGGCAGCGCCGGAGGTAGTCCGGCGCGTACACGGTGTGGGCATCGATCCGAAGGATCACGTTCGCCTTGGCCGCCTTGATGGCGGCGTTCAGTCCACAGGGCGTCGTGCGTTCCGGGTTGTCCACCAGGCGTACGCGTGGGTCACGCTGGGCGATGCGCTCGATGATGCCCCGGGTGTCGTCGTCGGAGCGACCATCCGCGATAATCACCTCGAAAGCGCCGGTTGGCGACTCGAAGGCTAGCACGTTGCGAAGGCAGGCCTCGATATGCCTGGCCTCGTTGCGTACAGGGATAACCACTGATACTGCAGGCGGTTCGCAGGTGGTGAGGCTCACCTGATAGAGTCCTCCTTCCGGCGGGGGGAGCGGGGTCTCGGCACGCGGGCCGGGCCCCCAAAGCTGACTGCCGGCTGACGGGCTAGCGAACGCCACGCACGTGCGGGTGCGCGAGAGCCCCCGCAGGAGGGGGCTTGGCTGTCCTGCGTGGCACTAGGGGTATCTTGAAAGCAGCGAAGGGACGGACCTCCACCGTAGTTCCGGTGGAGGTCCGTCCCTTCGACTAGCAGGGGCTCTGGTAGGGCGAGGCGCTGGGCCTCGGGGCCGGCCGCGAGTGCTGGGGTGCGCGGTGGTCCGGCCGGTACTGCTTGGCTAGGATCCCGTCGGCAGGACCCAGAGGTCCGGCATGCGGGCTCCATCCACTGGGCCGTAGGAGTAGGCCCAGCCGCTGTACCAGGTGGAACGCGCGGTAGTGCTGCATAGGGGCGATAGATAGGGGAAGCAGCCGGCATCAACAGCGCCCGAGGCCGGAAGGGCGCGCCCCCAGAAGTCAGCGGCAGGCATATAGGCGCGGGCAGCCGCGCCGATGGCCGGGCTGCCGGCCGCGAGCCAGTAAGCCCCACACTTGGCGTCCACGAAGTTGGGATCGGCGATCCGGTCATGAGCACCCTGGTGGGAGGACCTCACGGAGCAGACATTGTAGTCCGCCAGAACACTGGTGGTCGCGCTATCGAAGACCAGGGGGTCCCCCGCGACGCGCAGGATGTTGTTCACTACCACCTCGCCCTTGCCGCCCCAAATGGTGATGGCCGTGGCGTTGTCGGCAACGGTGTTGTTGGCAACCACATTGCCGCCGCCGCCGGTGGGGCAAACTACGATGATTCCGGACTGCCTGGCCTGGCCATAGACAAGGTTGTTGGTGATCACTCCCCCCTTCATCGAAGGGTAGAAGTGCAGACCGAAGCCGGCGTTATGCCGGATCACGTTGCCCCGAACCACCAGGCCCACGCCGTCCGCGTAGACGCCATGGTGGAACTGAACGTGCGTGCCGTTGAACTCCACGAGGTTATTCTCGATCACGCCACCGGTCCTGCCGTGCATTGAGATGCCCATCCGGGCGTTGTTGTGCACCCAGCAGTTTCGTACCGTTGAGTAGTCGCCGCTGATGGCGATGCCGTCGTAGCGGGCCCCCATCACCTCGAACCCGTCCAGGACGACCCAGTTGGCCCCGGTGCCCGTGTAGACACCGTGATCGCCGGAGCCTACCAGGACCGCCATCCACTTCGTCTCGGACTTGATGATGGTGGGACTTGAGGCGGTGCCTGCCTGGGCTCCCGAAACAGTGACGGGCCCGAGGTAGGTTCCAGGCTTCACGATGATGGTGTTGCCGCCGCCCACCCTTGCCAGGGCGTAGTTGATGGTGGGCCAGGGACTGGTGGCTGTTCCGGCGTTAGTGGTTTTCCCGGTGTCTGCTACATAGTACGTGGCCGCGGAGACCAAGCTGGCGGGGAGGGTGATCAGTAGGGCGGCAGTAAGCCACCGGAGGCACTTCATAGTGATGCTATCCCTTCACTGACTGACCCGCGCTGACGAACCTCGCGGGAAGGCATGACCCGGCGTCTGTTCGGCTGCCGAAGTCAGGGAGAGTCAAGCTGACTGTAGGTCTGTACTGCAAGCTCTGCCCTAAGCGGGCTCCCGATCTCTTCTGCCACACATTGACGCCTGGTTAGCACGCATCTTTGACAAGGGATGGCTTGCTGCGATGGCGACGCAACTAGGCTGTGAGAGGCTGCTGAGTGGGCTCGCCTGCCCCACGACAGGGCGAGTGGATCGAGGCTGGAGGGATGGGTCTTGGGAGAGGCGGATCAGGTAAGGGAACGCTACCAGCGGCGCACGACCCTCATAGCGCAAGGTGTCTACGACCCGCTTCAACCCTCCGTCTTCACCCGAAGACAAGAGAAGGAGCGGGCCCTTATACGCTGGGTCCACGCCGCGGGACTGGCGCCCGTGGCGGACAAGCGAGTGATCGAGGTGGGCTGCGGAACGGGGGACAACCTGCTGCAGCTTATCCAGCTCGGCTTCGAGCCTGCCAACCTAGCTGGAAACGAGCTGTTGGAGGAGCGCGTGGCGGCGGCCCGAGGGCGCCTGCCGGCGGACGTGGCCATCCACCCTGGCGACGCGCTGGAGCTGCCGGTGGCGCTGGGGAGCTTCGACGTGGTCTACCAGTCCATGGTCTTCACGTCGCTGCTGGACGAGGGATTCCGGCGCGCACTTGCGGCGAGGCTGTGGGCGCTGGCGAAGCCGGGCGGCGGCGTGCTGTGGTACGATTTCACCTTCAACAACCCGCGAAACCCTGACGTACGGGGGATCCCCCTTCGGGGCGTGCGCGGGCTGTTCCCCGAAGCCGAGATGACCTCCTGGCGCCTGACCCTGGCTCCGCCCCTCGCCAAGCGCGTCACCGCTCTCCACCCAGGGCTCTATGGCTGGGCCAACTCCCTGCCCTTCCTAAGGACCCACGTCCTCTGCTGGCTGCGCAAGCGGGGCTGAGGAGCACGGGTAGCGCTGGGGCGGACGACCTTGCCGGCCGCCCGTGTCTCAGGGGGGACAGGCGGAGCCGCTAGGGTTGGCGCCGGTCGCGCGTCAGTCGAGGCGGATTCCGAGGCTGAGAACGTAGAGGAGCGCCTGATCCACCTCCATGCGAGCGCCCCTGAGCTCAGCCCCGGTCAGGTTCGCCTCCGCGAGCTTCGCGCCCCGTAGATCCGCGTCCACCAGCTTCGCCAGGCTCAGGTTGGCCTGGGTGAGGTCGGCGTTTCGGAGGACGGCCTTGGAGAGGTTGGCGCCATGGAGGTCAGCCTCCACCAGGCGCATCCCCTCCAGGTTCAGGCCCTCAAGGCTCTGGAAGCGCAGGCTGGTCCAGGACCAGTTGCCGCCCTCCAGCACGAGGCCATCGAGGTTCGAGTCCACGAAGGTGGCTCCCAGCATCTGGCAGCCCTTGAAGCGGGTAAGAAAGAGGTTGGTCTGCGTGAAGGTACTGGCGGTGAAGGCGCAGGCGGCAAAGAGCGCGGCGTTGATCTGAGCCCGGGTGAAGTCACACTCCTCGAAGCGGCAGTGGTCCGCATGGGTTTCCCCCATCCGAGCGTCGGTGAAGCTACAGCGCGCGAAGGAGCAGCGTACCAGCCGGGCCTCGGCCAAGTCCTCATCCTCGAAGCTCCGGTCCTCGAACTCCCGGTCTGTCCACTGTGGCGGAACGCGCTTGGCCAAGGGGTCACCTTCTAGGGGCGGGTCGAAGGGTCGTAAGGTCGTGGGGTCGTAGGGGAAGGGTCTCACAGGGTGACCTTAGGTCCCTTACGTCCCTTAGGTCACTTCAGCCAAGGGACCTAAGGTCACCCCGTGAGGCCCTTCCCCTACGACCCGCCCTCCTGGGCGCCCGGGCTTAACCCAGACGCAATTGCCTCTTAACATAGACCGGGTACAATAGGAGTGGAGAGGCTCCCGCGCCGGGGGCTCCTAGCCCGAGCGGGTCGGCCTCACCTCAGGAGGAATGCCGATGAAGCATCGAGCTGGAGCCCGCTCCACTCGTGGCGCAGCCAAGCGCCGTCACTCCCTCCCGAAGGCCGCAGCCGCCCCGGAGCCTTCCGGATCTCCTTCCAGCACCGTCCCCGAGCCCTTCCCCAGCCAGCCCTCCCGCTTCTCGATGCGCCTGAGCCCAGCCCTCGCCAGCCGCGACCGCGCGAGCGAGCCGAGCTCCTGGAGCGCCCTGGGGGCGGAGGCCGCTCACGGCGGCACGGACACGCTGGAGCGCCCCGCCTTCCTGCGCCCCAGGCTCCAAGGCAGCCCTGTGCCTTCGGTCCCCGCCAGTGGCGCGTTGGGCGAGCGACTGGCCCGGGTCTACCGTACGGGCGCCACCCCCTTCGCAAGCCTGCCTGATGCCCAGCGGGAGCGGATGGTGGAGCAGTTGGAGAGGCGCTGGCGGCGCGAATAGCCCTGTCTTCCGGGGGCCGCGGAACTCACGGCCCCCGCCCCCTCTTCCCACCTGGGAAGAGGGGGCTCGGTGACGGCCGTAAGACAGGTCAGTCTACCGCGCCCCCTCGACAAGCACTCGGAGCGTCTGGAGGTTCTCGCGCTCGTCGAACAGCGCGGGGATAGGGATCACGAAGCCGGGAACGGCGGTGCTGGTGACCGTGCCGGTGGAGGAGCGGACGTTCAGGTGGTAGGTCTCGCCGGAGAGGAGGTACTGCTCGAGCACCTGCTCCTCCGGCTCCAGGAGCCAGTACTCCGCCACTCCGTGGGCGGCGTAGTCCTCCATCTTCACGCCTCGGTCCCTGGCCTCCGTGCTGGGCGAAAGGATCTCCGCCACGAAGTCGGGAGCGGGGAAGCGCATCTGGTGGGGCTCGAATCCGGCGGCCTTCTCGGTGGAGAAGAAGCACACGTCAGGCTCGTAGTCGTTCCGCGTGAGGCTCACCATCAGCTTCTCGTGGCCCACGACACCCAACCCGTGGGCCAGGACGTGCGCGCGCAGCAGCGTGAACAGAGCCTGTGACACCAGACTGTGTGACAACCGTACAGGTGAGTGCACCACGACCTCCCCGTTGATGAACTCCGCCTTCTCCCCTTCAGTGACCGATTGCCGGAACTCCTCACGTCGACGCTGCTCCTCGGCGTAGACCTCCTGAAGCCGGCCCAGAAGAGATCCAAGGCCCGGGGACCGCAGCAGCTCCTCACACAACGCAGTCATGGGTACCACCTCCGGGGGCTTGCATCCTGGAACACAGGGCATGACCGACCTTCCCGTGCCCCCATTCTAGCAGAACAGAGCGGCCACGCAAGCGAAGCGCCTACCGCGTGGCGGCACGGTTCCCCATCTCCCCGCTTCCCTATCTTCCAACGCTCCTCCCGAGACGGGAAGAAGGCTCCGTGCTGGTGATGCCCCACCTCCCGCCGCCCAGAAACGCCTAGCGGCGCCACACACTCTTCCCCTGCCTCCCCGTCGTCACCGCGCCTCTCCTCTTCCCGTCTCGCGAAGAGGAGCCGGAGGAGATAGGTCGCTTCGGGAAGGGGAGCCGGGAGCCGCGTAAGCGGCGCGCCTGAGAGGCAGATACGCAGAACACTTGTACCCCTCTCCGCGTTGTGCTATACTCCCTCTCGTCTGTCGCCGGCCGGCCCCTGTTCCTGCCTCTCCAGTCAGCCGCCGGGCCAGTGTCCGTCCACCCTTGCGCCCCTCACCGGAGGCTGTCCATGGACGATCAAGCACGCCTGACCCGCCGCTACAAGGATGCCTTGGCGGCGCTTCTGGAGAAGCTGCGCCAGGATCGCACCGTGGTGGCCGTGCTCCTGGGTGGCAGTCTGTCACACGACAAGGTCTGGTCGAAGTCAGACATTGACTTGGTGGTGGTCGTGCAGGACGACGCGAAGCGCACCCCCTCCTACTGCCTGGTGGAGGACGGCATTAACATCCACGCCGCCCTCATGACCCGCCGCAGGTTCCGGGAGCTAGTCGAAGGCTCCCTCCAGAGCTCCTTCTTCAACTCCTTTGTGGCCCACGGCACCCTGGTCCATACCACCGACGAGACTCTGGCGGACCTCTTCGAGGACATCCGCCGGGTGGGCGCCCGTGACCGCGACCTCCACCTCCTCAGCTCCGGCGGCTTCCTCCTCTACCTTCTGGCGAAGGCGGAGAAGTGGCTGACCGTGAAGCACGATCCCTGCTACAGCTTCGTCTGGGCCCTCTACTGCGTGGGGCGCATCGCTGAGATCGAAGTCGTTCTGGCCGGACAGGTCCCCGGCCGCGAAGTGATCGACCAGGCCCTGCGCTGCAACCCCGAGCTCTTCGGCAAGCTCTACGTCGACTTCATCCATGCTCCTAAGGATGAGCCCACCCTTGCCGCGGCTCTGGGCGCCATCAACCAGTATCTTGAGGAGAAGGCAAGGCTGCTCTTCGCTCCCATCCTCCGGTACCTGGAGGAGGAGGGTGGGGTCCGTTCCGCCTCTGAGATGGACGCTTACTTCGCCAAGCAGGTGCAGCAGGACAGCCTCTCCTTCGCCTATGAGTGGCTTGCGGACCAGGAGATCCTTCGTAAGGTCTCCACGGGCATCCGCCTTACTCCCCGAAGCTCCGCTACCGTTCAGGAGGCCGCTTACTACTACGATGCGTCGGAGGAGCGATGAGAAGCGCCATCAGCATCCGTGGGGCCAAAGAGCACAATCTTAAGAACGTTGACATAGACATCCCGCGCGACCAGTTGGTCGTGGTCACTGGCATCAGCGGTTCCGGCAAGTCGTCGCTAGCCTTCGATACCCTTTACGCGGAGGGCCAGCGCCGGTTCCTGGAGTCCCTCTCCGCCTGGGCAAAGCGGCACGTGTCGCAGCTTCGAAAGCCGAACGTGGACACCGTCTACGGCCTGTCGCCCGTCGTCTCCATCGAGCAGAAGACGGTGGGCCGCAACCCGCGCTCCACCGTCGGCACCATGACGGACGTCCAGGACTACCTGCGCATTCTGTACGCCACGGTGGGCGTGTCCCACTGCCCCTTCTGCGAGCGGGAGATCGCCGTCAGCACCCCCGCCCGCCTCGTGGAGCACCTCCTCTCTCTGCCCGAGGGCACGACGGTGGAGCTCTCCGCGCCCATCTTTAAGATCTACGGCGAGGACTTCGCCTATCTCTTTGGGGAGGTGCGCACCAAGGGCTGCCGCCGCGTGCGGGTGGATGGCGTGGTCAACGACCTGAGCGAAGAGCTGGAGCTGGACGAGACACGCGACTACCGGCTTGAGGCGGTGGTCGACAAGATCGTGGTGCGGAAGGGAATCCACAAGCAGGTGTTGGCGGCGGTCCAGAGCGCCCTCTCCCTGGGGGAGCGGTACCTCCGCGTGGACGTTCTGAACCCGGAGGTGGTTGGGGAGGCGGCCCTGCGAGCCTTCTACGAGGCTTTCGCCTGTCCGGAGCACCAGATCACCACCGGCGAGCTCCAGTCCTTCTACTTCTCCTTCAACGAGCCCGATGGCGCGTGTCCCACCTGCTCCGGCCTGGGCACCTATCTGAAGGCCCATCCCGACCTGCTGGTTCCGGACCGCGCCCGGAGCATCCTGGGCGGCGCCTTCATCCCGGAGGCCTTCCGCTTCGACAAGAACACCTGGGGCGGCCGCATGATGTACAGCCTTTCCCAGCACTATGGCTTCAGCCTGGACGTCCCCTACTCCGAGCTGCCCGAGGAGGTGGTGCAGCTCCTGCTCTACGGCACCCAGGGGGAGCGGATCGCCCTGCTTCAGCCGCCGGGCGGCCAGAGCGACCGCCACATAGGCAAGCCCTTCCGCTGGGACGGCATCATCAACCAGATCGAGCGCAGCTACAAGCACTACCGCAAGCAGCAGGTCACCCATACGAACATGGAGCACTACCTCCGCCGGGTGATGGTGGAGCACGTGTGTCCGGACTGCGGCGGCACCAAGCTGATGCGCCAGCGGCTTCTGGTCACCGTGAAGGGCCTCAACCTCCATGAGATGGGGGAGATGAACCTAGAGGAGCTGCGCGAGTTCCTCCGCGACCTCCCCCTGCCGGAGAAGCACCGCCAGGTCGGCCAGCAGATTCTGACGGAGATCACCGCCCGCATCGACCTACTCCTGGGCATCGGCCTCACCTACCTCAACCTGAACCGGCGTGCCACCACCCTCTCCGGCGGGGAGTCCCAGCGCATCCGGCTCTCCACCCAGATCGGCTCCGGCCTCATGGGGATGCTCTACGTGCTGGACGAGCCCAGCATCGGGCTTCACCCCAGGGACAACGTGAAGCTGATCGGCACCCTCAAGAAGCTGCGGGACATCGGTAACAGCGTCATCGTGGTCGAACACGACGAGGAGACCATCCGGGCGGCCGACCACATCATCGAGGTGGGGCCGGAGCCCGGGGAGCGTGGCGGCGAGATCGTGGCTCAGGGCACGCTCAAGCAGATCCTGGATAACTCCCGCTCCCTCACCGGCCAGTTTCTAAGTGGCCGACGGCGTATCGAGATTCCGCCCGAGCGCCGTCACGCCAACGGCCACCGGCTGCGCATCGTCGGGGCGCGGCAGAACAACCTGAGGGACATCAACGTGGAGTTCCCTCTGGGCCTCCTCATCTGCGTCACCGGCGTCTCCGGCTCCGGCAAGAGCACCCTGGTGAACGACATCCTCTTCAAGAAGCTCTACTCGGTCTTCTATGACAGCCGAACCCTCTCCGGAGACCACGACTGCCTGGAGGGTGTCGGCTCCCTCACCGACGTGGTGAACATAGACCAGTCAGCCATCGGCCGCAGCCCGCGCTCCAACCCCGCCACCTACATTGGCGTGTACGACGCCATCCGAACGCTCTTCGCCTCCACGGAGGAGTCCAAACGGCGGGGCTACACGGCCTCGCGCTTCAGCTTCAACGTGAAGGGCGGCCGCTGCGAGGAGTGCGCCGGGGAGGGCACGGTGACCACCTCCCTCCACTTCCTGCCGGACGTAGAGGTGGAGTGTCAGGCCTGCCACGGCGCCCGCTTCAACCAGGACACCCTGGAGGTCACCTACAACGGCCTGAACATCGCGGAGGTCCTGGACCTCCCCATCGAGGCGGGCGTCCACTTCTTCCAGGGCATCCCCGTGATAGCGCGCAAGCTGGGGGTGCTGGACGAGCTGGGCCTGGGGTACGTCCGTATCGGGCAGTCGAGCAGCACCCTCTCCGGTGGAGAGAGCCAGCGCATCAAGCTGGCGCGAGAGCTTGGGAAGCTGAAGCGCGGCAGCCACACCCTCTACATCCTCGACGAGCCCACCACGGGGCTGCACCTGGCGGACATCCAGCGCCTGCTGGACTGCCTGAACCGCCTGGTGGACGCCGGCAACACGGTGGTGGTGATCGAGCACCACCTGGACGTGGTGAAGACGGCGGACCACCTGATCGACCTCGGCCCGGACGGCGGCCACGCGGGCGGCGAGGTGGTCGTCACCGGCACCCCCGAGCAAGTGGCCGCCCACGAAGGCTCCTACACGGGCCGCTACCTCAGCGCGGTGCTGGGGTAGACGGGCGCCCGACGCGGGGCAACGAACGGCATTGGCACGAGCGGAGGGGGTGTACGAGCGGCTGAACCCGCTCGCTGCGCGGCGGCTCCTACGGTGCCGCCGGCGGCCCGCCTACGCGGGCCGAACTGCCGGGCGCGGCACCGATGGTCGGCGGCGCCTCCACCCGTGCCCGCGAAGG